>NZ_JBSGTG010000012.1:214-30071 GCF_053607285.1 Streptomyces sp. NPDC055140 | reverse complement strand
CGTGCCGCCGCTGAGCGTGGGCCGCGAGTCCTGGTACAGATACGGCGGCGTGTAGATCTCGATGCGCTGCTCGAAGACGCCGGGCTTGGTGTTCGCCTTGTCGGCGTAGAGCGAGTCCGAGCCGAAGAACATCACGCGGCCGTCGGGCAGCAGGATCGAGCCCGAGTGGTAGTTGCGGCCGACGAGCGGGTCGGCGACGCGCTTGAAGGTGTTGGTCCTCACGTCGTACAGCCGCGCCTGGTGGATGTTCGAGTCGCCGCGGCCGCGGTAGTCCTCGGAGCCGCCGGACACCAGGACCGTGTCGTCGGGGAGCGTGGAGGACTGCGGGTAGCGCGTGCCCTTCTCCAGTTCGGGACCGTCGACGAACTTCGGGTCCTTCGCCTTGAGGTCGACGATCCGCGTCCTGCGGCTCGTCTCCTTGGACTCGCCGACCCCGCCGCCGCCGACCACCATGTAGCGCTGGTCCTGCGCGGGCGGCAGCTCCACCGTGCCGGCGGTCTCCATCAGCTTCGGGTCGCTCAGCCCGGGAATCTTCTGGAACTTGTTGGTCGCGAGGTCCCAGATGCCGGGCGTGCGGCCGACGTTGTCGGGCCCGTAGCCCGCGTTGGCGCCCGAGTAGAAGATCTTCCCGTCCTCCATCTGGAAGAGGGCCGGGTACGTCGGGAACTGGCGGATCCCCTTGGTGTACGTCCACTTCTTGGTCTTCGGGTCGTACGTCTCGTTCTTGCCCGGGACGAGCTGGCCGATGTCGTCGAGCCCGGAGACCGAGAGGACCCTGCCGTCCGAGAGCGTGGTCAGCGTCGGGTACCAACGCGCCTCGTTCATCGGGTCGACCTTGATGTACTTCTCGGCGACCGGGTCGAACTCGTAGCTGTCCCTGATCCCCTGGAAGTCCTTCTTGTCCAGGGCGAGCTTTTGCGCGATGCCGTAGACGTTGCGCGCGTCGGCGCCCTTGAGGCCCTGCACGCGGTAGTTGTCCTGCGTGCCCGTCTCGTACTTCGTGCCGCTCTTCTGCGCCTCGACGTAGACCCGGCGGATGCCCGGGTCGTTGCGCAGGAACTTGCCCGTCGTGGGGTCGAAGACCTTCTTCGCCCGCTCGATGGTGATGTTCTCGCTGGTGACGAAGGTCTTGCCGTTCTCCTTGCCGGTGAACCTGGACCCCTTGGGGATCGTCTTCGGCTCGTCAGGGTCCTCGTTGTGGACGATCATCAGGCCGCCGGCCTTGGTGACGTCGCCCTTGAGCTTCTCGTAGCTCTTGGTGCCGCCGGCGATGAGCAGATTGCCGTTGGCCAGCTGCGTGTGGCCCGTGCAGAACAGGTCGCTGGGCGTGGGGATCTTCTTGATCGTCCCCTTCACCGGGTCCCACAGCCGCGTGTCGAACTTCTTCGCGTCGAAGTTGTCCTGGTTGTTCCCGGACCCGGCCACGAGCAGGATCTTGCCCGTGTGCAGCAGGGCGGCGTGGATCGTGTTCTGCCGGTACTCCTTGGGGAACTCGACGATGTCCCACTTGCCGTTCTCGGCCTTGTACTCGGGTCTGTTGATCTTGTACTCGTGGTACTTCGCCGACCCGAACCGGTAGAGCCACGGACCGTTCATCCCGGCAAGCGCTAGCACCACCACCGAGCCGATGGCTATGCGTCGGGCACGGCGGCGGCTGGCACCGTCTTTCATTTCTTACGTCCCCCAAGGGCGATCTGCATGGTCTGGTCCGGCGCGGCCCAACTCGGCTTCTCCTGCGCGGCGTGCGCCGGCGCAGCCGAGTGCTCCCCTTGGTCCGGGGGAGCGGCCGGCGGCTTCGGCTTCTTCCTGTCCTGCCGCATCGTCCACCGCCAGACGAAGATCGGCGAGGCCGTGATGAGCAGCGCGAACGAGGCCCAGGTGAGCATCGCCGGGTGCGCGTGCCCGTACACGAAGGACGCGGTCATGGACGCCGCGAAGACCAGGATGAAGAACAGGTGGATGCGGAACGTGCCGAACAGCGTGTCGGGGCTGGCCGACTCGCCCTTGGGGGTCACCACGAACGTGCTCTTGCGCCGCAGCACGGCGTCCATCAGGGAGCGTGCGTAGATCGGCGCGGACAGCGCCGACATCACCATGCCCGCGATGCCGCCGGAGCCCTCGGGCTCGTGCGGCGACACGTTGTGGCGGCGGTTCCAGATGTAGAGGCCGATCTGCAGCGCGGACGCGTTGCCGTACAGCATCAGCCAGATGGTCGGGTCGATGTTCACGCCGGACGCGCCGAGACCGAGGAACAGGGCACAACTCAGCGCCGCCAGAATCCAGTTCATGGCGGACATCGGGTAGAAGATGACCATCATCGTGTAGTTGAAGAAGCGGCCCGGCGGCAGCGAGAACGGCGCCTTCCAGAACTGCTTGAGGATCGTCTCGTACGTGCCTCGGGACCAGCGCAGCTGCTGCGTGAAGAAGTCGGTCCAGGCGTTCGGGCCCTCACCGACGGCGAGCACGTCGGGCGTGTAGACCGACTTCCATTTCTCGCCCGTGGCCGGGTTCTTGGCGCGGTGGATCTCGAAGCCCGTCGCCATGTCCTCGGTGATCGAGTCGTACAGACCGCCGATCTGCTTGAGGGTCCTGATGCGTACGGCGTTGGAGGTGCCGACGAACATCGGGGCGCCGTAGGCGTTCCCCGCGCGCTGGATCAGCGCGTGGAAGAGGAACTGCTGGGACTCGGCGGCCTTCGTGACGAAGGAGTCGTAGTTGCCGTAGACCTGCGGGCCGATGACGAAGCCGACGTTCTCGTCGCGGAAGAAGCCGAGCATCCGCTCCAGGTAGTTGGGCAGCGGCACATGGTCGGTGTCGACGGAGGCGAAGTAGTCGTAGTCGTCACCGTGCGCGTCCAGCCAGGCGTTGTAGTTGCCATGCTTGGTCTTGGCGCGGTGCGGGCCCTTGGCCTGGTTCCACCTCGCGACGCCCTTGCGGGAGAAGTGGTGCACGCCGAGGCGCTCGCAGACCGCCTTCACCTCGGGGTCGTCGCCCTCGTCGAGGAGCCAGATGTGCAACAGCCCCCGGTGGCGCAGCTTCACGGCCGCCTCCAGGGTCTTCGTCACCATCTCGATCGGCTCCTTGCCGGGCACGAACGAGGTCAGGAACGCGACTCTCGTGCCGGTCTCGGGCACCACCGGGATCGGGTCGCGGGCGACGAGCGTGGCGTGCGCGTTCGACAGCACGTTCATGCAGCGGAAGAACTCGATCAGGCCGATCGACACCAGCATCACGACGTCGAGCGCGGGCAGGAAGTCGTACGCCGGGTAGTCCCGCTCAGTCCAGTGCTCGGGCTGGAGCAGCCAGAAGAGCAGTACGAGAGAGAGGAGCGGCGCGGCGCCCAGCATCAGCGCGGCCCGCAGCCGGTGTGGCTCCTGCGAGAGCAGCGAGCGGTACTGCACCTTGTACGGCTTGCCGGGTTCGGGCTGGGTCAGCGGCCCCGCGAGCCGGCTGTAGTGCTCGTAGTCGTAGCGCGGCAGGGCCTTCTTGATGCGCCGGAAGCCGCCGGTCCGATGCGGCGGCACGCGTAGCTGGGTGGTCTGGGACGGATCGAAGTTCTGCCGGGCGCCTGTCGGCGTCGACGTCATGAGTCATTCCCCCCGCACGCAAGTCACTGCGTGGTCGTCGGTCATCCGTCCGGTTCGGTCCCCCTCGACCTTGCCGGACGTGTCAGTGGCAGGCCACGGTCCCCCGTCTAAGACTGAGACGACGGCCTTCCGGTTGCATGATGCCCCCCTCGGCATCGCTTCATGAACGGGGCCCCCACCCCTGAGTCGAGCGCAACCGGCGCAGGCCGACTGCCGGCCCCAACTGCCGTGTACCGCCTGCCTCATCGGAGCCGATGGCTCCAGGACAGGGTTCTACGCACCTCATCATGATCGCAAGGGCGATACGAAGCGAAACATGCTGTTTACCGGTCATACGTGCGAATTGACACGCCTGTTGGGGCACACGGGGCGCTCAGGCGTCGTTCGCGGGGCGCGCGCCGGGGGCGCTGACGCTGCTTATCGGGGGCGCGCCGGGGTGCTCAGCCGGGTGCGGATGTCGCCGAAGTGCTCCCTTATGGCGCGCTCCGCACGCAGTGGGTCTCCGGAGCGCACCGCGTCGACGATCTCGCGGTGCTGGAGTCCGGTGACCTTCGGGTCGTGCGGGATGGCGACGAGGTCGGTGCGCACCCGGTGGAAGGCGTCCCAGAACGCCTCCATGACCTCACCGAGCAGCGGGTTTCCGAGGCCGCGGTAGAGCGTCGCGTGGAAGGCGCGGTCGGTGCCCGGGCTCACGGCGCCGTCGGTGGCCGCCTCGGCGTCCATGAGGTCGACGAGGGCGTCCAGTTCGGCCAGGTCGGCCTCGGGGACGCGGCCGGCGAGGCGCGCGATGAGGCCGGTCTCGACGGCCTCGCGCAGTTCGAGGAGCTGGAGCAGGCTGTCCTCGCCGCGGTAGTGCCCGGCGACGGTGCGGAACGTGAGCCCCTCGATCATGGGTGCCATGGACATCGGTCCGACGTAGGTGCCGAAGCCGTGCCGGATCTCCACGATGCCCATCGCCTGGAGGGCCTTGAGCGCCTCGCGCACGGAGTTCCGGCTGACGCCGAGGAGCTCCATCAACTCGGGCTCGGTGGGCAGGGAGGCACCGGAGGGAAGCCGCCGGTCGATGATGAGCTTTTTGATCCGCTCCTGGAGGTCGCGCGCCATGGGTCCACGTTATCGGCAGGAGCGGCGGTCGTAGCCCCCCGAGCAGCAGAAAGGGGCTCATCACGCGGGGGCTCGCCAATGGCGAAGGCCCCCCACTTGCGTGGAGGGCTTTCGCTTGTCTGTGCGCCGCCAGGGACTCGAACCCCGGACCCGCTGATGCTGTGTCTTTCCGGGGGGCGACCCCCGGACCCCCAGCCGTCCTCGCTGCGTCGGGACGGGCCGGTAAATAGCGAAGGCCCCCCACTTGCGTGGAGGGCCTTCACCGTGTCTGTGCGCCGCCAGGGACTCGAACCCCGGACCCGCTGATTAAGAGTCAGCTGCTCTAACCAACTGAGCTAGCGGCGCCTGCTGACCTGGAGAACTCTACCCGAATCCCGGGGGTGCTCCGGACCACCACGCCTGTCCGTATCACCCTATTTGTCCGGTAAATACATCATTCGGACCGTCAACATGCGATATCGCCGGAGAGTTGAGAGGCTTCCGTTTGTGCAGATAGTTGGACATTTCATTCTGGAGTGTGAGGGGAATCGCATGAAGGCTCCGGCGTTCGAGGAATTCGATCCTGCGAGCGACTGCGACTGCCCGGGGTGTCTTCACTGGCGGAGTGTCGCCCGGAGCTCCCCGTCGTCGCTGACGATCAGTCTCGGCGGCCACCCCGCCGCTCACGGCGCCCGGCGCGCCCTCGTCCTCGCGGCCGCGGCCGGCACGGTCATCGGTGGCGCGCACACGGTCCCCGCCGTCGCGGCCGACCACGGACCGGCCAGGCCGGGGCTGCCGTCCTCGGACGAGCCGCCGACCCCACAGGGCGGGTCGGGCCCGCTGCACGGGCCGGCGGGCAGCCCGGCCTCGCCCCCGAGGCACGTGACCGGACTGCCGGCCACGACCCGCGCGGCGATCATCAACCGGTCCAAGCTCTGGCTCGCCGCCAAGGTGCCGTACAGCATGGTGAAGTTCTGGAGCGACGGGTACCGGCAGGACTGTTCCGGCTTCGTCTCCATGGCGTGGAACCTCGGCAGCAACGAATGGACCGGGAGTCTCAACAAGTTCGGGACGCGCATCACGCGCGCGCAGCTCCAGCCCGGCGACATGCTGCTCTTCCACAATCCGTCGAACCCTCAGAAGGGCTCGCACGTCGTCCTTTTCGGTGGCTGGACCGACTACACGCACACCTACTACATCGCGTACGAGCAGACGCCGCCCAGGGCCCGCAAGCAGTCCACTCCCTATGCCTACTGGAGCAACTCGTCCCACTATGTGCCCTATCGCTACAAGGGGCTGAAGCAGGAGAAGAAGCTGGCGGTCGGCGGTTCGGCCTCGACGGTGTTCCCGGGCGCCAAGTCGTTCGGTACCGGGGCGGACAACCCGAACGTCACGCGGCTCGGGAAGCTGCTCGTCGACCGGGGTGGCGGGCGGTTCTACGCGATGGGACCCGGGCCGCGCTGGGGTGAGGCCGACCGGCTCGCCACGCAGGCGTTCCAGCGTGCGCAGGGCTGGACGGGCACGAACGCCGACGGCCTGCCCGGGCCCACGACCTGGGCCTATCTGGTCGGCGGCAAGGGCAAGGGCATCCCGCCCATCGCCGGCAGCGCGTCCGGCCCCGGCTCCGCCGCGTCCAAGGTGCCGCCCTATCCCGGGCGCGGCATGTTCCGGCCGGGCGCGAGCAACGCGTACGTCACCCAGCTCGGCAAGCAGCTGGTGAAGAAGGGGTTCGGCAAGAACCACACGAAGAGCCCGGGCCCCCGCTGGGGTGAGGCCGACCGGCGGGGCGTCGAGGCGTTCCAGCGGTCCCAGGGCTGGCGCGGCGGCGCGGCCGACGGCTACCCGGGGCCCGAGACCTGGCGACGGCTCTTCTCGTGAACGCCCACCGGCCGGTCGCCGGTGGGACGTGAACGCCCACCGACCGCACGCGGCCCCGGGAGTGTGCGGCGACTCGCCTCGCCGCACACCCCGACCCCTCCGGCTCTGCCGGGCCGGAGGCCATCGCGGATGTACGGATCCAGTACGGAGGCAAGGATGAGTACGACGACGGAGTGGCCGGAGGGGCCCGAGCTGCCCGCTGAGGCCGACGGTGACGGTGCGCGTGGCGGTCGCGGGGTGTCCGCGGGCGTCCGCGCCGCGGGCTTCGCCGAGCCGGGAACCGAGACGTCCGGCGGGTGGGGCGCCCGGCTGATCCGCGGCGGGGCCACCACGGAGATCCCGGTCCATCTGCTTTCCCGGGACGGGCCCGCCCCTGTCTCGGTGCGGCTGAGGCCGGCCGTCGTCGGGCGCCGGCGGAGCGGCGGCGAGCAGCCGCGCGTCCCGCGCCGGATGCCGCCGCGACCGCCCTCGCGCCCGGCGCCGGTCGTCGACCCGGACCTCGTCGAGCGGCCCGGGCGCACGCTGCCCGGCGCGGTCGGTGTGCTCGGCGGTCTCGCGGGGGCGGTGGGCGGCGCCGCGTCGCTGTGGTGGGGCGGGGTGCTGCCGCACATTACGGCGCTGCCCGTCCCGGCGGGCGCGCAGTTCGGGCCCGTCCAGTGGGCGGCCGTCGCGGGTTCGGGCACGCTCGCCCTGTTCGGGTTCGGCGGTCTCGCGCGCGGCCGGACCGGCAAGGCGTGGGTGCTCACGCTCTTCGGCCGCTACCGTGGAACCGTCCGCCGCACCGGCCTGAGGTGGGTGAACCCCCTGCTCCTGCGCCGCCGTACCGACGTACGCCTGCGGCACTGGCGCAGCGAGGCGATGCCCGCGGTCGACGCGAACGGGGTCGCCCTGCGTGTCGTCATCCTCGTCGTGTGGCACATCAAGGACACCGCGCGCGCCGCGCTCGCCGTGGAGGACCACCAGGAGTATCTGCGCGAGTGCGTGGAGGCGGCGATGGCTCGGGTGTTCTCCCAGCTGCCCGCAGACGCCTTCCACCAGGACGCCCCGACCCTGCGCGACGCGGAGGCAGTCGGCGACGCGCTCACCCGGCAGCTCGCCGCCGACGCGGCGCCCGTCGGCATCGAGGTGTTCTCGGCGCAGCCGACCAGGATCGAGTACGCGCCCGAGGTCGCCGCCGCGATGCGGCGACGCAGGATCGCGGCCCTGGACGCGCAGCACCGGGACAGCGTCCTGACGTCGGTGGTCGACTCGGTCGAGGACACGATGACGCGGCTGACGGCGCGCGGCCTGGTCGAGCTGGACGACTACGAACGCAAGGCGCTGGTCAAGGATCTGACGGTGGCGTTCTGCACCGGCCGGGGCGGCGACGCGTCGTAGAGTCCCCGCCCATGGGGATCTCGAGACTGACGGCCGAAGCCTGGAAGCTCACCGCGTCGGGCCCGCGTGTCCTGCTGGGGATCGCGGGCCCGCCCGGCGCCGGGAAGTCCACGCTCGCGCGGGCCCTGGTCGAGCGGATCGGCGAGCAGGCCGCGTATCTTCCGCTCGACGGATTCCATCTGGCCAACGCCCAGTTGGAGCGCCTCGGGCTGACTGCGCGCAAGGGCTCCGAGCCGAGCTTCGACGTGCGGGGGTACGTGGCGCTGCTGCGCCGGGTCCTCGACGACACTGCCGCGGACATCTACGTACCCGATTACGACCGCACGTTGCACGAGCCCGTCGCCGCCCGGCATCTGGTGCCGCCCGTGGCCCGGCTCGTCGTGACCGAGGGGAACTATCTGGCGTGCGACCTGCCGGGCTGGCGGGAGGCGCGGGAGCTGATGGCGCGGTGCTGGTATGTCGAGGCTCCTTTGGAGGTGCGTCAAGTCCGGCTTGTGGAGCGGAAGTTGGCGGGCGGGCGGGGCGCGGCGGGGGCCCGCGCCTGGGTGGCCGGGAATGACGCGCCCAACGGCGAGCTGGTCGAGACCTCCCGGGGGAGATGCGACCGGATCCTCTCCACTATTGGTATGGACATGTTCAACTGACAGCAATAATCTGGGGTCTGGTCTAGACCTGATTCAACGCTGTGTGCACGGCTCACCGGAACTCCCCCACGTTCTCCAGGAGCGGCAGCATGCGAAAGACGAGACATCATGCGACTCCGTCGCGTGTCTACGCGGCCGTGCTCGGCCTCACCACGGCGGGGGCCTTCGTGCTCTCGTCGGGCGGCGCGAGCAGCCACGGCTACACCGACCTCCCCATCAGCCGGCAGAAACTCTGCGCCGAGGGCACCGTCACCGGATGCGGCAACATCCAGTGGGAACCGCAGAGCGTCGAGGGCCCCAAGGGCTTCCCGGCCGCCGGTCCCGCCGACGGGACGATCTGTTCCGCCAACCACGGCGAGTTCGGCGCGCTCAACGGCGCCAAGGCTCCCGACGGCACCGCCTGGCCGACGACCAAGGTCACCGCGGGTGCGAGCCAGACCTTCCGCTGGCAGTTCACCGCGCGGCACTCCACCACGGACTTCCGCTACTACATCACCAAGAACGGCTGGGACGACAGCAAGCCGCTGACCAGGGCCGACCTGGACACCGCGCCGTTCCTCACCGTGCCGTTCAGCGGCCAGCCCCCGGCTACCCTCTCGCACACCGGCACCCTGCCCTCCGGCAAGAGCGGCCACCACGTGATCCTCGCGGTGTGGACGATCGCGGACACGGCGAACGCGTTCTACGCGTGCTCGGACGTTCAGTTCTGAGCATGGCTTGAGGCTCCCGGGGCCTTCGCGCGGGTACGTTCCGTGCACGCCGTTCCGACCGGGCGGCGTGCACGGAACGTGGTATCGGGGGATGGCCATGCAGGTGTTGTTCTTGATCGTGCCGGTATTCATCGCGTCGGTGGCGCTCTTCATGGCGGTGACGCTGACGCGCCGCTCGATGCAGGTCAGAAGGGCCTGGGCGAGCGGTCTGACCGCAGAGGCCCGCTGTCTGCGCGCGTTCACCTCGACGAGGCGTGACAGCGACGGCCACCGGAGCACCACACAGCACCACGTCTACGAGTTCGTGGCCGGTGACGGACGCCCCGTCAGGTTCGAGGAGGCCAACGGACCCGCGACCACCGTGCAGGGCGATGTAGTGATGGTGTACTACACCGCCGACCGCCCCGACCGTGCCACGGCGCACGCCCCGGCCCCGGTGCGGGCCGCGGCGGGCATGGTGTTCCTGCTGGGCTTCCTCGGTCTCGTCGTCGCCTTCTGCGTATTCTTCGTTGTCGCCGTCGCCGAGATGCCCTTCTGACCCGAGGCCCCCATGGATGCCGTCTTCCACATACTCTTCCCGGTCCTGATCCTCGTCCTGATCTGGGCCGGGTACGCGATCGTCCGCAGAAGCAACGAGCGGCAGGCCGCCTGGCGGAGCGGGCTGACCGCGCGGGCGCGGGTCGTCCGGGCCTATGTGACGGTCCAGGTGGTCAACGACATCGCCCGCCGGATCCAGTGGCACGAGTACGACTTCACCACCGCCGACCGGCGCGCGATCCGGTTCAAGGAGTCCGGTGGGCCGCCGAGCCGGGCCGTCGGTGACGAGGCGGTCGTCCACTACACGGTCCAGCAGCCCGACAAGGCCACCGCGTCGGAGCCGAGTCCCGGCAAGGACGCGTTCGGCATGATCTTCGGCCTCGTCGTCATCGTCGTGACCATCGGCATACTCGTCAACGTCATGATCCGGTACGGCTGAGCCGCCGTCGGGGTCTCCACTTCTGACGGTATGTCAATTATGGTGCCCGGTCATGGGTCCCATGAGGCGTACCGTCGCGGAACTCGTACAGGAGCGATGGGGCGATCACCGCCCCGGACTGTGGTGCGAGGACCAGGTCCTCAGTCATCACGAGGTGGCCGCCGGCGCCGCCGCCCGGGCCGCGCTCCTCGCCGACCTGCTGCCCCGGGGAGCCGATCCGCACCTCGGCGTACTCCTCGACAACACCCCGGAGTTCCCGCTCTGGCTGAGCGCCGCGGCCCTCGCGGGCGCCGCCGTCGCCGGCGTCAACCCGACCCGGCGCGGCCCCGAACTCGCCCGCGACATCCTGCACACCGACTGCCGCGTCCTCGTCACCGAGCGCGCCCATCTGCCGCTGCTCGACGGTCTCCAACTCCCGGGCGTACGCATCCTGGTGACGGACTCCGACGCGTACACCGAACTGCTCGCGCCGTACGAGGGCGCCAAGCCCGATCCCGCCCGCGCCACCCCCGAAACCCGCATGCTGCTGTACTTCACCTCCGGCTCCACGGGTGCGCCCAAGGCCGCGATCTGCTCACAGGGGCGCCTTGCGGCCGCCGGACAGTCCCTCGTCGGCCAGTTCGGAGTGCGCCGCGACGACGTCCACTACATCTGCATGCCGCTCTTCCACGGCAATGCGGTGATCGCCGACTGGGCGCCGGCCGTCGCGGCGGGCGCGGGCGTCGCGCTGCGACGCCGGTTCTCGGCCTCGCGCTTCCTGGACGACGTACGGGCGTACGGAGCCACGTACTTCACGTATGTCGGGCGGGCCGTGCAGTACATCCTGGCCACCGACGAGCGGCCCGACGACCGGGACAACCCGCTGCGGGTCGGCTTCGGCACGGAGGCGGGGGCGGTGGACGCGGCGCGGTTCGCCGAACGGTTCGGGGTGCGGCTCGTCGAGGGGTACGGGTCCTCCGAGGGCGGCGCCGCCATACAGCGCTCGGCGGGGACACCGGCCGGAGCGATTGGCCGGGCGACGCCGGGGGACGACCTGGCCGTCGTCGACGCGGCCACCCGGCGGGAGTGCCCGCCCGCGGACTTCGACCCGGACGGGCGGCTCCTCAACGGCGCGGTCGCGATAGGGGAGTTGGTCAACCGCGGCCGTACGCCCTTCGAGGGGTACTGGCGCAACGAGGACGCATACGGACAGCGGGTGCGGAACGGCTGGTACTGGACGGGGGATCTCTTCTACCGCGACCGCGAGGGGTTCCTGTACTTCGCGGGCCGCACCGACGACCGGCTGCGGGTCGACAGCGAGAACCTGGCTCCCGCGATGATCGAGAACATCCTCGCCCGGTACGAACACGCCGCCGCCGTCGCCGTGTACGGGGTGCCGGACCCGGTGGCCGGCGACCAGGTGATGGCGACGCTCGCCCTGCGTGAGACGGACACGGCCGGCCCCTTCGACCCGCTCGCCTTCGCCGAATTCCTGCTGTCCCAGGCCGACCTGGGGACGAAGATGGCGCCGCGCTACGTCCGGCTCGTGGAGCGGATGCCCGTCACCGCGACGAACAAGGTGCACCGGGTGGGGCTGCGCCGCGAGGGGTTCCGGTGTGCGGACCCCGTGTGGTGGCGGCCACCGGGGGAGAGCGGGTACCGGCGCCTCACCGATACCGACGTCGTGGCGCTCACGGCGGAGTACGCGGCGCACGGGCGGTCGGAACTGCTGGACCGGTGAGCCGGGCGCGCTCGTGGGGCCGGTCAGGCGAAGGCCGCCGCGTTGCGGGCCGCCCACTGGGCGAACGTGCCGGGTTCGCGGCCGAGCAGGGTCCGCACGTCCGGGCTCACCCGCTGCTCGGCGGGGTGCGGCGAACCTAGGATGTCGAGCGTGCCGTCCACGACGGGCTCCGGCATGAACCGCGTCATGAAGGCGCGGGCCTCTGCGCGGCTCAGTTCGGTGAACCGCACCTCGGCGCCGATCGCCTCGCCGAGCGCCGCGGCCTGTTCACGCGGTGAGACGCCCACCGGTCCCGTCAGCTCGTAGGCCCGGCCCGCGTGACCGTCCTCGCGCAGCGCGACGGCTGCCGCCGCGGCGATGTCCGCCGGGTCGATCGCCGGCAGCGCCACATCGGCGAACGGGGCTGCGACGGTGCGGTGGGCGCGTACGGAGTCGGCCCAGGCGAAGGCGTTCGAGGCGAACCCGCCGGGGCGCAGCAGCGTCCAGTCCAGGCCCGACTGGCGTACGGCCTCCTCGAACGCGTGCAGCCTGGCGTGCGAGACGGCGTCGGGCCGCGTCACCGCCCCTTGCGAGGAGAGCAGGACCACCCGGCGCACGCCGGCCGCCTTCGCCGCGTCGAGCACGGCGGCCGGCGGTTCCCCGGCCTGATGCAGCTCCGCGCCGATCAGCAGGAACAGTGCGTCGGCCCCCTCCAGCGCGGGCCGCAGACTCTCCGCGTCGCCGACGTCCGCCTGGACGTGGCGAACAGGCAGGTCGGGCGCGGGACGGCGCGATACGGCGGTGACCTGCTCGCCCGCAGCGGTCAGGGCGGTGACGAGCGGACGGCCGACGTTCCCGGTGGCACCCGTGACAACGATCATCTTCAACTCCCTTGTCCTGCAGGGACCTTGAGGCCCCGCTCGGTTCCTGAAAGCTAGCATCCTGAGTAAAGTAGGTACCTAGAGGAAAGTGACTTCCCGGGAGGGCTGTATGAGCGGCAGTACACGGTGGCAGGGCGGCGGGCCCGAGCAGGCCTGCCCGATCTCGCCGGTCCTCGACATCGTCTTCAGCCGCTGGACCACGCCGATCCTGTGGGCGCTCAACGAGTACGGCACCCAGCGCTTCGTGCAGCTCCAGCGGGCCATCGGCACCATCACGCCGAAGGTGCTCACACAGCGCCTGCGGCAGATGGAGCGCGACGGACTCGTCGTGCGCACGTACTACCCGGAGGTGCCGCCCCGGGTCGAGTACGAGATCAGCGACCTGGGCCGCAGCCTCGCCCCGCTGTTCGCGACGCTCGCCGAGTGGTCGTCCGGGCACCTGCCCCTGGTCGAGGAGGCCCGGCAGAGGTTCGACGCGGGGGAGTCGACGGGACCGTCTCCGATTACGGGGCCGTCCCCGGCTGCCGGGCGCTCTCCGGCTGCCGGCCCCGCCCGGTGACCTCCCTCGCCGCCTCCCTGCGTAGCCCCTCCTACCTGCGCGGCAGCGCCCCGTGGCGCGCCGCCGGGTATCTCGCGGGAGGGGTGCTCGTCGGAGCGCCGCTCCTGGTCACCTTCGTGACGCTCGGCGTCGCGGGCGCCGTGCTCTCCCTCGTCCTCGTGGGGCTGCCGCTGCTCGCCCTGCTCGCGCTCGCCGGGGTCCCGGTCGGGGCGCTGGAGCGACGCAGGCTGCGGCTCGTGACCGGGCAGGCGGCGCCCAGCCCGCACCGCACACCGGCCGAGCCCGGCGCCACGGCCTGGCTGCGGCTGCGCCTCGGTGAACAGGCGACCTGGCGCGAACTCGCCTATGCCGCGCTCCTCGCGCTCGTCCTGTGGCCGCTCGACCTGCTGGTCCTGGCCTGCACGATCGGCCTCGCGGGGGCGGTGGCGGCGGCGCCGCTCCAGCTCGCGAGCGCCGGGCACGACACCCGGGTCGTGAAGCTCTGGCTCATCGACTCGTACGGGCAGGCCGCCCTGTGCACCGTCGCCGGGCTCGCCCTGCTCGCAGTGCTCCTCCACCCCCTCGGCGCCTACGCCGCGGCCCGGGGCACGCTCGCCCGGCTGCTGCTCGCGCCCCGCGAGACGGAGGAGGAGGTGCGGCTCGCGGAGGTCACCAGGTCGCGGGCACGCCTGGTCGCCGCGTTCGAGGCCGAACGGCGCCGCATCGAGCGCGACCTGCACGACGGAGCCCAACAGCGCCTGGTCGCCCTCACGATGAGTCTCGGACTCGCACGCCTCGACGCCCCCGCGACGGGGCCGCTCGCGGAACGCATCGCCACCGCGCACGACGAGGCCGGCCAAGTCCTCGTGGAGCTACGGGAGTTGATCCACGGAATCCACCCTCAGGTTCTCGCCGACTACGGGCTCGCGGCCGCCCTCGACGACGCCGCCGACCGCTCGGCCGTCCCCGTCGACGCCCGTATCGACCTGCCCCGGCTGCCCGGACCCGTCGAGTCCGCCGCCTACTTCGCGGTGTGTGAGGCCCTCGCCAACACCGCCAAGCACAGCGGCGCCACCCGCGCCTGGCTCACCGCGCGCCACGAGCGCGGCCGCCTCGTCATCGACGTGCACGACGACGGGGGCGGCGGCGCCGACCCCGCGCGCGGCAGCGGGCTCACCGGACTCGCCGACCGGCTCGCCGTCCTCGATGGCACACTGACGATCATCAGCCCGGCCGGCGGGCCGACCGCACTGTCCCTGGAGATCCCGTGCCCGGCGCTCTGAGAGTGGTCCTCGCCGAGGACGCCGTGCTGCTGCGCGAGGGCCTCGTGGGTCTGCTCGCCCGGTTCGGGCACGAGGTGGTCGCCGCGGTCGGCGACGCGGACGCGCTGCGCGCCGCCGTCGCCGAGCACACGCCGGACCTCGTCCTCACCGACGTACGGATGCCGCCCGGCTTCCAGGACGAGGGCCTGCGCGCCGCGCTCGCCCTGCGCGCGGACCGCCCCGGCCTGCCGGTCCTGGTCCTCAGCCAGTACGTGCAGCGCTCGTACGCGGCCGAGCTCCTCGACACGGGCGACGGCACCGGCGTCGGCTATCTGCTCAAGGACCGCGTCGGGCAGGTCGAGCAGTTCGTCGAGGCGGTGGAACGGGTTGCCTCCGGCGGCACGGTCGTCGACCCCGAAGTGGTACGCCGGCTGCTGCGCCGCCGCCGCGACCCCCTGGAGCGCCTCACCCCGCGCGAGCGCGAGGTACTCGCCCTGGTCGCCGAGGGCAGGTCGAACGGCGCGATCGCCCGGGACCTGGTGGTGAGTGAGGCCGCGGTCGGCAAGCACATCGGCAACATCCTGGGAAAACTGGACCTGCCACCGGCCGACGACTCGGACACCCATCGAAGGGTGCTGGCGGTGCTGGCCTACCTGAGGGCTTGAGGGGCGCCCGCCCAGTGCGGGGGTGTGGGTGGCTGGAGCCCCCACAACGCGCGGCGCAGCCGTGCAGAAACAACGTGCGCCGCCAGGGACTCGAACCCCGGACCCCCAGCCGTCCTCGCTGTGTCGGGGCGGGCCGGTAAATAGTGAAGGCCCCCCACTCGCGTGGAGGGCCTTCACCGTGTCTGTGCGCCGCCAGGGACTCGAACCCCGGACCCGCTGATGCTGTGTCTTTCCGGGGGATAACCCCCGGACCCCCAGCCGCCCTCGCTGTGTCGGGGTGGGTCTGCAAATGGCGAAGGCCCCCCACTCGCGTGGAGGGCCTTCACCGTGTCTGTGCGCCGCCAGGGACTCGAACCCCGGACCCGCTGATTAAGAGTCAGCTGCTCTAACCAACTGAGCTAGCGGCGCCTGCTGACTCGAAAATAATACCTGGTCCTGAGGGGTGCTTCGCACACTCCGGGTCTGGGTCCTAGATCGCCAGGGAGAGCAGGAACGGGGCCGCCCCGCGGTTCAGGGTGTGCGCCGCGTGGTGCAGGCGGTGGGCGTGCTCGATCGGGAGGGACAGGGCCAGCGCGCCCACCGAGGAGCCTGCCGTGATGGGCACGGCGGCGCACACCGTGCCCACCGCGTACTCCTGGAGGTCGAGGACCGGCACCGTCGCGGGCTGGGCGTCGAGCTTGGAGAGCAGGACGCGCTCGTTCGTGATCGTGCGCGAGGTGAGGCGGGCCATCTTGTGGCGGGAGAGGTGGTCGCGCCGCCCGTGGAGGTCGAGCTGGCCGAGGAGGCTCTTGCCGATCGCGCTGGCGTGCGCCGCGGAGCGGAAGTCCACCCACTCGTTGACCGCGGGGGTCGTGGGGCCTTGGGCGAACTGGGTGATGCGGATCTCGCCGTCCACGTACCGGCTGAGATAGACCGCCGCGCCCACCGTCTCGCGCAGCCGGTCGAGGGTGCGCTGGAGGCTCGTGGTGAGCGCGTCCTCGTGGCCCTGCGCCGAGCCGAGGCTGGTCAGCGTCTCGCCCGTGACGTACGCGCCGTCGGAGGTCTGCTCCACGTACCCCTCGCGGCGCAGCATGCGCAGCAGTGGGGCGAGCCGGTCTGCGGGCAGCCCGGTCTCGTTGCCGAGCTCGGTGTCGGTGACGCCGACGCCGCGTCGTGCGACGGTTTCGAGCACACGAAGGGCGTGCTGCACCGAGTGGTGCTGCGCGATCGGCTCGTGCTTCAGCGCCACGGCATCCCCCTGCAAGGACCGGTTCCGGACAGCTGGCCTCGGTCCACGATAGCCGCCAAGGGGCCTTTGCGGGGCGCCTGTTGGCGACTTCGGTGGCGCGCTCCGGGTCTGTCAGCAGGAACGCGCCACCCTGGCATATGCCAAAGTCATGCCCCAGGTTCGGGACCTCGCTACTTACCGGCCCTCACCGATCGTGGTCACAGAACTGCGCTGAGAAATTCCCGCGTCCGCTCGTGCTCCGGATCGCTGAAGATCTTCTCCGGCGCCCCGGACTCGATGACCCGGCCCGCGTCGAACATCAGGACCTGGTCCGAGATGTCGCGGGCGAAACTCATCTCGTGGGTCACGCAGAGCATCGTGATGTCCGTGGTGTGCGCGATGTCGCGCAGCACGTCCAGGACGCCGGCGACGAGCTCCGGGTCGAGCGCGGAGGTGACCTCGTCGAGGAGCAGTACCTGCGGGCGCATCGCGAGGGCGCGGGCGATGGCGACGCGCTGCTGCTGGCCGCCGGAGAGCTGCGTCGGGTACGCGTCGCAGCGGTCGCCGAGACCGACCATGTCGAGCAGCTCGCGGGCGCGCTGCTCCGCCTCGTCCTTGGAGAGGCCGAGCACGGTGACCGGCGCCTCCATGATGTTGCGCAGGACCTTCATGTTCGGGAAGAGGTTGAACTGCTGGAAGACCATCCCGATGTTCTTGCGGACCTCGCGGATGTGCTTCTCGCCGGCCGGGACGAGCTTGCCGGCCTTCTCCTCGTGCGTGAGGTAGTCGCCGTTGACCTTGATCGTGCCCTCGTCGGGCTTGATCAGGGTCATCAGGAGCCGAAGGATCGTCGTCTTGCCGGAGCCCGACGGGCCGATCAGCGTGACGTGCTTGCCGGAGTCGACGGAGAAGTCGAGCTCGTCGAGGACGGTGTTGCCGCCGAAGCGCTTGACGACCTTGTCGAAGCGGATCAGCTCGCTGCCGTCCACCTTGGGGTTCGGCTGGTCTTTGGGGAGGTTCGCGTCAGCGGACAAGACGTCGCTCCAGAGCTCGGAGGAGGAGGGAGGAGGGGTAGGCGATGACGATGAAGGCGACACCCACGACGGTCAGGGCCTCCGTGTACTGGAAGGTCTGGGCCGCTTCCAGGCGGGACCGCTGAAGCAGTTCGAGCACGCCGATGCCGGCGAGCAGCGGGGTGTCCTTCAGCATCGCGATCACGTAGTTGCCGAGCGCCGGGATCACCCGGCGGATCGCCTGCGGCAGGATCACCGCCGTCCACGTCCTGCGGTACGGCAGGCTCAGCGCCCGTGCCGCCTCCCACTGGCCGGTGGGCACGGCCTCGATGCCCGCGCGGTAGACCTGCGCGGTGTACGTCGAGTAGTGCAGGCCGATGGCGACGATGCCGGTGGTCAGGGCGGAGAACTGGATGCCCCACTCCGGCAGCACGAAGTAGAGGAAGAAGAGCTGCACGAGCAGCGGGGTGTTGCGGATGAACTCGGTGACGATGCCCACCGGCCAGCGCACGAAGCGCGTCGGGGCGCGGAAGGCGATGGCCCAGACCAGGCCGAGGCTGAAGGAGATCAGCGAGCCGAGGACGAGGGCCTGGAGCGTGACGAGCACGCCGTCCCAGAAGTGCGGCATGAAGTCGGCGACGGCCGACCAGTCCCAGGTGCCGGATGCGGTGGTGATCACGCGCCGCCACCTCCCGCACTGGTGGGAACGGGAGCGGTCTCCGTCGTCTGACGGATGTTGAGCTTGCGCATGATGCCGGTTCCCGGGTCGGGGCGCCGGCCTATGCCGGCCTTGGTCTTGCGCTCGAGCGCGCGCATCCCGCGCGTGAGCAGGAAGGCGATCACGAAGTAGATGACCAGGGTGATCGCGTAGATCTGGGCGCTCTCCTGGGTGGCGAGGCGCACCAGGTACGCGGCGAACGAGACGTCACCGATGCCGAGCAGCGAGACCAGGGCGGTGCCCTTGAGGAGCTCGACCAGCAGGTTCGAGAACGGCGGGATCATCTCCGGCACGGCCTGCGGCAGCAGGATCAGCCGCATCCGCTGCCAGGGGGTGAAGCTCAGCGCGACCCCCGCTTCGCGCTGGGCGGGCGCCACGGCGTTGAGCGCGCCGCGCACCACCTCGGCGCCGTACGCACCGTAGGAGAGGCCGAGCGCCAGGACCGCGGCCCACATCGGGACCAGCGACCAGCCGGCGAGCTGCGGCAGCACGAAGAAGATCCAGAACATCAGGATCAGCGCCGACGTGCCGCGGAAGACCTCGGTGTAGAAGCCGGCGAGGAAGCGCACGATCCTCAGCCGGTGGGTGCGGGCCATGCCCACACCGAAGGCGACGACGGTCGCGAGGGCCGCGCTGTACACGGTCAGCTGGATCGTGATCCAGATGCCCGGAAGGACCCAGTGTTCCCACAGTCCCGCTGTCATTTGCACAGCTCCTCTGCGGTCAGCTTCGTCATCTCGGCCTGGGTGAAGCCGAACGGCCGCAGGATGCGGAAGAGTTCGCCGCTCGCCTTCATCTTGTGGATCTCCTTGTTGAAGGCGTCGCGCATCTTGGTGTCGTTCGAGCGGAACGTGAATCCGCCGCCGTCGACGTGCTTCTTGCCTCCGACCAGGGGAGCGAACGGCTCGGTGTGCTCGGCCCTGCGGCTCTTCCTCGTCACCTCACGCGTGGTGAGGGCGGTGCCGGCGAACACGTCGATGCGTCCCGCCTCCACGGCGTTCAGGCCGGCGACCTGGTCCTGGAGGATGACGATGTCGCTCTCCTTGTAGCCCGCCTCGACCGCGTAGGCGATCTCCGCGTAGCCGGTGCCCGTGCCGAACTTCGCCTTCGCCTTCACGCAGTCCGCGTAGTCGTGCAGGCCCTTCGGATTGCCCTTGCGGACGATGAAGGAGTCCAGCATCTGGTATTCGGGGTCCGAGAAGATGACCTGCTGGCAACGCTCCTTGTTGATGTACATCCCGGCCGACACCACGTCGAACTGCTGGGTCTGCAGGCCGGGTATCAGGGAGCTGAAGTCGGTGGCGACGGGCTGGACGTGGCCGACACCGAGCCGTTTGAAGATGACCTTGGCGAGTTCGACGGCCTCACCCGTGAACTTTCCGCTGTCGTCGATGTAGCCGTAGGGCACCTCGCCCGCGATCCCGAGACGCACCGTGCCCTGGCCCTGGAGCCGCGCGAGGGTGTCGCCGTCCGGTACGCGGCTGCAACCCGCGGCCCCGACGGCGCCGGCCGCGCCGAGAGCGGTGGCGCCGATGAGCAGAGATCGTCGGCGTATGCCCTTTCTGTTGCCTTCTAGGCTTCGTGTTCCTTCTGTGACGTTCCAAATAGGTGGAGCCATGGGCGCGCGGCTACCCGACTCGACACGACCTATGCGTATCAATTCAAGCCCCTGATGTGAGCGGGGCGCCCTTGACCCAGGGGGGAGCATGGGGCTGAACATGGAGGGCATGGCCGACCGATACATCGAAGTCTCCCTCGCCAAGCGGGGAGTTCAGTGCACGGCAAAGCTGCTCGACGACCGCGCTCCGCTGACCTGTGCGGCGGTGTGGGACGCGCTTCCACTGGGCTCCGACGTCTACCACGCGAAATACGCGCGCAACGAGATCTACGCCCTTTTCCCGGCATTCGCGGACCGGGAGCCACCCCTGGAGAATCCGACCATCACCCCCATTCCGGGGGACCTCTGCTATTTCTCCTTTTCCGGTACGGAACTGGGGACCCAGGCATACGGCTACGAATCCGGTGCCGAGCTCAAGCCCGGCGCGGCCGTCGTCGACCTCGCCCTCTTCTACGAGCGCAACAACCTGCTGATCAACGGCGACGTCGGCTGGGTACCCGGCATCGTCTGGGGCCAGGTCGTGGAAGGCCTCGACCGGATGGCCGAGGCCTGCCAGGACCTGTGGCGCGGAGGCGCGCTGGGCGAGACGCTCGCGTTCAGGCGGGCGTAGGCGCCGGGATCCCGGCGATCCCCGCCTCGTACAAGGTGTGCGCGGCACGCAGGACCAGCGCGTCCGCGTGCCGCGCGCCGACGATCTGAAGGCCGACCGGCAGCCCGTCCGCGTCCACCCCCACCGGGACGGTCGCCGCCGGCTGCTGCGTCAGGTTGAACGGGTACGTGAACGGTGTCCACCCCGTCCAGCGCCGCAGCCCCGACCCCTTGGGCACCTCGGCGCCCGCCTCGAACGCCGTCAGCGGCAGCGTCGGCGTCACCAGCAGGTCGTACGACGAGTGGAACCGGCCCATCCGCCGCCCGAGTTCGGCCCGCACGTCGACCGCCGCGAGGTACGTGAGCGCGCTGACCCCTGACCCCTGCGCACAGATCTCGCGCAGGCCCGGATCGAGCAGCGCGCGCTGCGCGGGCGACAGGTTCTGCGTCACCCGCGCCGCCCCGCTGAACCACAGCGTGTGGAACGCCTCGACCGGGTCCGTGACGTCCGGATCGGCCTCCTCGACGTACGCCCCGAGCCCCGCGAGCCCCTCCACCGCCTTGCGGACCGCCGCCGCGACCGCGGGCCGCACCGCGACCTGCCCGCCGAACGACGGCGAGAACGCGACGCGCAGGCCACCCACCCCGCCCCGCAGCCCGTCGCGGAAGCCGCCCCCGACCGGGCCGAGCTGCGACCAGTCACGCCAGTCCGCGCCCGTGATCACGTCCATCATCAGCGCCGCGTCGGCCGCGTCCCGCGTCATCGGCCCCACATGCGAGAGCGTCCCGAACGCGGACGCGGGATAGAGCGGCACCCGCCCGTACGTCGGCTTCAGACCGAAGATCCCGCAGAACGCCGCCGGGATCCGTACCGATCCGCCGCCGTCGGTGCCCAGCGACAGCGGGCCCGCCCCGAGCGCCACCGCCGCCGCGCTGCCGCCGCTCGATCCGCCCGAGGTGCGCGAGACGTCGTACGGATTGCGGGTCACGCCCGACAGCGGCGAGTCCGTGACGCCCTTCCAGCCGAACTCCGGCGTCGTCGTGCGGCCCACGAACACCGCGCCGTGCTCGCGCAGCCGCGCCACGGACGGCGCGTCCTCCTCCCACGCGCCCTCGGCCCGCACCGTGCGCGAGCCGCGCAACGTCGGCCCGCCGCGCATCAGCAGGATGTCCTTCACCGACACCGGGACCCCGTCCACCAGGCCCTGCGGCTCACCTCTGCGCCAGCGCTCCGCGCTCGCCTCCGCCTGCGCGAGGGCGGTCTCCGCGTCGAGCCGCACGAAGGCGTTGACCGCGGGATCCACCTCCTCGATGCGGCGCAGGACGGCCCGCGTGGCATCGACGGGGCTGAACCCGCCCTTGCGATAGCCGTCGACGAGCGCTTCCGCGGTCAGCTCGGTGAGCTCGGTCATCCGCTCTCCTCAGGTCGATCCGGGAGTGCCGATCCGGGACGTGATCCTTCGGATCGGTCAGTGTCCGGGGACATACCCACGTTTCTTGTCGACCACGTTCGGAAGTGGCTCCCCGGACGCCCATTTCTCGTAGAACTCCACGAACTGGCGCGACAGTTCGTCCCGCCAGCCGACCGTGTCGCCGCTCATGTGCGGGGAGACGATCAGGCCGGGCGCGGTCCACAGGGCGCTGTCCCGCGGCAGCGGCTCGTGCTCGAACACGTCGAGCGCGGCGCCCGCGATCCACCGCTTGGCCAGCGCGTCCGCGAGATCGTCCTCGACGACGAGTTGCCCTCGGCCCACGTTGATGAAGCGGGCGGACGGCTGCATCATCCCGAAGAGCCGCGCGTCGAACATGCCGCGCGTGTCGTCGGTCAGCGGCGCCGCGCACACCACCCAGTCCGCGCGGGCCATCAGCCGGCCGAGATCCGCCGGCCCGTGCACGCCGGCCCGCGCGGTGCGCCCGACGAGCGCCGTCGTGATCCCGAGCGCCTTCAGCGTCGCGACGATCGCCCGGCCGATCGGCCCGGAACCCACCACGCACGCCCGGGTACCCGCGACGCGCTGCGTCTCGCGGTGGCGCCATTCGCGCTCGCCCTGGAGGGCGAGCGTGCGCGGCAGGTCCTTCGCCATGGCGAGGACGAGCGCGCCGACGTACTCGGCGATCGGCTGGTCGAAGACGCCGCGCGCGTTCGTCACGACCGTGTCCGACACGGCGAGTTCCGGGCACATCAGCCGGTCGACGCCCGCGCTCGCGGTGTGCACCCAGCGCGGCCGCGGGCCCTCGCCGGGCCAGGCGCGGCGCACCGCGTCGGACAGGAAGTCCCAGACCAGCAGCACGTCGGCCGAGGGGAGTTGAGCGGCGAGCGTCGACTCGTCGGCGTGCACGACGCGCGCCCGTCCCATGAGCCGGCCCAGGCGCGGCGGGGGGTCGTCGTCGAGCACCAGCAGGGTCACTTCAGACACGTTCGCTCCGGTCGTCGGGCCGCGCACTGAGGGTCATCGGGCCGGTAATCGGGCTGGTCGTAGAGCCGGTCACCGGGCCGGTCATCGGCAGAAACCGTTTCGCAACGATGGTCCGCTTCATTGGTAGGAAAAAGTGCGGATTGACCACGCTGGCACCCGAACCTACCTTCGTCAACAGAGGCACTTTTCCGTTGCCCAGCCCTGTCCCGACGTCCCGGCCCGCCGGCCGGCTCTCCGCTGCATCGTCTCGTACGTCTCAAGAGACTTGGGGCCTGTCATGGACGTCTCCTTCCTCGGCGGACCACACCCGCAACGCGGTGTCGGTGTCGTCGCCCCCTTCGACTTCGCCCTCGACCGCGAACTGTGGCGCTGGGTTCCGGACGAGGTGTCACTGCACCTCACCCGCACCCCGTACGTTCCCGTCGAGGTCAGCCTCGACCTGGCCCGTCTGGTCAGTGAGCACGAGACGCTCGGCGAGGCGGTGCGCGCGCTGAGCGCCGCCGAACCCGAGGTCCTCGCGTACGCCTGTACGTCGGGCAGCTTCGTCGGCGGCATCGCGGGCGAACGCGCCATGTGCGAGGCCATGTTCCGGTCGGGCGAACGCCCCTCCGTCACCACGTCGGGCGCGCTCCTCGAAGCGCTCGCCGAGCTGGGCGCCCGCCGTATCGCCCTGGTCACCCCGTACACGCGGTCGGTGACCGAGTCGCTCGAGGAGTATCTGGCCGAGGCCGGCATCACCGTCACGGGCCGTGCCTTCCTCGGTCTGACCCGGCACATCTGGAAGGTTCCGTACCGGGACGTGGCCGACATGGCCAGGGGCGCCGCCCGCCTGGACGCCGACGCGCTGTTCATCAGCTGCACGAACCTGCCGACGTACGACGTCATCCCGCAGCTGGAGGCCGAGCTGCGCATCCCGGTGATCTCAGCCAATCAGGTCACGGTGTGGGCAGCGCTGCGCAGGCTGGGTACCCGTGCCGTGGGGCCGTATCAGGCGCTGCTCGACGAGTCGGCGCGGCAATGGCCGGTCCCCGAGCTGCCGCAGATGCCGCAGGAACCGGCTCATGAGCTGCCGGAAGAACAGGAAGGGTGGGCATGACCGCAGTCGGATTTCTCTACCCGGGACACTCGGCCGAGGACGACTATCCGCGTATCGAAATGCTGATCGACAGCGATGTGAGGCTGCCGGTCGTCCATACCGACATCGGTGAGGACGCGCACCGCGTCGACGCGCTGATCGAGATGGGCTCCCCGCAACGGCTCGCCGCCGGTGTCGAGGAGCTGCGCCTGGCCGGCGCCGAGGCGGTCGTCTGGGCGTGCACCAGCGGCAGCTTCGTCCGGGGCTGGGAGGGCGCGCACGAACAGGTGCGGGACCTGGCCAGGGTCGCGGGCCTGCCCGCCTCCAGTACGTCGTTCGCGTTCGCCCACGCCGTGGGCGAGGTCGGCGCGCGCAGCGTCGCGATCGCGGCGACGTATCCGGAGGACGTGGCGGACCACTTCCGCACGTTCCTGAAGGCGGCGGGCATCGAGGTCGTCTCGGTGCGTGGCAGCGGCATCATCACGGCGGCCGAGGTCGGCACCTGGGGGTGGCCGGAGGTCAGGGCGATGGCGGAGGCGGGCGATCACGCGGACGCGCAGGCGCTGCTGCTGCCGGACACGGCCCTGCACACGGCGGCCTACGTCCGTGACCTGGAGCAGGAGCTGGGCAAGCCGGTCCTGACGGCCAACCAGGTCACCGTGTGGGAGGCGCTGCGCCTCGCGGGGCGGCGGGTGAACGCACCGGCGCTCGGCACGCTCTTCACGAAGGAGCCGCTGGTGCAGGTGTGATCCCTGTCAGGCCTTCGGAACAAGGCGTCCGGAATAAACCGGAGCCATCCTCCGTTAAGCCCGGGAGCAGACAGCACCGTACTTACAGGAGGACTCCGTGGCCGGTAACGACGAGATCCGGGCAACCGCCCAGGGCACCGCCCCCGTGCCCCTCTCGGTCCTCGATCTGGTGACCGTCGGCGCCGGCCGCACCGCCACCGACGCGCTGCGGACCAGCGTCAAGATCGCCAAGCTCGCCGAGAACCGCGGCTTCAACCGCTACTGGGTCGCCGAACACCACTCCATGCCGGGCGTGGCGTCCTCGTCCCCGGCCGTGATCCTGGCCCATCTCGCCGCCCACACCGAGCGCATCCGCCTCGGCTCGGGCGGCGTCATGCTGCCCAACCACGCGCCCCTGGTCATCGCCGAGCAGTTCGGCACCCTGGAGGCGATGGCCCCGGGCCGCATCGACCTCGGCCTCGGCCGCGCCCCCGGCACCGACGGCGCGACGGCCGCCGCCCTGCGCCGCACCGACCGGCTCAACGAGGGCGCCGACGACTTCCCCCAGCAGCTGGCCGAGCTGACCCGCTTCCTCGACGACGACTTCCCGGACGGCCACCCCTACGCCCGCATCCACGCGGTCCCGGGCCCGGTCCAGGCGACGTCCCCCGGCGGCGTGCAGTCCCCGCACCGCCCGCCCGTCTGGCTCCTCGGCTCCTCCGGCTTCAGCGCCCGCCTCGCCGGTGTCCTCGGCCTGCCCTTCGCGTTCGCGCACCACTTCTCCGCGCAGAACACGGTCCCGGCCCTCGACCTCTACCGCGAGTCCTTCAAGCCGTCCGCGGTCCTGTCCTCCCCGTACGCCCTCATCGGCGTCTCCGCGCTCGCCGCGGACGAGGAGAAGGAGGCCCGCCGCCAGGTCCTCGCGGCCGCCCTCAACATGGTCCGCCTGCGCACCGGCCGCCCCGGCCTCGTCCCGACCCCAGAGGAGGCGGAGGCCTACGAATTCAGCCCGATGGAGCGGGAGTTCGTCGACAGCTGGAACTCGAACGTCATCCACGGCACCGCCGACGAGGTCCGCGCGGGCCTCGACGACCTCCAGAAGCGCACCGGCGCCGACGAGCTGATGCTCACCGCCAACGCCCACACCGCCGAGATCCGCCTGCGCTCGTACGAACTCGTCGCCGACGCGTACGGGCTGCCGCGCGGCTGACCCGGCCGACCGTGGGTGCCGCCTCGCACGGGGGGAGGCGGCACCCCGCGGTCTTTCACAACGCCGGGAAGCGGTCAGGAAGCCGTCAGCAGCGCGGAGATACGATCCGGCGCCACCGGGCGTGAGTACAGCCAGCCCTGGCCCGTGTCGCAGCCGATCTGGCGCAGGCGCGCCGCCTGCGCCGCCGTCTCCACGCACTCCGCGGTGACCGTGAGGCCGAGCCGGTGCGCGAGCTGCACCATGGCCTCGACGATGACGGCGTCCGCGGGGGTCGCGTGCTCGCCCCCGTCGTCGTACTGGAAGCCGCGCACGAACGAGCCGTCCAGCTTCAGGACCGACACCGGGAGCCTGCTCAGATACGCGAGGTTCGAGTAGCCGGTGCCGAAGTCGTCGATGGCGATGTGCACGCCCATGTCGCTGAGCGACTGCAGGGCCTGGAGGGGGCGGCCCGCCGAGCCCATCACCGCCGACTCCGTCAGCTCCAACTGGAGTAGTTCCGGTGCGAGTCCGGTCTCCGCGAGGACCTCGGCCACATCCGCCACCAGGTCCGAGTCCCACACCTGACGCACCGCCACGTTCACGCTCACGTAGACCGGCGGCGCCTCGGGGTGCTCCAGCTGCCAGCTGCGCGCCTGCCGGCACGCCGTGCGCAGGATCCACCGGCCCAGCTGCACGATCGAGCCGTCCTCCTCGGCCAGTCCGATGAACCGATTCGGCGTGAGCATTCCGAACTGGGGGTGATCCCAGCGCACGAGCGCCTCGACGCCGCGCAGCACCCCGTCGCCCAGATTCACCAGCGGCTGGTACTCGAGGACGAACTCTCCGCGCTCCACCGCGGGACGCAGGCCCGACGACAGGGCCTGGCGGGTCATCCGGTGCGCGTTGCGCTCCGGGTCGAAGAGCGTCCAGCGCGCCTTGCCGTCGGCCTTCGCCCAGTACAGCGTGGTGTCCGCGGCCTGCATCAGACCCGTCGCCGTCGTGCCCTCCATGTGCCGCTCCACGACCCCGATCGAGGCCGACACGGCGAGCCGCTGTCCCGACAGGTCGAACGGTTCCTGGAGTGCGCGGAGCACCGACTCGGCGAGCCCCGCGAGCTGTTCCGTACCGGCCGAGTCCTCCACGAGCAGCGCGAACTCGTCGCCGCCGAGCCGCGCGACCAGCGGCGCCGCGGCCCTCCGGCCGTAGCCGATCCGGTCGGCGCAGCGTGTCAGGCGTTCCGCGACGGCGGCGAGCAGCCGGTCCCCGATGCCGTGCCCGAGCGTGTCGTTGACCGCCTTGAACCCGTCGAGGTCGAGATAGCACAGCCCGATCCGGCCGCTGCCCGCCCCGTCGTACGCGCCCGCCTCCAGCGCGGCGGAGAGCCGCTCGAAGAACAGCGTGCGGTTCGGCAGCCGGGTCACCGGGTCGTGCATCTGCAAGTGACGCAGCCGCGCCTGGAGTTCACGGCGGGCGCTGATGTCGGTGAGGGAGAGCAGCACCGTACGGCCGCCCGGCACCGGCGAGACGGTGACCTGCACCCACACGGAGTGCCCGTCGGGGTGCTTGATCCTGCGGGTGCACGTCAGCCGCGCCTGCCGCCCGCGCAGCACCTCTTGGTACGTGTGCCAGGTGCGGGAGTCGGACGCCAGGTCCACCAGCTCCGCCGCCGTGAGCCCGGTCAGCCGGCCGGGGTCCTCCACGCCGAGCATCACGGCGAGCGCGGCGTTCGCGGTGACCACCTGGCCCCGGCGGTCCACGACGGCCAGGGCCAGGGGTGCGGCGAGGAAGGCCGAGAGGTAGGGGGCGGGCGGGGACGCCGGCGGGGGAGGGGGTTCGACGCCGAGCGCCTCGTGGGCCCGGGCGTCCGGGCCCGTGCGTACGGAGTCGGGGGCGGGGGCGGGGGCGTGCGGGGGCGCCGCCACCGCTGCGGAACTCTCCGTGACGGCGCGGTGGGTGGAGTCGGGTGCCGCGTCGGCCGCGGTCATCGGCCCTTCGGACATTCCGCTCACCGCTCGCTCCCGCAGTGCAGTCGTTCCGGGGGTCCGGGAGGGTTGCTCCCGGGTCATCACAGTCTGGGTGGCGAACGGCCTTCGCAGCCGGGCCCGCGCAGGAAAGTGTGCCGATCATAGAGGCAGCCCCGAGGCGCGATCCAGCCTTGCCCGCCCGATCCGCCGGTTCGGCGGCATCCCGGGGTAGCCGACAGATCGTTTCTGCTCGTCCCTGGCACCGCTTCTGGCCTCCCGCGATCATGCGTGACGTTCTGTGACCGCCCGGGGTGTCGCCCCCTCACCCGGCCGGGCCAGATAAACAGGGCGAAGTAGTACAAATAGCCACACTCTGGGTTGGGTGTCCCGCTTTCCCCATCCGGAGGTCGACTTGCCGCGTCCGCTGCCACCCGGTGGAGTGGAGAGGCCCCGCCTGCGCTCAGTCGGTGCGGCCCTCACCGCGCTCACCGCCATGGCCGCCACGTCACTGGTCGCGGGCCCCGCGATCGCCGCCCCGTACGCGGGACCCTGCGCGCTGGAGCGCACGGCGGCCCACCACTCGGAGGGCCTCGACACCTGGAACCACGCCTATCCGCGCCCGGTCCGGACCCTCAACGCGGTGATGGTCTTCCTCTCCTTCCCCGACTCCCGGCCGACGACCACCCCCGAGGAGCTCACGGCCGACTACTTCCCCGCCACCAGCGAGTTCTACGAGCGGGCCTCCTACGGGAAGTTCCACCTGGTCCCGCACTCGCAGCGCCACTGGCTCCGCATGCCGCACGCCTCGACCTCGTACGCCATAGAGCGCGACTGGGACGCCGCGCACCGCGGCGCCTATCTGCGCGACGCCCTCGCCACGGCCGACCCGCACACCGACTTCAGCAAGTACGACATCGTCTACTTCGTCGCCGACCCCGACGCCCCGGGCGTCGACTCGGACGCCACGAAGGTCGTCAACTTCGACCAGCCGATGCGCGCCGACGGTACGGACATCAAGCGCGTCGTCACCGTCTTCGAGCAGCATCCGCCCGACCGCAACGTCCTGGCCCACGAGACGGGTCACGTCTTCGACCTGCCGGACCTCTACCACCGGCCGACCGACGGCAAGGGCGACTGGGACACGTATGTCGGTGACTGGGACGTCATGGGCAGTCAGTTCGGGCTCGCGCCCGACTTCTTCGGCTGGCACAAGTGGAAGCTGGGGTGGCTGGACCGGCGGCAGGTGGTGTGCGTGACGAGCAGCCGGCGGCTCACCCTCGAACCCCTGACGTCCGCGCCCGCGCGGGCGGGGGCGAGGGCGGCGCCAGGGACCAACGGTGCGCCCTTCGGCGCGGGCGACGGGACGAAGCTCGCCGTCGTGCGCACCGGGGAGGACAGTGCGATCGCCCTGGAGGCCCGTAGCGCCGACGGCAACGACGCGGCGACGTGCTCCGAGGGCGTCCTTGTCTACCGCGTGCGCAACGAGACCCCCTCCGGCAGCGGCCCGGTCGAGGTGCTCGACGCACACCCCGACACGGACGCGTGCTCCGGCGACTCGGTCTATCCGCCGCTCGCGGACGCACCGGTACGGGTGGGCGAGAGCTTCAGGGTGCCGGGCGAGAACGTACGAGTGGCGGTCGAGGGACGCACGCGGTCGGGGTCCTGGACGGTCAAGGTCGCTACGGGCTGAACGCCTGTCGCGGTGGCTGTGTCGGCGTACCGGTGTCGCAAGGAGCGGCACGTCTTCTGGGCGCCCGCCGCACCGGCATACGCAAGAAGCTCTCGCTCTCACGAGGGCCTTCACCGTGTCTGTGCGCCGCCGGGGACTCGAACCCCGGACCCGCTGATGCTGTGTCTTTCCGGGGGGCGACCCCCGGACCCCCGGCCGTCCTCGCTGTGTCGGGACGGGTCGGTAAATAGCGAAGGCCCCCCACTTGCGTGGAGGGCCTTCACCGTGTCTGTGCGCCGCCGGGGACTCGAACCCCGGACCCGCTGATGCTGTGTCTTTCCGGGGGGCGACCCCCGGACCCCCGGCCGTCC
>NZ_JBSGTG010000012.1:0-119 GCF_053607285.1 Streptomyces sp. NPDC055140 | reverse complement strand
CGTCCTCGCTGTGTCGGGACGGGTCGGTAAATAGCGAAGGCCCCCCACTTGCGTGGAGGGCCTTCACCGTGTCTGTGCGCCGCCAGGGACTCGAACCCCGGACCCGCTGATTAAGAGTC
>NZ_JBSGTG010000011.1:227105-272480 GCF_053607285.1 Streptomyces sp. NPDC055140 | reverse complement strand
GCCCTGCCGGGGATGAGGAAGCGCACATGGTTAGCGGACGAGTCGTGACGGCTTTGAGCCGCTCTATTCACAAGAGAGCTGGATTGGTGACCGTCTCTCGCCACAAGTGACAACTGGGCTGCTTGCACCGTGATTCAGCGGCGTGCATCGTACGCCGCCTGTCATCCGGCCCGGCGGCAACTGGGCGACTTCCACCACAGACATGACGTCCACCTCGTCCGTGGGCGCCGGCAGCGACTCAGGAACGTTCCCGCTGCTGCTTGTCCCACTGAGCTCGCGACAGGGCGGTGGGCCGTGGGAGCCGGACGCCGTCCACGTACAGGTCGACGTGCTCGTTGTAGAAGGCGACCATCCCCGCGACGGCGGCGCACGACACCGTCGGGAAGTCGTACGCCCAGGCGAGATCGTCGTGCGCGACGGCTCCGCCCACGAACGACCAGTACGCGCTGGTTCTGCCCTTGTACGGGCACGCCGTCACCGTGTCCGAGGAACGCAGCAGGGTCCAGTCGACATAGGCGCGCTCCACGTAGTGCCGGGTCGGCAGGCCGGTTTCGAAGAGCTTCACCGAGGACGGCGCGTCCGCCAGGACGGTGCCGTCCACCTCGACGCGCACGCTGCTGGACGAGCGCAGCGCGTCCACCCGGGTGTACGGGTTCCTCGGGTGCACGAAGACCTGCTCCTCCTCCTCGTACCACGCGTCGATCGCGTCCCACCGGAAACGGGCGGTGCCGATGAGTGCCTCCGGGGCTCCCTCGTCCCAGACCCACGCCGCACCCTCACGGACCTCGGAGCCGACCCGCAGCGAGTGCCGCCGCGCGGGGCCGGGGCTCAGCCGGCCGACGCGGCCGTCGTCGGACAGGACGCCCTCGGCCAGATCCCGCAGCGGAATGCTGTACTGCGGATAGCCGGGCCACTCCCACACGTACAACGCACGCCGGGTGTCGAACACGCACCGGCCGCTGACCTGCGCACGGATCCGCCGCGGCACCGGCTCGATATGCCCGACAGGAACGACAAGACCTGGGTAGTCCACACTCTCGTCCGCCATCGGCGATCACCTCAGTCCGCTCGGCCGCTTCCGTACATCCGACTCTTCCCAGTTTTTCCGGAGGACGCGCGAACGGCCACCCCTGCCGTGATCCAGGCGATCCCGCTGATCAGACGTCGGTCGTGCCGATGCCCGCCCGCGAACCGTTGACGCTCAACGGTTCGGGCTTCTACTCCTGATCGGCGGCGCACTAGTTTGGAAGACCCCGTATACGGATCGTGGCTGACCTGCCAAGGAAAGTTCTATCGCGCAAGTACCGGGACGCATTACAAGCTGTCCGGGCTTGTTCCACAGGGGTCCAGGGGCATCCGGTAGTCGGTTCGCGCTGCAGGTCAGGCGCCCTACCGAACGTCCACGGACGAGCGCGTACCGCACCGGGTTGAGCAGCAATCGAGACTAGAACTGAGACTGACCCAAGTCCGGCTGGATGTCAGCGCAAGCGACGACTCTCGCTCGCGAGGTCACCACTGGCAGAACGCGACGGTTGCGTCATCGCCTGACTTGGACTAACCGATGAGGGTCTCCTTCGGGCGGACTACGCAGAACTCGTTCCCCTCCGGATCGGCCAGCACGGTCCACGACTCGTTGCCGGTCTGTCCGACGTCCGCTGCGCGAGCGCCGAGTGCGAGGATTCGCTCGATCTCCGCCTCCCGGTCTTCCGCCGCGGATGTCAGATCGAGGTGCAGGCGGTTCTTGACGACCTTGCGGTCGGTCACCGGCATGAAGCAGATTCCCACCGGGGCCGTCTCGTCCGGCCCGATCACGACCGCCCGCTCCCGCTCGGACAGGATCTGCCAGCGCAGCACCTCAGCCCAGAACCGGGCCAGGGCGGGCAGGTCGTGGGCGTCGATGACGATGTGATGCAGCGAGATAGGCATGTCGGACAGTGTTCCCCTTTGAGGGCGTGGACAGACCGGAGGCGGCGGTCGTCAAACACTGCCGTCAAGGCAAAAGCCAGAGGCCCCGTGGATTCCTCCACGGGGCCTCTGGTCTGGTGTGCACTCGGCAGGATTCGAACCTGCAACCTTCTGATCCGTAGGCGGGTGCGCACACGGATCCCCTGAACTCTCCTAGCCACCAGAGCCTGTTGGCCAGGATTCACCCGTACGTCGGCGTGTGCCTGTGTGCGCCGACGTTGATGTCAGACGCTGATGTCAAACAGCGGCGCTTCCGAAGGGTCGGGCACTTGGGGCTGGGCTACGCCTCACCCTCAACAGGTGCACTGGGGCATCCCTTGACTCGGACCACCGCTTTAGGAGCGAGGGTGGGTAATCACCGGCGTGACCTGGGAATCCTTGCCTCGGGCAGCGTGGGGTGGTAGGCACCCTGGCGAACCTCGATTCCCCGTGAGTCACCGTCTGTTCTGGCACGGAAGTGGCACGCCCAGCGGCCCCTCGATGCGAACTATGGGCGGGGCGGTCGTCGAGGTCTCCTGAGAACGTCAGCCGGTCGCCCGCGGCCAGCGGGGGTCAGCCGTAGGTACGGAGGTTGCTGTACTCCGCTGTTGTACTGCCGCGCCACCGCTGCGGGACGTGTCAGTCGACGAAGTACTGGTCGTGCCGGTCGAAGAACTCGGCGCGCTCCGCCTCCGTGGCGTCGCGCATCTCCGACATCTGCTCGAAGAACTCCTCGCGCGGTGCGCCCGGCGTGAAGAGCAGCAGCATCTCGGCCGGGCTGTCGGAGTCGTTACGGAAGGCGTGCAGCCCGCCCTGCGGGACGAGCAGGAAGTCACCCTCCCGCGCGTCGACCCAGTTCTCGCCATTGAACAGGCGGACGGTTCCACCGAGGATGAAGAAGGACTCCGAGATGGTCCGGTGGAAGTGCGTCTGGGGGCCACCCGCCTTCGCCCCCAGCATGACCCGGTACAGGCCGAACTCACCGTGCGTGATGTCGCTTGTCGCGAGGTAGCGGATGCGCATGTCGTCTCCGGGGCCGCCGACATTCGTCGCAGTGCCGGCTGGCAGGAAATGCGCGTTGATCTCGCCTCTATCGCCGAAGTACACCTGCTTCGGGTACGACATGCAAACCATCCCCTTGGGTGCTCCGGAGGCCAGAGCTAGAGGTCGCGCGTACCTCTCCATCCTGTGCACAGCATCCGGGGCATGCCATTCGGGGGACGGTCATCGGTCGCTGGGGCGTGGTCGCAAGTGATCGTCGGTTGTGCGGATCATCCAGATCGACGGTGCGACGGCGCCTCTGTCCGGACATGCTTGAACCCCAAGTGCTCGTAGTAGGCGTGCAGCCCCGTGTTCCGTAGGCGGGTGCGCACACGGAACCCCTGAACTCCTTTAGCCATCAGGTCCTGTTGGCCAGGGTTCACCTGCACGCCGGCATGTGCATGGGTGCGCCGACGTTGATGTCAGCCATTGATGTCAGTCATGGGTGTCGTAGACCTACGGATACCCTCATGGCGGCCCGCGTCGGTCGGCGACTGCTTCCCCCAGCGTCGGCCCGTTGTGGAGGGGACCAGCCCGTTCGAGCCGGGCCGAGTGGGGTGATATCCGCCTTGTAAGGGCGGACGTGATCCGAAGCGAATGCGCCCAGGTCACTCTGGCTATAGCGGCAGCCCAGGTGAACGGCGCGTCTCGACTGCGCCGAGCCGTCATTGACCGTGGTTGACCGCACGATGTGGCACGGCTGTGGCACGCGACTTTCTGATCCGCGCGCTGCGGGCGAACGCCCTTCTATGCGCAGCTCGGCGGTTCGTCCTTGGTCGGTACGAATTGCATCGTGGGCATCCCGGCGGCGTCGAAGTTGGCAGCGTCCGGGCCGATCAAGGTCATGTAGCCGGCGAGCATCTGGCTGTTCTGTGAGGGCGGCTCCCCCTTGACTTGCTCGACACCGACGAACACGGAGTCGAGGACCCACCAACGGCCGCCGAATTTAACCCACTTGATCCCGCAGTGCGTATAAATGTCGTATGGATACGGCTTGTGCTGCGTGGGCTCTGTTGGCCCTTCCTGCCACTTGTCCATCGTGGCGGTGCGGGCGGGCAGGGTGGGGCCGGTGTACCCCTCGTCGCCCGGGTTGTCGGACGAGGGCGAGCAGCCGGAGAGCAACAGCCCGGCGCTCAAGAGCAGGACGGCGGCTTGGCGCGATAGATTCACGCACCTTCGACGCTGCAGACATGCGTTTCGTTCGATCTGCGGTCAGGGTTGTTCTGCTGCTCGTGCCCCGGAGGTGGCTGTCGTTCCCCGTCCTATCGAGCACGCGATTCACTCGCAGTCGATGGCGTGAACGGTTCCCAGGGTCTCCAGTGGCGCCTTGGGAATCCAGTCGCTTGGCCGCACTGTAAAGCCCCTCACGCACGGCCGAGCCTGATCGATGCGGAGAGCTGCCCATGAACCTCGCTTACGGGACCCGCTGGGGAGTACTAGCTCGAAATCGCCTTCGAGCGTCACTAGGTAGCACGACACCGACAGTGAGGACACTCCAGGATTCAGGTAACCAGCAGCCGTCGCTTGCGTCGTTGACACAACACGGACGTTAACCGGACGAGCCACTCCCCACGAGCGGGCCCACTCCAGTACAAGCTCACGGATGCCCGCCAACTCGTCCGCAGCTATTTCACCACCCATCCGGGCAAGGTATGGCCTCTCGCAAGTGCGACATAAGACGGAAACCAGCCCGGCCCAGCTACCGAAATGTGCACTACGGCAGGTCGGGGGCCCTTTCTCACCGGATCACTGCCAGTTCTCCGGGCTTAGGCATAACCTTCCAGTGTCGCAGACATACGGCAACGGGCCCGCCGCCCTGTGGACAACGAGCCCGTCACCTGAATCCGCGCAGGTCAGCCGGGATTTTCAGGTCGGTCAGCCGACCCCGACAAAGATCACCAGGAGCAGCCAGACCACCGGCGCCGTCGGGAGCAGCGAGTCGAGGCGGTCCATGATCCCGCCGTGCCCGGGGAGGAGCGTGCCCATGTCCTTGATCCCCAGGTCGCGCTTGATCATCGACTCGCCGAGGTCCCCGAGCGTGGCGCTGGCCGCGACCGCGAGCCCGAGCAGCAGGCCCTGCCACCAGGCACCGTCGTCGATCAGGAACTGCATGCACAGCGCGCCGGCGGCCATCGCGAACGTCACCGCGCCGACCAGGCCCTCGCGGGTCTTGCCGGGGCTGATGCGCGGGGCGAGCTTGTGCTTGCCGAAGCGCCAGCCGATCGCGTACGCGCCGGTGTCGCTGACGACCGTGAGCAGCAGGAACGTCAGGACGCGCTGCGGCCCGTCGTCCGCGGTGAGCATCAGCGCCACGAAGGTCGCGAGGAACGGCACGTAGAACGCGGCGAAGACACCGGCCGTGACGTCCCTGAGGTAGCCCTCGGGGGGCTCCGTCATGCGCCAGACCAGGACCGCGAGCGCGGTGAGCGCCATCGCCACCCAGGCGCCCTCGGTGCCGCGGACGTATCCGGCGACGACCATCGCCGCGCCGCCGATCGCGAGCGGCACGAGGGGCGCCTTGATGCCCTTGCGCTCCTCGAGCCGCGAGGTGAGCTCCCAGAGGCCGACGACGACGGCCACCGCTATCACGCCGATGAACACGGCCTTGACGATGAAGAGCGACGCGACGATCACCGCGCCGAGCCCCACCCCGACTCCTATGGCTGCCCCGAGGTCACGGCCCGCGCTCTTCTTCGGCGGTGCGGGGGCGGGCTGTGCGGCGCTTGGCATGGGCTCCTGCGGGCTCTCGTGCTGCGCCTCGTGCGGCGTCACATACGGCGTCTGGTGCTGCGTCTGATGCTGTGTCGGATGCTGCGGTTCGTGCTGTGCCCCGCGCGGCTGCTCGTACTGAGAGTTCCCGCGCGGCTGCTCGTGCCGGGGCCCGTGAGGGTGCTCGTGCTGTGTCCCGCCCGGCGACTCGTCGCGGAACAGGGGACCGCTCGGCCGAGCAGCCCCCCGATCGTCGTCCTGGTCACGACCACCGGCGGGTACATCGGGCATTTCGGGCACGATGGGCATGGGCCGAGTCTCCTCAACCGCATGCTGTTCGTACGCGGGACCCGCCGGGGAAGCCCCCTGGGAAGGCCCCTGGTCGGGCGGCCCCCAGTACCCGGCTCCGGTCGGCGCTCCCCAGGAAGAGTCGTTCACGGATTCCTCAGACCTCGAGCAGCTCGGCTTCCTTGTGCTTGAGCAGCTCGTCCACCTGGGCGACGTACTTCGCGGTGGTGTCGTCGAGCTCCTTCTCGGCACGGCGGCCCTCGTCCTCGCCGACCTCGCCGTCCTTGACCAGCTTGTCGATCGTCTCCTTGGCCTTGCGGCGGATGGAGCGGATCGAGATCTTGGAGTCCTCGGCCTTGGTCTTGGCGACCTTGATGTACTCCTTGCGGCGGTCCTGGGTCAGCTCCGGGAACGTCACACGGATGATGTTGCCGTCGTTGCTCGGGTTGACGCCGAGGTCGGAGTCGCGGATCGCCTGCTCGATGTTGCGCAGCGCGCTCTTGTCGAACGGAGTCACCACGGCCATCCGCGGCTCGGGCACGGAGAACGAGGCCAGCTGGTTGATCGGGGTCAGCGCGCCGTAGTAGTCCGCCACGATCTTGTTGAACATCGCCGGGTGCGCACGGCCGGTGCGGATCGCGGCGAAGTCCTCCTTGGCGACCACGACGGCCTTCTCCATCTTCTCCTCGGCCTCGAGGAGGGTCTCTTCGATCACCACTTGCTCCTGCGTGTCTTGAGTGAGGCCCGGCATGCGCCCAGGGCGGCCGGCTGCGTCGTGTGTCTTTCCTGCACGGTGTCCGACCGGCAGGACATTGTCCATCCCCTGTCGGGGGGTCGTGTCAGGCCCGCGTTCCGTGGTCGCCCACGAGCGTGCCGATCTTCTCACCCTTGACCGCTCGCGCGATATTGCCCTCGGCGAGCAGTTCGAAGACGAGGATGGGCAGCTTGTTGTCGCGGCACAGGGTGATCGCGGTCATGTCGGCGACCTTGAGGTCGCGGGTGATGACCTCGCCGTAGCTGAGCGCGTCGAACTTCACGGCCTCGGGGTTGGTCTTCGGGTCGGAGTCGTAGACCCCGTCCACCCCGTTCTTGCCCATGAGCAGCGCCTCGGCGTCGATCTCCAGGGCGCGCTGGGCGGCGGTCGTGTCGGTGGAGAAGTACGGCATGCCCATACCGGCGCCGAAGATGACGACGCGGCCCTTCTCCAGGTGGCGCACGGCGCGCAGCGGGATGTACGGCTCGGCGACCTGCCCCATGGTGATGGCGGTCTGGACGCGGCTGTCGATGCCCTCCTTCTCCAGGAAGTCCTGGAGTGCGAGGCAGTTCATGACGGTGCCGAGCATGCCCATGTAGTCGGAGCGGGCCCGGTCCATGCCGCGCTGCTGGAGCTCGGCGCCGCGGAAGAAGTTGCCGCCGCCGATGACGACGGCGATCTGCGCGCCGTCGCGCACGACGGCCGCGATCTCACGGGCGATCTTGTGCACCACGTCGGGGTCGACACCCAGACCCCCGCCACCGGCGAACGCCTCGCCGGACAGCTTCAGCAAAAAGCGCCCCGCGCCTTTGCCGTCGTCGCTCTTGTCGCCCTTGTCGGCCTTGGTGGTGGTCATGGTGATCTCGCCTCTTTACTTGGCACACATACAAAGAAGGCCATTGCCGGTGGGGTGTTGTTCGCATCCCATACTCGGCAATGGCCTCCTCGTCACATCTGCGGTCGCCCGACGCGCACGCGCTCGTGGCGGCGTACGCGGGAGACTGCTGTCGACCCTACTGGGATCTCGTCGACCCTAGCGGTGTCTTCCGGCTGTCGCGGTACGGACTCAGATGCCGACCTTGATGCGCGAGAAGCGCTTCAGGGTGACACCGGCCTCGTCCAGGACCTTCTGCACGGACTTCTTGTTGTCCAGCGCGTACGGCTGGCCGAGGAGGGTGGCCTCCTTGAAGAAGCCGTTGACGCGACCCTCGACGATCTTCGGGAGCGCGGCCTCGGGCTTGCCCTCGGCGCGCGTGGTCTCCTCGGCGACGCGACGCTCGGACTCGACGACCTCGGCCGGGACGTCCTCACGGGAGAGGTACTTCGGCGCGAAGGCGGCGATGTGCTGCGCGATGCCCTTGGCGAGGTCGGCGTCGGCCTTGTCCAGCTCGACCAGAACACCGATCTGCGGGGGCAGGTCGGGCATGGTGCGGTGCATGTACGCGGTGACGTAGGCGCCGGTGAACTGCGTGAAGCGGTCCAGGACGATCTTCTCGCCGAGGTTGGCGTTGGCCTCGTCGACGTACGCCTGGACGGTCTTGCCGGGCTCGATCTCGGACGCGAGGAGCGCCGCGATGTCGGCCGGGTTCGTCTTGGCGGCGTGAGCGACAAGCGAGTTCGCGACGGCCTGGAACTTCTCACCCTTGGCGACGAAGTCCGTCTCGCACTTCAGCTCGAGGATGACACCGGAGGTGTTGTCGTCGGCGATGAGGGAGACGACGGCGCCGTTCTCGGCGGAGCGGCCCTCGCGCTTGGCGACGCCCTTCTGGCCCTTGATGCGCAGGGCCTCGACGGCCTTGTCGACGCTGCCGTCGGCCTCGTCGAGCGCCTTCTTGCAGTCCATCATGCCGGCGCCCGTGAGCTCGCGGAGCTTCTTGACGTCAGCGGCGGTGTAGTTCGCCATGATCTGAAATTCTCTCTCGAAGTCTGAAAGATCTACGGGTGAACGGCGGGGGCCGACTCGGCCCCCGCCGTCAACTACCGAACCGGTGAGGTTCAGGCCTGCTCGGCGTCCGCGGCCGGAGCCTCGGTGGCCGGAGCCTCGGCGGCCGGAGCCTCGGTGGCAACCTCGGTGACGACCTCGGCCTCGGCGTCGGCGACCTTCTCCGTCTCGGCGGAGGTCTGGACCTCAGCCTCGGCGGCCGGCTTCTCGTCGGCCTTCTTCTCACCCTCGAGCAGGTCGCGCTCCCACTCGGCGAGCGGCTCGCCCGCGGCCTTCTCGCCCGGCTTCTGGTCGCCGGTGGCGGCACCGGAGCGGGCGATGAGGCCCTCGGCGACGGCGTCGGCGATCACGCGGGTGAGCAGGGTGACGGAGCGGATCGCGTCGTCGTTGCCCGGGATCTTGTAGTCGACCTCGTCGGGGTCGCAGTTGGTGTCGAGGATCGCGACGACCGGGATGTTGAGCTTCCGGGCCTCACCGACCGCGATGTGCTCCTTCTTGGTGTCCACGATCCAGACGGCGCTGGGCACCTTGGACATCTCGCGGATACCGCCGAGGGTCTTCTCCAGCTTGGCCTTCTCGCGGGAGAGGACGAGCAGCTCCTTCTTGGTGAGGCCGGACGCGGCCACATCCTCGAAGTCGATCTGCTCAAGCTCCTTGAGGCGCTGCAGACGCTTGTAGACGGTCGAGAAGTTGGTGAGCATGCCGCCCAGCCAGCGCTGGTTGACGTAGGGCATGCCGACGCGGGTCGCCTGCTCGGCGATCGCCTCCTGCGCCTGCTTCTTCGTGCCGACGAACATGACCGTGCCGCCGTGGGCGACGGTCTCCTTGACGAACTCGTAGGCGCGGTCGATGTACGACAGCGACTGGAGCAGGTCGATGATGTAGATGCCGTTGCGCTCGGTGAAGATGAAGCGCTTCATCTTCGGGTTCCAGCGACGGGTCTGGTGACCGAAGTGGACGCCGCTTTCCAGCAGCTCCCGCATCGTGACGACGGCCATGGCCGTACTCCTTGGTTTCTCGGTTGCCGCGACCGCAGGATTGCTGTCGCGCCTGACGCCCCGCGCGCTGTGCCACGAGGGACCGAGGAGCGCGAACACCGTCACGAATGACCCGGTGTTGGGGCGTGCGAAGTCGATCCGGTGACCCGGATCGCCACCAGAAGTGTACGGGACCCGCGGGGTGCCGGGTGACGCCGCTGTCCACAACCGGTCGGTAGTCCACCGTTCCGGTCCATGATCCCCGCAGATCGCGTCGGGGCGGGACCGTTCAGTGCATGCGACTGATGCTGATGCTGACGATGACCGCGGCGCTGGCGGGCCTCGTGCCGCCCCCGCCGGTACCCGCCGTGGGCGCCGCCTGGCCGGTGGGGACGAGGCCCCCGATCGTACGGGGCTGGGCCCCGCCGGCGACGGAGTACGGGGCGGGCCACCGCGGAGTGGACCTGGCCGCGCCCGTCGGCGCCCCGGTCAGAGCGGTGGGGCGCGGCCGGGTGTCCTTCGTGGGGCGCGTGGCGGGCAGAGGGGTGGTGGCGGTGGAACTGTCCGGAACGGGCGACCCGCCTCTGCGAACTACGTATGAACCGGTGACGCCGTCGGTGAAGAGGGGCGCCCGGGTAGCGCCGGGCGAGGTGCTGGGTGCACTTGAACCCCCGACAAATCACTGCGGCCCTACGTCATGCCTGCACTGGGGCTTACTGCGGGGCGACACCTATCTGGACCCGCTGTCACTACTGCCCCCGCGGCTGCTGCGACAAGGTCCGTCGCGACTGTTGCCGGTGCCGCCGACTGCCGCGGCACCGGGGCTGGGCCCGCCCGTGGCTGACCCGCCGCTGCTGGTCCCGTTGCTGCCGGTCCGGTCGGGCGTCGGCGCCGGTACGGCGCTGGGCACCGCACCGGGGCCGGTTCCGACGCCACTGGTCCCGCCGCCTCCTCCAGGGCTCGCGCCCCGGATCAGCCGCTGACGCCCCGCAGGGCCATGCTCACGGCCGCTTCGGTAATGGCCGAGGGGTCTTCCGCCGCGCCCAGTTCGATCCGGCGGACCGCCGCGTCCACGACCCCCTGAAGGAGCATCGCCGCGAGGCGCGGTTCCGTGTGGCCCATTTCGGCGAGGGCCTCGACGATCATCGCGACCAGCCCGCCGTGCGCGGCGCGGATCTTCTCGCGCGCCCCTGAGTCGAGTTCGCTCGCCGAGATGGCCACGACGGCGCGGTGCCGGCGGTCGCCCACCAGCGAGAGCTGCTCCCGCACATACGCCTCGACCTTGCCCTCGGGCGTACCCGCGTGCTCCATCGCCGTGGAGACCTCCGCCGCCCAGACGGGGAAGTCGACCTCGCAGAGCTCTTCGACGACCGCGGCGCGCGACCGGAAGTACTCGTACACGGAGGACCGGGCGAGCCCGGTGCGCTCGGCGAGCGCGGGGAAGGTCAGCGCCTCCGTCCCGCCCTCGGACAGCAGGGAGCGCGCCGCGTCCAGAAGGGCGCCGCGCTGCATCGACCGGTGCTCGGCCACTGAGGCCGCTCGAATCCTTGGCACGCCACCACTTTACGGACGGGACGCGCGCCGCGGGAGTCGTCCCGCCCCACGCGCAGCCCGGCAGGGACGATTCCGCATCGTCAGCGCCGGAAGGCGGCCAGCTTCGCGCGGAGCTGGAGGACGGACTTGGTGTGGATCTGGCTGACGCGGCTCTCGGTCACCCCGAGCACATTGCCGATCTCCGCGAGGGTCAGGCCCTCGTAGTAGTAGAGCGTCACCACGGTCTTCTCGCGCTCCGGCAGCGTGTTGATCGCGCGCGCCAGATAACGCCGCAGCTCGCGGTCCTCGGCGACCTCGACCGGGTCGTCGGCAGCATGGTCCTCGAGCGTGTCCATCAGGCTGAGCCGGTCGCCGCTCTCGCCGCCGGCGTGCAGCAGCTCCTCGAGGGCCACCACGTTCGCGAGGGACAACTGGCTGAAGACCGCGTGCAGTTCCTCGACCTTGATGCCGAGCTCCGCGGCGACCTCACTCTCCGACGGAGTCCGCCGCAGCTGCGCCTCTAGCGTGGCGTACGCCCGCTCGACGTTGCGCGCCTTCTGCCGTACGGAGCGCGGAATCCAGTCGAGCGCCCGGAGCTCGTCGATCATGGCGCCGCGGATCCGGGTGATCGCGTACGTCTCGAACTTGATCTCGCGCTCGATGTCGAACTTCTCGATCGCGTCGATCAGTCCGAAGACGCCCGAGGACACGAAGTCGGCCTGTTCGACATTGGGCGGCAGCCCGACGCTGACGCGGCCCGCGACGTACTTGACCAGCGGCGAGTAGTGCAGGATGAGCTGCTCGCGCAATCGCCCGTCGCCCGTCGACTTGTACGACCTCCACAGCTCCTCGAGCGAAGAGGGAGCAGGAGGCCGCACGCTGCCACGGGCAGCGGGGGGAACCGCAGCCCGGTCAGACCCGGAGGTGTGCTGGGGCATTCGTCGCCTTGTGCCGTTCTGCCGTGAACTGGGGATTTGTGCGCCTGGCGCCGGACTGATGGTAAAGATCCCAAGTTAACTGTCTGATGCTCGGATGCCCATCTGATCGTGGTTGCTCTTCGTTGCCGGGCTGATTCCGGATTGAACCGAACGAGCCGGAATCCTGGTGAGCGTAGCGTGACTGGAGTGTCGCAGTGTGCGAAGACTATGGGATCGCACGTGCGCAGATACGTTCCGTTGGGCGACTTGCGGGATCACATCCGTCGCTGTAAGTGACCGGGGCGAAACGCCAACGCCCCTTAATGCCAAGGGGTTCGGCCGTCATCCGGACGGCGCAACACCCTCCGTCACCGATCATCTCCTTCCGGCAAGACAGGCTGGATCGCCTGGCGTGTCAACTGCCAGCCATCGCTGTGTCGTTCGACGAACCCCAGCGAGCGCAGTTCGTACAACCTCCCGATTGCGTCGTCGACCCCGGTGCCCGCGGCCCGGGCGATGTCCCCCGCCCCGACAGCTCCGCCGACGGGCAGCGCCGCCAGGACCGCCGCGGCGCCCGGCGCGAGCAGATCGTGCGGCAGTACGGGACCGCGCCGCGTCGGCGCGAGCTCCCCCATGTCCCCGACCAGCTCCATGACTTCCGCCGCGTCGGTGACGAGAGCGGCCTCCCCGCGCAGCAGTTCGTGCACCCCTGCGGAACGGGTGCTCGTGACCGGCCCAGGAACCCCCATCGTGTGACGGCCGAGACGCTGCGCCCAGCGCGCCGTACCGAGAGCACCGCTGCGGTACGCGGCCTCCACGACGACGGTCCCCCGGGTGAGCGCGGCGATCAGGCGGTTACGGAGGATGAATCTGCTCCGCGTCGGATGATCACCGGGTGGCAACTCCGCGATGACGAGACCCTGTTCCGCGATCCGCTCGATCAACTGGACGTGGCCGCGCGGATAGGGCCGGTCGACCCCGCAGGCAAGGACCGCCACGGTGGCACCACTCGCGCCCAGGGTCCCGCGATGGGCGGCCGCGTCGACCCCGTACGCCCCGCCCGACACGACGACGCTGCCGCGCTCCGCGAGCCCCGCGCCGAGGCTCGCCGCCACCCTCGCCCCGTAGTCCGTGCAGGCCCGCGCCCCCACGACCCCGACGGACCGCAGCGCCCATATCCGCAGGGAGGGCCGCCCCCGCACCCACAGGGCGACGGGTCGCGCGTCGCCGAGATCGTCCAGCTGGGCCGGCCACTCGGCGTCCCCCGGACAGACCATTCGCGCCCCCACGCCCGCCGCCCGCTCCAGGTCACGCTCGGGCAGCACGCCGGCCGCTCTGGCCCGCAGCCCCGCCCAGCGGTCCTCGCTCACCCCGGGCAGCGGCTCCCCGTCCTCGACGATGCGCCGCACGACCTCCACCGCCCCGAACTCCCCGAGCCACCGCCCCGTCCTCTCGTCGCCGGGCTCGACGATCCGGGTGAGGGCGGCCCTGGCGAGCCGGATTCCGTCGGAGACCTCCGCCCCGCTCATGCCGAGCCCCCGATGGCCATGGCCACACCGCGCGAGATCCCGGTGCGCAGCTGAAGGGCGAGCGCCACGTCCTGCGCGCGTGGCCGGTCGTGGCCGCACAGGTCGGCGACGGTCCAGGCCACCCGCAGCACACGGTCGACGCCCCGGGCGGTGAGGAAGCCGCGCTCCAGGTCGTTCTCGACCTCGTCCATGGCCCCCGGCGCCGCGGGCCACCGGGTGCGCAGGGCGTGTCCGGGAACCTCGCTGTTCGTCCGCCAGGGCGTGTCCGCGAGCCGCGCCGCGGCCCGCTCCCTGGCGGCCCGCACTCGCTCGCGGACGACGGCGGTGGTCTCGCCCTGTGCGCCGCTCCCGGTCAGCTCGGCACGCGTGACGGGCTCCACGTCCACCCTGAGGTCGACGCGGTCGAGCAGGGGCCCGGAGAGGCGCGCCTGATAGCGGCGGACCGCCGCCGGAGGGCACTCGCAGCCGCCGCCCACGAGCGCGTGGTTGCCGCACGGGCACGGGTTGGCGGCCAGCGCCATCAGAAAGCGGGCGGGCAGCCGCACCACCCCAGCACTGCGGGCGATGACCACGTGGCCCGACTCCAGCGGCTGGCGCAGTGCGTCGAGTGCCTGACCGCTGAACTCCGGCGCCTCGTCCAAAAAGAGCACTCCTCTGTGGGACAACGACACCGCGCCCGGCCGCGGCATCCCTTGTCCGCCGCCGACGAGCGACTGCATCGTCGCCGAGTGGTGGGGCGCGCAGTAGGGGGCGGCGTCGACCATCGGTTTGCCCGGCGGAAGCATGCCCGCCACCGAGTGAATGGCCGTCACTTCGAGGGCTTCCTCACGGGTGAGCGGCGGCATGACCAGCGGCAGCCGCTCGGCGAGCATTGTCTTGCCTGCACCTGGCGGTCCCTGGAGGAGGACGTGATGGGCACCAGCGGCCGCGACCTCGATCGCCGTGCGTGCGGCGCGCTGGCCGACGACATCGGCCAGATCGAGGATGTGGGCGTCGTGCAGCATACCGGCGAGGCCCACACCGAGGCCCTGGCCCGGGATGCTCAGGCCGGCGAGCATCGGGTCGGGGCGCCCGGTCTCGTCGGGCGGCTCGTCCGGGACCGGCTCGTCCGTGAGGACCGCGATGAGCTGGCGCAGGCTCCGTACGCCGAGGACCGAGACACCCGGGACGAGCGCGGCCTCGCCGGCCGAGCACTCGGGGACCACCACCTGCTCGTAGCCCGCGTCGGCCGCCGCCAGGACGGCCGGGAGCACCCCGCGAACGGGCCGGACCCGGCCGTCGAGCCCCAGCTCGCCGATCATCACGACCTCGGAGAGGACCCGCGGGTCGATCCGCTCGGCCGCGCCCAGCACCGCGCTGGCGATGGCCAGGTCGAACCCGCTGCCGCTCTTGGGCACGGATGCCGGGCTGAGCCCCACCGTGAGTTTCTTCTGCGGCCACTCCCCGCCGGAGTTGACGACCGCCGCCCTGACCCGGTCGCGGCTCTCCGACAGGCTCTTGTCGGGCAGTCCGACCAGCGTGAAAGCGGCGACCCCGGGCTCCAGGTCGGCCTGGACCTCGACGACCACGCCCTCGACACCGACGAGGGCCACGGAGCATGTGCGCGCGAACCCCATCAGGCCACCCCCCGCGCATGCTCGACGACGGGGGCTCCGCGCTCCGGCAGAAGGACCCCGACCACATCGATGCGTACGCCGCCGGGTGGCGCTCCCCCGTGTTCCTGCACCCAGCGCTCCGCGAGGTCGCGCAGCCGCCGGGCCTTGACGGGTGTGACCGCGGCCATCGGGTGCTCGAAGGACCCGGTGCGGCCGCCCGCCCTGCGGGTCTTCACCTCGCAGACGACGAGGGCGTCGCCCTCCCGGGCGACGATGTCGATCTCACCCGTCCTGCCCGCGCGCCAGTTGCGCTCGATGACCGTCATTCCGGACTCGGCCAGCCGTCGTGCGGCCAGCTCCTCGCCGTACTTTCCGAGTGCGTTGCGTGCCTTGGACGCGTTCATGTCGGCACCACCTCCGACGCCCACGCTGAGGCATGGGCGCCGAAGAAGTGGATCTTGGTGAACTACTCGCTGGTTGTGGACAACTCCGCCGCCCGATCCAGCGAGCTCCACCCGCTCAAGGGCTCCGGATCACCCGCCCGAGGGCTCCGGATCACCCACCGAACAGCTCCGGATCACCCGCCCGGCAGCTCCAGATCGGTCTTGTTCAGCTCCTCGATGTTCACGTCCTTGAACGTGAGCACCCGGACCTGCTTCACGAACCGTGCGGGCCTGTACATGTCCCACACCCAGGCATCCGCCATGGATACCTCGAAGAAAACCTCACCCTGGACCGAGTGCACCTGCATCTCGTAGTCGTTGGTGAGGTAGAAGCGCCGTTCGGTCTCGATCACGTATTTGAACAGACCGACGACGTCGCGGTACTCCCGGTAGAGCTTCAGCTCCATCTCGGTCTCGTACTTCTCGAGGTCCTCGGCGCTCATGGCATGTTCCCCTTCAGCCGTGCGTCCCCCTATTGTGCGTCAGCCCCGTACGCCTCTAGACGATTTCCGTGTCGAGGATTTGGGGACGACTCGGGGGACCCTCGTCGAGCAGCCGTTCCAGCAGCCCGGCGAGCCTGGTCGGATACACCGTCTCATGTGCCTCGGTCAGTTCCCGGCACGTCCACCAACGTGCTCCGGCGACGCTGCGCCGTTCCAGCTCGGTCAGGCCCGCCCCGGCGATCTCCGCCCCGGCCACCGCAGCCGTCGTACGGGCCAGGAAGTACCACTCGTCCTGGTCCCAGCGCCGCCCGTCGAACGGGAAGGAGCAGGTGCGCCGCCACAGGACCGGGCCGAGCTCGACGTCGGTGATGCCTGTCTCCTCCGCGAGCTCGCGCAGTGCGGCCTGCTCACGGGTCTCGTCGCCTTCCAGGCCGCCGCCCGGGGTGAACCACCAGTCGTCGGCGGTGTCCCCCGGCTCGTGCCCGTGCAGGAGCAGAATGCGGTCGTCGGGGTCGAGCAGTACGACCCGTGCCACCTTCCGCAGCTCCCGTCCGGCGCCGGGCGGCTCAGCCCGCAAGGGCCCGCTCCCGCGCCGACGCGCGCGACCGGCCGCGGCCCTTGCTCCCGCGCTTGGCGATCGGCCCGTACGCGGCCCCGCCGAGCACCAGGACGGCGCCCGCGACCACGGCGGCCAGGACCAGCTTCAGGGGGCCCGGCTGCGAGAGCCCGCCCGGCAGGGCCTCGAAGCCGGTGGGCCGCGCGAGCATGCCGTCCATCGGCCAGGCCACGGCGTCGACCCGGGCGGCCACGGCGCTGCGCGGCACCGTTCCGTGGCTGGAGTCGCCGATGTGGACGCTGGAGTCGAGGGAGCCGCTGCGCTCGTCACCGAGCAGGAAGAGGCGGCCCTCGGGGACCGTCGTGGTCGGGATGCCCGTGGCCGAGGGGCCCTGCCCCTTGGGGAGATACGGTTCGGCGATCTCCTTGCCGTTGACGGTCAGCTTGCCGGCCTCGCAGCAGGCGATCTTGTCGCCGCCGATGCCGACGACGCGCTTGACCATGGGCATGTCGCCCCACGCCGACTCCGTGAAGACGACGACGTCGCCGCGCTTGACCTCACTGCCGTCGATGCGCTGCGCGAGGACCCGGTCGCCGGCGCCGATCGTCGGCGTCATCGACTCGGTGGGCACGGTGTACGGCTGGTACACGATGGCGCCCCACACGAACCCGCCCAGGAACAGCACACAGCCGAGGGCCACGGCCAACCCCGACAGCGTGCTGCCGAGCCGGCCATGGCCCTCGTCCGTACGACGTGTCCTGCTCATCCCAGTTGCTCCCCGCCTCGGAGATTCGCCGCGGAAGATCGGCGATCTGGGACGGCACCCTACCCGGCGGTCTTCGCCTCAGAAACCCTGGTGTTCCCCTGGGTAAGCCGACGCCTGCGCCACAGCACGAGCGGCGCGGCGCCCGCGAGCCCGAGCGCGCCCGGGGCCGCTCCCATCGCCGCGCTCAGGCCCGGCTGGTCGAAGGTGTCCGGCACGGGCAGGGTCGTCCAGCGGGTGGGCGGCCAAGCGACCACGATCGCGCGGCCCACGACGTTGTCCACGGGGACGAAGCCCTGGTTGCTGTCCTGCTGGTGGTACCGGGAATCCATGGAGTCCTGGCGGTGGTCACCCATGACCCAAACTTTGCCAATGGGTACGGTGACCTTGAACTTGCCGCCCACATTGTCGTCGCTGCACGGGGTGTTCCCCGGGTAGACGTACGGCTCGTCGAGCGCCTTGCCGTTGACCTTGAGCGGTCCCGTCCCGTTGCACTCGATGGTGTCGCCGCCGACGCCGATGACGCGCTTGATGAGGTCCTTCTCGTTCGTGGACGGCATGAGGCCGATCCAGCCGAGGAGGCGCTGCACCGGATTCGGCTCGGCCGTCGGCTCGTCCTTCAGCCAGCCGTCCGGGTCGTGGAAGACGATGACCTCGCCGCGCCCGGGCTCGGAGCCGAACCACGGCGTCAGTTTGTCGACGAGCACGCGGTCGCCGATCTGCAGGGTGTTCTCCATCGACGCCGACGGAATCGAGAACGCCTGCACCAGGAACGTCTTGATGACCAGCGCCAGGATCAGCGCAATGACGATGAGGAGCGGCAGCTCCTTCCAGAAGGAGCGGGGCTTCTTCGCCTGACCGCCCGACCTGCTGCCGCCACCGGAGCCGTCTCCTGGACCGTCACCGTGGCCACCACCGTGTCCGTTGCCGTCCGCGCCATCACTCTCGAGGTTCACGGCGCCCGTCGCGGCCGCTGCCGCTCCGTCGTCGGATCGCCCGGGCTGCTCGTCGGGCCCGTGCCCTGACCGTGCGCCGACCGCCAAGTCCCCCACATCCACTCCTCACTCCGTGCCGCTGCCTGTCGTCCCATACGCGATGCAGGCCCACCACTCCCATAACGAGCGGGAGTTCCGCAGGGCTCGGGAGAGGGATCAATCCGTTCAGATCCGCGGAGGCCACCCTATGCGACGGTTGCGTGGCTGCGGCCGACCCGTTCTGCGCGGCGGCCACGGTTGCATAGGTGCCCGGCTCCGGGAGCGTGCTCCAATGACCGACCGGCCAGGCGATGACGCGGGCCCGGCCGACGACCGACTTCTCCGAGACGGTGCCGCTGAAGGCCTCGGTGCGGTGGAAGCGGGAGTCGGCCGAGTTGGAGCGGTGGTCGCCCATCACGAACAGGCGCCCCTTGGGCACCTTGACCTCGAACTCGAACTTCGACGGCACGTCACCCGGGTGGATGTACGGCTCGTTCAGGGGCGTCCCGTTGACCGTGACGCGGCCCTGTTTGTCGCAGCACTTGACGGTGTCACCGCCGACCGCGACGACCCTCTTGATGAGGTCGCGCTCGTCGTCTGAGGGCAACAGGCCGATCCAGGTGAGACCTTCCTTCACCTGCTTGACGCCGACGGGGGCGTCCTTCTTCGCGCCCTGTTCCTGTTCCAGCCACTTACCGGGGTCCTTGAAGACGACGACGTCGCCGCGGTGCGGCTTCGCGCCGAACCACGGGGTGAGCTTGTCGACCAGGACCCGGTCGCCGATCCTGATCGTCTGCTCCATGGAGCCGGACGGGATCACGAAGGCCTGGACGAGGAACGTCTTCAGGACGAGCGCTATCAGCAGCGCCACCCCTATGAGGAGCGGGATCTCCTTGAGCGCGGAGCGCTGTCGGCGTCGCTTGACCTTGCGCGCCAGCCTGCGCCGCTCGGCACGGCCCGGCAGCTGCGGGCTGCCGGCACGGCGCGTCCCGGTGGGCAGGCGGGTGTCGCCGCCGCCCCTGCGCGAGTGGGAGCGTCCGCGGTTACCCATGGGCACCGCCGGGTGCGGGCACGCGCGCGTAGACGTCGTTACGGGACAGGGAGCCCCAGTGGCCCGTCGGCCAGGCGATCCACTGGGCCTTGCCGATCACTTCGCCCACAGGGACCATGCCGCCGCCGGGCGCGCCCAGGTAGTCGCGTGAGTCCCGGGAGTCGCCCCGGTGGTCACCGAGCAGGAAGAGGGTGCCGTCGGGCACGACGAGGTCGAAGGGGGCCTCGGAAGGGGTATTGCCGGGATACAGGAACGTGCTCTCGTCCACCGGTTCGCCGTTCACCCCGATCCTCCCCTTGCTGTCGCAGCAGACCACATGGTCTCCCCCCACGCCCACGACCCGTTTGATGTAGTCGGCGTCACCGAAGTACCCGGTCCCGTCGAAGACCACGACGTCGCCCCGCTGCGGCTCGGCACCGAAACGGTACGCCAACTTGTTTACGAGAACGCGGTCCCCGACCCTCAATGCGGGCTCCATGGAACCGCTGGGGATCTGGAAGGGCTGCATCACGAAGATGCTCAGCAGGAGCAGCAGAAGGAGGCCGAGCAGCGCCGACAGGGTCAGGCGGCCGCCGGGAAGCCAGGACGCGGCCCGCGACACAAACGCGAAACGCGACCGCTCCTCCTCGCCCTCGTGTACGGAGGGGTGGGAGGCGCGATCGCGTTCCGTTGTCTGTGCTTCGGTGTCCATCGAGGCCAGATGCTATCCGGCCCGGCTGTGACCCCGTGCGCGAGCTCAGTTGTCGCGCTTCTCCTTGATCTTCGCGGCCTTGCCGCGCAGGTCGCGCAGGTAGTAGAGCTTCGCGCGACGCACGTCACCGCGGGTGACGAGCTCGATCTTCTCGACGATCGGGGTGTGCACCGGGAAGGTGCGCTCGACGCCGACGGAGAAGGAGACCTTGCGGACCGTGAAGGTCTCGCGGACACCGGCGCCCTGGCGGCGGATGACTACGCCCTTGAACTGCTGCACACGGGAGCGGTTGCCCTCGATGACGCGGACGTGGACGTTGACGGTGTCACCCGGACGGAAGGCCGGGATGTCGCTGCGCAGCGACGCGCTGTCGACGGAGTCGAGCAGGTGAGACATGATCGTCTGCTTTCTTCACCGATGCCACAGGTCATCGGCGGGAATGTTCGAAATGAGGATTCGGTAGCTGATCGCGTCGGGCGGGCGTCGTTCCCCCTGTGGCAGGGGCGCACGCTGGACGTACAGCAGCGGCCTATTGTTCCACGGCTGCGGGGTCTCGCCCAAATCGGCCGTCGGGGCCCGGCCGCCAGCCCAGGATGGAGAGCATCTCGCGGTCCTTCTTGTCGAAGACCGAGGGGTCGCAACGCTCCACGAGATCGGGCCTGTTGCGGGTGGTGCGCCGCAGCGCCTCGTCCCTGCGCCAGCGCGCGATCTTGCCGTGGTGGCCGCTGAGCAGCACGTCGGGGATGCCCTGGCCGCGCCACTCGGGAGGCTTGGTGTAGACGGGCCCCTCGAGGAGGTTGGCCATGGCGCCGGGCGCGAAGGAGTCGTCCCGGTGGGACTCGGCGTTGCCGAGGACCCCGGGCAGCAGTCGCGCGACGGCCTCGGTGACGACGAGTACGGCGGCCTCTCCGCCGGCCAGCACGTAGTCGCCGATGGAGACCTCGTAGACCGGCATCCGGGTCGCGTACTCGTCGATGACGCGGCGGTCGATGCCCTCGTAGCGCGCGGGCGTGAAGACCAGCCAGGGGCGCTCGGAGAGCTCGACGGCGAGCTCCTGGGTGAAGGGGCGGCCGCTGGGCGTGGGGACGACGAGGGCGGGACCGTGGGACCCGGTCTCGTAGCCGTCGGCGAGCACGTCGTCGAGGGCGTCGCCCCAGGGGCCGGTCTTCATGACCATGCCGGGGCCGCCGCCGTACGGGGTGTCGTCGACCGTGTTGTGCCGGTCGTACGTCCACTCCCTGAGGTCGTGCACCCGTACGTCGAGCTGCCCGCGAGCGCGGGCCTTGCCGACGAGGGAGACGTTCAGCGGGTCGAGGTACTCGGGGAAGATCGTGACGACGTCGAGCCGCATCAGACGCCGCCCGCCTCTGAGCGCTTGCCGGAGTCCTCGCCGGAGCCCTCGTCCGCGTCGCGGCTGGAGACGATCTCGGCGCGGTCGTCGATGAGCCCGGGCGGCGGGTCGATGATCGCCCGCTGCTCCTCGAGGTCGATCTCGGTGACGATCTCCTCGACGAAGGGGATCATCACCTCGCTGCCGTCGGGGCGCTCCACGATGAACAGGTCCTGCGAGGGCAGGTGCGAGATCTCGGTGATCCGGCCGACCTCGACACCGTCCGTGGTGACCACGTCCAGGTCCATCAGCTGGTGGTCGTAGAACTCGTCCTCGTCCTCCGGCAGTTCCTCCGGGTCGACCTCGGCGATGAGGAGCGTGTTGCGCAGCGCCTCGGCGGCCGTACGGTCGCGTACGCCCTCGAAGCGGAGCAGGAGGCGGCCGCTGTGCACGCGGCCGGTCTCGATCGTCAGCGGCCCCGTGGAGGCGGGGTCGGTGGCGAGCACGGCACCGGGGCCGAGCCGCAGCTCGGGCTCGTCGGTGCGTACCTCGACGGTGACCTCGCCCTTGATGCCATGGGCGCGGCCGATGCGCGCGACTACCAGCTGCACGTGAACAACTCTCCTGTCATACGGCCACGGGCCGGGGACGGCCCTGAGGCCCTCCCCGGCCCGAGCCGGTGCTTCATTTGTCGCCGAACCGTTGGTCCGGCTCAGCGAACCTGGTCCACGTCGACGAGGTCGACGCGGACACCGCGGCCGCCGATGGCGCCCACGACGGTACGCAGGGCACGCGCGGTGCGGCCGTTGCGGCCGATCACCTTACCGAGGTCGTCGGGGTGAACCCGGACCTCGAGAACGCGCCCACGGCGCAGGTTGCGCGAGGCGACCTGCACATCGTCGGGGTTGTCGACGATGCCCTTCACGAGGTGCTCAAGAGCCTCCTCGAGCATGCTCAGGCCTCGGTGGACTCGGTGGACTCGGCCGGGGCCTCGTCCGCCTTCTTGTCAGCCTTCTTGGCCTTCGGGGTGATGGCCTCGCCCTTGGCGTCGTCGCCCTCGAGACCCTTGGTGAAGGCCTCGAACGCGGCGCGCTTGTCCTTGGGCTCCGCGACGAGCAGCGGCGCGGGGGCCGGCAGGCCCTTGTGCTTCTGCCAGTCACCGGTGAGCTTCAGGATGGCCATGACCGGCTCGGTCGGCTGGGCGCCGACGGACAGCCAGTACTGGGCACGCTCCGAGTTGACCTCGATGCGCGAGGGGTTCTGCACCGGGTGGTACAGGCCGATCTCCTCGATGGCCCGGCCGTCACGGCGGGTACGGGAGTCGGCGACGACGATGCGGTAGTGAGGCGAACGGATCTTGCCCAGACGCTTCAGCTTGATCTTGACTGCCACTGGAGTGGTGTCTCCTGGTCTTGACGTGGTTGGGCACAACGGGATGCCACGTGGGGTTGCGGTACTCGGAGTGCCCGATGGACGCGTCAGCCGGAGGCGAGAGGGTTCCTATGCGGCTGTCGAGTACAGCTAGCCATTGTGCCATACGTCGGCGGGGCGGCCGAACCTTCCGCCGAGCTCTGAACGAGCAGGGAGGTGCCCCCATCGGACGCCCCGCAGCAGGTCGCACACCCTCACCGAGGATCAGCCGGAGATCACCCGACGCCCGCGCCGACGGCCTCCGGGATGCGGAACGGCTTGCCGCAGCCGCCGCAGACGATCGGGGCCTGGGCGAGGACCGAGGGCACCACGCGCACATTGCGCCCGCAGTCGCAGACCGCCTTGACGCGGACGCCGCCCCCGGAGGAGCCGTGCCGCGCGGCCGGGCCGCGGAAGCTGCGCTTGGTGTCCGCGGCGGTGGCCACGGTGTGCGCCTTGAGGGCGCTCTTGAGCCGCTCGATCGTCGGCCGGTAACGCTGCTTCGCCTCGGGGTTGAGCGTCACCAGCGAGAAGCCGCTGCTGGGGTGCGGCTCCTCGGGGTGGTCCAGGCCCAGCTCTTCGGCGATGGCGAGGAATCTGCGGTTGTGGTACCGGCCGGCGCGGGAGGTGTCGCGGACTCCTCGGGCGGCGGCGATGCCATGGACTGCCTCATGGAGGAGTCGCTCGAAGGAGAGCTCGTGTCCGCAGGCGGACGACGACTCCCCGATCAGGGATTCGGGCGCGGCTAGATCTGGCAGCTCGGGGTGGTGCCGCTGAATGTCGGCCCACGCCTGTGCCAGCTCTGCGGCGAGAACAGGTGGTGTCGTGCTCACGTCGTGACAACGAGCCGGGATGCCTCTGTGTTCCTATTCCGGGGCATCCCAAATAATTTGCACGTACCAGTCAGTTGCCGCTCATGCGTCCGGACGAGGGCGGGTGCGCTGATCTGCGGAGAAGCCTCACAGCTCACACCAAGGTGGTGCGTAGGCATACGTACGCCCCGGCGCGTAGACGATGTCCGCACGCCGGGGCGACTGTGTCCCCCTGATGCGCAAGGGGCCTTTCGGCCTCTCTCGCGCCGCTCGCTTCGCAGGTGCGGTGGCTCAGTACGCGCGTGCCACGACGGCGACGTTACCCGCCGCGTCATCCGCGTCCGGCACCGCCCCGTCCTCGGTGACCAGACACCGTACGGAGACGGAGTGCTCGGCCAGCGCGGCCTCGCCCGCCTCGCCGAGCGTGGCCCACGGGATGCGGGCCCAGCCGCCCGAAGTGGCGGCCTCGACGGCCGCGTCGACCGTCGTCACATCGCTCGTACGGGACTCGCGGCGCTCGCGGGCCTGCTTCAGGAGCAGTGCCTGATCCTCCTCCAGGACGGTGGGCAGCAGCGCGGCGAGCGCCTCGATGGCCACCGGCTCCTTGCCGCCAGGGATGCGCCTGGCCAGCATCGCCGTGCCGTTCTCCAGGTCGCGCGGGCCGATCTCGACGCGTACGGGCACTCCCTTGAGTTCCCAGTCGACGGCGCGGCGGCCGAACGGGGTGTCCGTGCGGTCGTCGACATGGACGCGGATGCCGGCCTCCTTGAGGGCGCCGCCGATCTCGTGGACCTTGGCCAGAACGGCGTCGTCCCCCTTGATGGCCAGCACAACGACCTGGGTGGGGGCGAGCCGGGGCGGGATCCTCAGGCCGTTGTCGTCGCCGTGCATCATCACGAGCGCGCCGATCATGCGGGTGGTCGATCCCCAGGAGGTCTGCCAGACCAGTTCCTGCTTGCCCTCCTTGGACAGGTACTGGGTGTGGAAGGCCCTGGCGAAGTTCTGGCCGAGTTCGTGGCTGGTGCCCAGCTGGAGGGCCTTGCCGTCGCCCATCATGCCTTCGAGCGTGAGGGTGTTGACGGCGCCGGCGAAGCGCTCCTTGGCGGTCTTGCGGCCGAGGACGACGTCCATCGCGAGGACGTCCTGCATGAAGTCCGCGTACACGTGTCGGTGGATGCGGGCCGCGAAGTCGCGGGCCTCCTCGTACGTGGCGTGCGCGGTGTGGCCCTCCTGCCAGAGGAACTCCGTGGTGCGCAGGAAGAGGCGGGGGCGCAGCTCCCAGCGGACGACGTTCGCCCACTGGTTGATGAGGAGGGGCAGGTCGCGGTAGCTCTGCACCCACTTCGCGAAGTACTCGTTGATGATCATCTCGGAGGTGGGGCGGACGACGGCGGGCTCCTCCAGCTCCTTGCCGCCGCCGTGCGTGACCACGGCGAGTTCGGGCGCGAACCCCTCGATGTGCTCGGCCTCCTTGTGGAGGTACGACTGAGGGATCAGGAGCGGGAAGTACGCGTTCTGGGTGCCCGTCTCCTTGATACGGGCGTCCATGTCCTGCTGCATCCGCTCCCACAGGCCGTAGCCGTACGGTCGGATGACCATCGTGCCGCGCACTGGACCGTTGTCGGCCAGTTCGGCCTTGTTGACGATGTCCTGGTACCAGCGCGGGAAGTCCTCTGCCTGAGGCGTGAGAACGGGTGTCTTGGCCATGGCGCGCATGCTACGGCGCGATTACGCCCGGTCGGCAATCTTTTTACCCCCGTCCGGCCACGCGGCGCAGGCCCGCGCGCAGCGCCCGAAGGCCCTTGGGAACACCCCCTAGACGAGACGACGGATGCGGAGTTCTCTGGCATACGGGGGAACTGCGAGCGCACATGTACGGGGGCGGACGAACCGCAGGAACACGCCACAGCAGTAACTCTCGGCGGATTGGGGCGCTTTCGATGACACCTACGCTCGTGCAGCGGCACCTCCCCCACGCGGGGCGCGTGCCCCGCGTGGACCTGTGCGCACGCGCGCGTGACTGGGCGGAGATACAGGAACGGATGCTGGTCCCGCTCTACGAAGCGGTCTACGAACGGCTGGAGGTCGGCGAAGCGGCCGGCACCCGGCTTCTCGGCCTCGGCTGCGGCTCGGGGCTCGCCCTTTTGATGGCGGCGTCGCGGGGCGCGGCGGTCACGGGCGTCGAGGCGGCCGCGCCCGAACGGCTCGCGCTGGCCAGAGAGCGTCTCCAGGGCGAGACGTGGGGCACGCGCGCGCGTGGCGACACGCGACTGACCGAAGGGGGCCCCGGGGACGCGGCGGAACCGGACGATCCGCCGTACAACCTGATCACCGCGTTCCAGCCGATCGGCTGCATGGCGGGTGATTCCGAGGGGCTCGGCGCGCTCCTGGAGTCGGCGTCGCCGTTCGCCGAGCGGGGTACTCCCGTCGTGCTGGCCGGCTGGGGTCCACCGGAGCGGTGCGCGACGTCGTCGGTCCTGCGGGTCGCGACGAAGCTCGCCGATCCGCTGCGCAGCACGGGAAGTTGGCGGCCCGCGCTCCGCGACGACCTGGAGGAGGTCACCCATCGGGCCGGGCTCAGGCCGGACGGCTCGGGCCGGGTCGCCTGTCCGTTCGGCTACGCGGACGTGGACAGCGCCGTGCGCGGGCTGCTGTCGACGGGGCTGTTCGACGCGGCGATCGGCGCGACGGACCGGTCCCAGGTCGAGAAGGAGATGACGGAGGCGCTGCATCCGCATCAGCGGCAGGACGGGACGGTGTGGATGCCGAACGTGTTCCGCTACGTGATCGCGCGCACCCCGTGACGGTCGCTAGTGGTCCGTCGCCGTCCCCTGGCCGTCGGTGTCCTGAGTCCCCTGAGTCCCCTGCGCCTCCTCGTCCTTGGTGAGGCGGATGACGCCGGCGACGCGGTAGGCCTCCGCCTCGTCCAGGGTCTCGTTCGCGAGGAGTGCCGCGGCCAGGGCGTCCAACTGGCCGCGGTGGTCGCGGAGTTTGGCGCAGGCCTCCTCGTAGCACTCGTCGACGATGCGGCGCATCTCGTGGTCGATGGTGTCGAGGGTGTGCGGCGCGGCGGAGAGCCCGTACGCCTGCTGGGCGTCGCTCGGCAGGGCGGAGAGGCGGCCGATGCGGTCGCTCATGCCCCAGCGGGCGACCATGCCGCGCGCGATGTTCGTGACCTGTTCCAGGTCGTTCTCGGCGCCGGTGGTGACGACCCCGTATACGACATGTTCGGCCGCCATGCCGCCGAGCGCGCCGATGATGCGGCCGCGCAGGTACTCCTCCGTGTAGGCGTATCTGTCGGCGTCGGGCGTGGAGAGGGTGACGCCGAGTGCACGGCCGCGCGGCACGATAGTGATCTTGCGGACGGGGTCGGCGCCGGGCTGGAGCATGCCGAGCAGGGCGTGGCCGCTCTCGTGGTAGGCGGTGCGGCGGCGCTCCTCCTCCGGCATGACGAGGGGCCGTACGGCGCCCAGCTGGACCTTTTCCAGGGCCTGGGAGAGGTCGGTCTGGGTGACGGCCTTCTGCTGGCGTTTGACGGCGAGGAGGGCTGCCTCGTTGGTGAGGTTGGCGAGGTCGGCGCCGGTCATGCCCGGGGTCGTGCGGGCGACCTGCAGCAGGTCAACGTCCGGGGCGAGCGGGATCTGCCGGGTGTGGATCTTGAGGATGGCCTCGCGGCCGCCGCGGTCGGGCGGGCTGACGCTCACGACGCGGTCGAAGCGGCCGGGGCGGGTGAGGGCCGGGTCGAGGACGTCCGCGCGGTTGGTGGCCGCGATGACGATGACGCCCTCGGATCCCGAGAAGCCGTCCATCTCGGTGAGGATCTGGTTGAGGGTCTGCTCGCGCTCGTCGTGGCCGCCCATGGCGGAGCCGCCGCCGCGGGCCCGGCCGATCGTGTCGATCTCGTCGATGAAGATGATCGAGGGCGCCACCTTGCGGGCCTCGGCGAAGAGTTCGCGTACGCGCGAGGCGCCGACTCCGACGATCATCTCGATGAACTCGGAGGCGGACGCGGAGAAGAACGGGACCCCGGCCTCGCCCGCGACGGCCCTGGCCAGGAGCGTCTTGCCGGTTCCCGGCGGGCCCGACAGGAGGACACCGCGGGGCATCTTCGCGCCCATCTCGCGATAGGCGTCGGGGTTTTTGAGGAAGTCGACGACGTCACTGAGCTCGCCCTGCACCTCGTCGATGCCGGCGACGTCCGCGAACGTCGTGCGCTGCATGCCGGGCTCCAGCTCGACCGGCTTGGGCGGCTGCTTGCGCCCGAGCATTCCTCCCCCCATGCCGCCGCCCAAGCCCTGCCGCATCCGCCGCGCGATGAAGATCCACAGCACGACGAGCAGGAACATCGGGGCGAGGGAGATGAGGAGGTTGGCGAGGAAGCTGCGCTCCTGGACGACCGGTGAGGCCGTCACGGTGACGTTGTGCTTCTCCAGGTTCGCCCAGAGGTCGTCGTCCGCGAAGGACGGGCGCTGGGTCTTGAACTTGGTGTAGTTCTTGCTCGAGCTGTCACTGCCGCTGGGCGTGGGCTGCTCCTTCTTGAGCTGGCCCTGGATGGCGTCGCCCTTGGAGTAGATCTTGGTGACGTTGTTGTCGGCGACCTGCTTGCTGAACTCGGTGTACGAGATCGTCGGCTCGTTGCCCTGGTTGAAGAACGACAGCACGAGGTTGGCGATGAGGTAGACGATCAGGGCGGTGAGGATGAGGCCGCCCCAGCCGCCGGGCATCTTCTTCCGCGGCGGCTTGGCGGGCGGTGGAGGCGCCCCCTCGGAGCGCCACGGCTGGTCTGTCCGGTCGCGCGGGGGTACGGGGTTGGCCACGCCTGCTCTCCTCCTGCCGTCACGCCTCCCGCCCATGACCGCACACATCCGGGACCCTTGCCAGTATCCAGAATCCTGGTTACTGTCCGAGCCGTGAACGGTTTCGACGAGCGCTTCCTTACGCGCAACGGCCTCGCGGCTCGCCAGCTCGCGGTCCTGCTGCTCAACCACGAGCCCGACACACGACTGCCCCGGGTCCGCGACTTCGCCGAGGAACTGGGGTGCGGAAACGGCACGGTCCAGGCCGCCCTGCGGCTCCTGGAGGAGTCCGGCGCCATCGAGACCGCCGCGCGCGGCCACCTCGGCACCTTCCTGGTGCGCTCCGAGCGCTCCGTACTGTGGCGCCTCTCCGGCCTCGGCACCCTGCTCGCCGCGATGCCCCTCCCCTACTCCCGCCGCTACGAGGGCCTGGCCACCGGCCTGCGTACCGCCTTCGAGGAGGCGGGCACCCCGTTCGCGATCACGTTCATGCGTGGCGCGGGCGCCCGGACCACGGCCCTGCTCGACGGCAAGGTCGACCTGGTGGTGCTTTCGCGCTTCGCCGCCGACCGGCTGATCGAGGAGCATCCGGTGGAGCTTGTCGCCGACCTGGGCCCGGCCACGTACGTCGGCGCCCACGGGCTGCTGCTGCGCGAGGGCGCCTCGCTCGACGCACCCGGTCTGCGCGTCGCCGTGGACCCCACCTCCGAGGACCAGCGGATGCTCGCAGAACGCGCCTTCGCCGGGCGCACCGACATCGAGTGGGTCGAGTCCTCGTACATGCAGCTGCGGGACCTGTTCGCGCAGAAGCTGGCCGACGCCACCGTCTGGAATCTCGACGAGGTGCAGGGCCGGACAGGGATGGGCGGGGAGGTGCTGCCGCTGGGCGACGAGGTCACCCGCGATCTGTCCCTGCGCAACTCCAGCGCGGCGATCATCGGCAGGACCGAGGGCGCGAAGGCGCTCTCCGCGGTGCGGGACGCGGTCGACCTGTCGACCGTGACGTCACTGCAGGCCGAGGTGTTGCGGGGCGAGCGCGTGCCGTCGTACTGAACCGGCAGGGGTGGGGCCGGAAGGATTCGCCCGCCTCTGCCCGACCTGAATATCCAGAATCCTGATTATTGTCGAATTGCCCGTGGAACCCGGAAGGAGATCCCATGGACGACCAACTCGCCCTCCGCATCCGGCTGTTCCGCGAAGGCGGCCAGGTCAGGCCCGAGGTCGCCGACTTCGTGACCGCCGAACTCACCGCCCTCGCGGAACGCGGGAACGAGGTCACCGAGCAGACCGCCGGCATGCTCACCAGTCATCTGATGATGGCGCTGACCCGGCTCGTCGACGGGGAGCCGATCGAGCAGTTCCTCACCGACGAGCAGGTGGCCGCGGAACTGGCCGGCCACTCCCACGCCGTGGCCGGCGCCCGCGAGGTCGCCGCCCGCGCCCGCGAACAGCTCGGCGCCACCCTGCCCGACTCCGAGATCAACTTCTTGGCCATGCATCTTGCGGTGCTGGCGGGACAGCCATCAACCGACTCCCAACCCCCAAGGACCACCCCATGAAGAAGATCCTCACCGGCGGCGTAGGCAAGGTCGAGGTCACCAGGACCCTCAAGGCGCTCGCCCTCGACGGCGTCGACGTCGTCGTCTCCAGCGACATGGACGCTGCGATGAAGCTCCGCGTGGGCCAGGCCGACTTCTACCTCGGCACCTGTCACACCGGCGCCGGCGCCTCGCTCGGCGTCCTCGTCGGGCTCATGGGACAGCCCGCCTGCCACACCTTCGGGCGTTCCGTACCGACCGAGGACGAGGTCAACTCCCTGCTCGACCAGGGCAAGAAGGCCTTCGGCTTCTCCATGGACCAGATCGACGTCATCGCTCCACTGATCGCCCGCGCCATCGCCGCGCGCGCCTGATCACACCAGGCACCTCCGCCCCGGGCACGAAGGAGATCCCGTGAGCCCCGTGAACACCACTCTCGCCGCAGGTGCGAACCTCGACTTCTCTCTGGCGCAGCAGTTGACCGTGATCGCCCTGTGCGCGCTGACCGCGTTCATCTCGCACATGGCACTGGCCGTCTTCAACGACGGTGTACGCCCGTTCATGCTGGACTTCATCCAGGGCCGGTCCACCCGCAGCGCCACCACCGCGGTCTCCTTCGGGCTCTCCGCCGGGTTCATCTTCGGCCTCGGCGCACCGATGGCCCTTTCCACCGGCGTACTCAACCCGTGGCTGCTGTTCCTGCCCACGGACATCCTCGGGCTCCTCGCCCCGAAGAAGTGGATCGCCCCGATCCTGGGCGGCGCCTGGGGCGCCGTCGTCGTATTCGGCCTGAACGGCGCGAACAACGTGGCCCACGACCTGCCGGTCGACTTCCTCACCGCGATGCAGCAGATGTCGACGCCGATCCTGTTCCTGTTCACGCTGTTCCCGGTGCTGGCGATCACCAAGCAGTTCGGGCGCGTGTGGGGCGGCGTCGCGGGCGTCCTCGAACTGGCCCTGGTCGTGATGACCATGAAGATCTGGCCGAACATGTTCGCGGGCGCGCTCGCCATGGCGGTCGGTGTCCTGATGCTCATCGGCCTCGCGATCGCCAAGGACGTCCGGGAGCGCAAGGCCGCGCGGGCCGAGGGCGGCGGCGTCGAGGAAGTGGTCCTCGCTGACGACCCGATGGCGTCGCTGTTCAGCTCCAGCGCGGCGAGACTGCGCAAGTTCCTGCCGCTGTTCATGGTGCTCGGCGCGGGTGTGTGCGTGCTCGCGCAGATGCACATATTCGGCGGTGGTGAGGCCACCAGCTTCCTGATCGCGAAGGGGCACTACAGCGAGGCCGCCCAGGTGGACTTCTACCGGGTGTTCGGCTTCATCCCGCTGATCGCGACGACGGCGCTCGCTTCGGGGGCGTACGGCATCGCGGGCTTCACGCTCGTCTACCCCATCGGCTATCTGCTGCCGAACCCGTTCCTCGCGGCGATCGTCGGCGCGGCCGTGTTCGCCGTCGAGGTGCTCGCCCTCTCCTACATCGGCAAGTTCCTCGGCAAGCTGCCGAGCGTGCGCGACTCCTCGGAACATCTGCGCAGCGCCATCACCGACACGCTCCAGCTGGCGATCCTCTTCGGTTCGTTGATGGCGGCCAACGCCATGGGCGCCGGTCTCGGCATCCTCGTCGTCGGCGGGCTCTATCTGCTGAACGAGGCGATGGGCCGGCCGGTCGTGCGGATGGCGGCCGCTCCCGCCGCGGTGATCGTCGGCGGCATCCTGCTCAACCTCCTGTACTGGCTCCACCTGTTCACCCCGATCAAGGGCTGAGGCCGGGTACGTACGCGAGGAAGGAAACCCCCACACCATGCACAGCCCGCCCGTCATCCACACCGTCACCGGCCCACTCCCCGCGGCTGCCGTACAGGGCCCGGCCCTCGCCCATGAGCATCTGGTGCTCGACCTCGACCGGCGCGGCGACGGAGGCGCGATCCTCGACCCCGAGGTGCACGGACCGGCCGTCACGGCCGAACTGGCCTCCCTGCGCGCGGAGTTCGGCCTCACCCTGGTGATCGAGCTGACGTGCCGCGGCATGGGGCGCGACCCGCGTGCCCTGGCCCGGATCTCCCGGGACGCGCAGGTCGCCGTCGTCGCGGCTACCGGCTGGTACTACGAGCCGTTCCACACGCCCGAGCTGGCCGGCGCGGAGGTCGGGCAGCTGGCCGACACGCTGGTCCGAGAGATCGACGGCGGTCTCGGCTCCACGGGCGTTCGGCCGGGCGTGCTCGGCGAGGTCGGCAGCCACGGTGACGTGCCCAGCGAGCCGGAGTCGCGTGCGCTGCGCGCTGCGGCGCGGGCCGCGGTCGCCACGGGCCTGTCGGTCGCCACACACGCGCAGCTCGGCCGCGGCGGGCTCGCCCAGCTGGAGCTGCTCACGGGCGAGGGCCTCGCCCCGCACCGGATCTCGGTCGGCCACCAGGACCTCCTCGACGATCCGGCCGTACACAAGGAGCTGGCCGCGAGCGGCGCGTACGTCGCGTTCGACACGGTCGGCAAGGAGAGCTACCAGAGCGACGACGTCAGGCTCCGGCTGCTGCTCGCCCTCCTCGAAGCCGGCTACGCCGACCGTGTCCTGCTCAGCTGCGACATCTCGCGCCACGGCTATCTGGAGCTCGAGGGCGGTCAGGGTTACGGGCATCTGTTCCGGTCGTTCCTGCCCCGGGCGCGTGCCGCGGGCGTGGACGACGCCCTGGTGGACCTGATGACGCGCCGCAATCCGCTGCGCTTCCTGACCGGCGCGAGCGTGGAGGAGATCTGACGATGACGCCCACCTGCTCAGCCGCACCCGCGCTCCCCGAGACGTTCCCGCTCGCCACGATCCCGGTCGACGAGGCGATGGCCCGGCAGTTCCGGCTGATCGAGTGCACTGCCGCGCACTTCTCCGGCGAGGAGCTGTTCAGCGCCGACGCGGGCGTCGTGCCCGGTCTCGGCCGGCCCCGCACGACCGCCAAGGCCGAGGCGGTGCTCGCCGACTTCTTCGGCGCCGAGGACGCCGCGTTCGTCCAGGGGGCGGGCACCGGAGCGATCCGTGCCGCGCTGAACGCCGCCGTGAGCGCGGACGATCCGCTGCTGATCCACAGGGCGCCGGTGTACCGGACGACCGAGGTCACGCTGCGCGGCATCGGCGTACGCACCGAAGAGGCCGACTTCAACGACCTGGGCGCGCTGCGCGAGGCCCTCGCATCGGGGCGCTTCCGGTGGGCGTACGTCCAGCACACCCGGCAGCGGCTCGGCGACTCGTACGACCCGGGCGAGGTGCTCGCCGCGTGCCGGGCGGCCGGGGTGCGCACGGTCGTCGACGACAACTACGCCGTGCTGCGCGTGCCCGCGTCGGGGGCCGAACTCGGGGCGGACGCCTCCTGCTTCTCGCTGTTCAAGCTGCACGGGCCCGAAGGCGTGGGAATCGTCGTCGGGGCGCGCGACCTCGTCGCACGGGTCCGGGCCGACAACTACTCGGGCGGCGGTCAGGTCCAGGGTCATCAGGCGCTGGACGTGCTGCGCGCCCTGACGCACGTGCCGGTGATGTGGGCGGTGCAGTCGCGGGTGGGTGCCCAGGTCGCGGAGCGGCTCACCGCCGGCGAGGTGGACGGCGTCGCCGAGGTGCGGCTCGCGAACGCGCAGGACCGGTGTCTGCTCGTGCGCCTCGACCGGCCCGTCGCGCGGGAACTCCCCGCTGTCGCCGCTCGGTTCGGCGCCGCGCCCTATCCCGTCGGCTCCAACTCCCGTTACGAGATCGCGCCGCTGTTCTACCGCATGTCCAGCTCGTCCCTCGACGACTCCCCCGGGCTCGCGGACTGGACGGTGCGGATCAATCCGATGCGGGCGGGCGCCGACCTCGTGATCGACATCCTGCGCCGCTCCCTCGACGTACTGAAGCACCACGCAAAGGACGACTGACCGTGTTCCTCGACAGTCTGCTCACCCGCAACCCTGAGCTCGTCGACGCCGCGGCCGACCTCCACCGGCGGGGCGCGATCCCGCCCGACACGTACGTCATGGATCTCGACGCGATCGAGTCGAACGCCGCGCTGCTCGCCGCGGAGGCCGACCGGCTCGGGCTCACCCTCTGGTTCGTCGTGAAGCAGCTCGGCCGCAACCCCGAGCTGATCAGGGCGATCGCCCGGCACATCCCGAAGTACGCGGCCATCGACGCTCCGGAGGCACGCACCCTGCACGCGGCGGGAGCGCGGGCGGGGAACCTCGGCCACCTCGTGCAGATCCCGCGCCGCTCGCTGCCCGAGATGCTGGCCTGGCGCCCGGAGACCGTGACCGTCTTCGACGTCGACAACGCCCGCGCGGTCTCGGACGAGGCCCGCGCGCAGGGCGTCGTCCAGGACGTCCTCGTGCGCCTCGAAGGGGCGGAGGGTGCGGTCTATCCCGGGCAGGAAGGCGGCGTTCCGCTCGGCGCGCTCGACGGCTTCGCGGCCACCGTCGAACAGTTGCCGGGAGTGCGGATCGCGGGCGTCACCGCGTTCCCGTGCGTCCTGTGCGACCCGGCGACGGGCACGCCACGCCCCACCGCCAACTTCGAACTCGCCATCAAGGCAAGGGAGTTGCTCACCTCGCGCGGCTACGAAGGCCTGAAGCTGAGCGCCCCGAGCGCCACCTCCATGGCCAGCCTCTCCCTCCTCGCAGAACACGGCGCGACCCACGGCGAGCCGGGCCACTCGCTCACCGGCACCACCCCCCTGCACGCCCGCGACGCCGGCCAGCCCGAGAAGCCCGCCTACGTCTACGTCACCGAGGTCGCCCACACCCTCGCCGACGGCAGGCCCGCCGTGTTCGGCGGCGGCTTCTACCCCCGCGCGCACATCGGTTCGGCGCTGCTGCCCCGCTCGGGCCGGCGCCTCGCGGTGCAGGACGCGCCCGCGGAGAACATCGACTACTACCGGCTGCTCGACGCGCCCGCCCCCGGCCGCGCCGTCGCGGCGGGCGACACGGCGCTGCTCGCGTTCCGCACGCAGATCTTCGTGACCCGCTCGACGGTCGCGGTGGTGACGGGCCTGTCGTCCGGGTCCCCGCGCCTGACCGGCCTGTACGACGCGCAAGGAAGGGCTCTGTGATGAGCAAGACCGTCATCGTCGTCGTCGACGGATTCGGTGTCGGCGCCATGCCGGACGCGGGCGCCCTGCGCCCCGGCGACCTGGCGGCGGACACCTGCGGACATGTGCTCGACCGGTGCCGCGAGGCGTTCGGGCGGCCGCTGCGGCTACCCGCGCTCGGCGCGCTCGGACTCGGCCTGGTGCACCCGCACCCGGACCTCGCACGGCGCACCCACCTGCCGGTCGCGGCGGGCCGGGCCGGGCTCGGCTACCCCGGCGCGGACACGTACGCGGGCCACCAGACGATGATGGGCGCCGACTTCAGCCGGGTGACGGTGGCGCGGCTCGGCGACCACCTCGACGAGGTCACCGCGGCCCTGGAGGACGCCGGCCACCGGGTCGAACTCCTCGGCGGCAGAACCCTGTTGGTGGTCGACGGGGTCGTGCTCGTGCACGACAACCTGGAGGCCGACCCCGGTATCAACTGGAACGCCTCGGGCCGCCTCGACGACCTGGGCTTCGACGGGATCCTCTCCGTCGCGCGCACGGTGCGTGCGGTGGCGCCCGTCGCGCGGGTGATCGCGGTGGGCGGCCACGCGAGCGGTCCGCTCTCCGACTTCGTACGCGAAGGGGACGGCGGCACGGTCGGCCTCGACACCCCGGCGAGCGGCTTCTACCGCAACGGTGGCCTTGAGGTGCGGCATCTCGGCGCGGGCCTCGACCACACGCGGCAGCTCCCGGACCTGGCGGCGCGGGCCGGGATCCCCGTCACGCTCGTCGGGAAGGCCGCCGACATCCTGGCCTGCGACGACGCGGTGCGGCGCCCGGCCGTGCCGACCGCGGACGTGCTCGCGTACACGCTCGAAGCCGTTCGCGCCAAGGGCGAGGCGCTGGTCGTGGCCAATGTGCAGGAGAGCGATCTGGCCGGGCACCAGCAGGACGTGGAGCGCTACGGGCACGTCCTGGAGCAGGTCGACGCGGGGCTCGCGGCGCTCGTCTCGCTGCTCGACGCGGACGGCGACCGGCTGATCGTGACCGGCGACCACGGCAACGACCCGACGATCGGCCACGCCTTCCACACCCGGGAGTTCGTGCCGGTCCTCGTCCACCGCCCGGGTGCGGCCGGTGTCGAACTGCTGCCGGACGCGGGCAGCCTGGCGGACGTGGGCGCGACGGCCGCGGCGGCGCTCGGCCTCGATCCGGCGGGGCTCGCGAACGGCACGGAGATCAGCCAGGCGGCGGCGCGGGCAGCCTGACCCGCACATGTGTAAGGGACGCCCGCCGATGGCGGGCGCCCCTTACACATGTCTACGAAGTGGCCGGTCAGCCCATGAACTTCTTGAACTCGTCGGGCAGTTCGAAGTTCTTGTCCTGGTCGGCTGCGGGCAGGCCGAACGCGTTGCCGCTCTGGCCCGCGGCCTCGCGGCGCGCCGCCTCTTCCTCTTCCTGCTGCTTGCGCTTCATCGGGTTGCCGGAGCGCTGCTTGCCCTTGGCCTGCTTCTGCTTCTTCTTCTGCCGGCCGGGGCCGCCGCCCATGCCCGGCATCCCGGGCATCCCCGGCATGCCGCCGCCCTGCGCCATGCGGGACATCATCTTGCGGGCCTCGAAGAACCGCTCGACGAGGTTCTTCACCGCGCTGACCTCGACGCCCGAACCACGGGCGATACGGGCACGGCGCGAGCCGTTGATGATCATGGCGTCCGCGCGCTCGGCCGGGGTCATCGACTTGATGATGGCGGCCGTACGGTCGACGTCACGCTCGTCGAGGTTGTTGATCTGGTCCTTCATCTGCGCCATGCCGGGCAGCATCCCGAGCAGCTTGGAGATGGAGCCCATCTTCCTGACCTGCTCCATCTGGGCCAGGAAGTCGTCGAGCGTGAAGTCCTGGCCCTTCTTGGAGGCCAGCTTGGAGGCCATCTTCTCGGCCTCCTGCTGCGAGAAGGTCTGCTCGGCCTTCTCGATCAGCGTGAGCATGTCGCCCATGCCGAGGATGCGGGACGCCATGCGGTCCGGGTGGAACGCGTCGAAGTCGTCCAGCTTCTCGCCGTTCGAGGCGAACATGACCTGGCGGCCGGTGACGTGCGCGATCGACAGGGCGGCACCACCACGGGCGTCACCGTCGAGCTTGGAGAGCACCACACCGTCGAAGCCGACGCCGTCACGGAAGGCCTCGGCGGTGTTGACCGCGTCCTGACCGATCATGGCGTCGACGACGAAGAGGACCTCGTCGGGAGAGACCGCGTCGCGGATGTCCGCGGCCTGCTGCATGAGCTCCTGGTCGATACCCAGGCGGCCGGCGGTGTCGACGATGACGACGTCGTACTGCTTCTGCCGGGCGAACTCGACGGAGTTCTTGGCCACCTGGACCGGGTCGCCCACGCCGTTGCCGGGCTCGGGAGCGTAGATGCCGACGCCGGCGCGCTCGGCGACGACGCTCAGCTGGTTCACGGCGTTGGGACGCTGGAGGTCACAGGCGACGAGCAGCGGCGCGTGGCCCTGCCCCTTCAGCCAGTGGCCGAGCTTTCCGGCGAGGGTCGTCTTACCGGCACCCTGGAGACCCGCGAGCATGATCACGGTGGGCGGGTTCTTGGCGAACCGCAGGCGCCGGGTCTCGCCGCCGAGGATGCCGATGAGCTCCTCGTTGACGATCTTGATGACCTGCTGGGCGGGGTTCAGCGCCTGGGAGACCTCCGCGCCGGCCGCACGCTCCTTGACCTGCTTGATGAAGGCGCGGACAACGGGCAGGGCCACGTCCGCTTCGAGCAGGGCGATGCGGATCTCGCGCGCCGTGGCGTCGATGTCCGCCTCGCTGAGGCGCCCCTTGCCGCGGAGGTTCTTGAATGTCGCTGCGAGGCGGTCGGAAAGAGTGTCGAACACGGCGGTCGCGAATCCTCGGGTTGAAGGGCGGGCGGACAGGTCGTCCTCCAGGGTATCCGGAGGTGTCCAGTGGGGTCTCCACCCCATTCGTACGAAGCGTTCCCGAGGCCGTACGAAGCACTCCCGGGGAGACCGGTACCCCCCGTCCGCCGGCCTCCCCCTCGGCCCCGCTACCCCCGCAGCGCCCCTTCCAGCGCGCCCGCCACCGCGGCCGCGTCCGCGGCGGGGAGCGGCTCCCCCTCGGCCCGCGTGACATAGAACGCGTCCACCGCGTTCGCCCCGAGGGTCGACACATGCGCGGACCGCACCCGTACGTGCGCCGTCTCGAGCGCCCGGCCGATGCGGTGCAGCAGGCCCGGTGCGTCCTGTGCCCGGACCTCGATCACCGTCGCGTGCCGCGAGGCGGCGGGGGCGACCGTCACCCGCGGCGGCGGCGCCACGGTGCCGCGCCGCCGCGGATACGCGGCGTCCCGCTCGGCGAGCCGGGCGGCGATGTCCAGGGAGCCGTCCAGGGCCCGTACGAGATCCGCGCGCAGCCGGGCAGCCTGGGGCAGGGAGCCGTACTCGGCGGCGACGCGCCAGTCGAGGAGCAGGACCGAGCCCGGCACCTGGGCGGGCAGGTCGAGGGCGCGCAGCTCCGCCGTGCGGACGGTGAGCCGGTGCATGGCGAGCACCCCGGCGACGGCGGGCAGCACGCCCGGCTGGTCGGGGACGGCGATGAGCAGTTCGACGCCGAGGGGCTCCGGGTCGGCGGGCGCGGACTCGGCGCCTTCCGCGTCCCGGTCGACGGGGGCCTCGGTCTGCGCGCGCAGGGACAGCACCGGGCCGCCCGTGCGGAACGCCTCCAGGGCCAGCCGCTCCTGTTCGGCCGTGGGCTCGGCCGCGGCGGGGCCGTCGCCGCCGTCGGGGTCCTCTCCCGCGAGGACGGCGGCGACCCGTTTGACGAGGTCGGTGACGAGCGACCCGCGCCACGAGGACCAGGCCGCGGGCCCGGTGGCGAGCGCGTCCGCCTCCGTCAGGGCGTGCAGCAGTTCGAGCGTCCCCACGGAGCCGACGGCGTCCGCGACGGCCCGCACCGTCGCCGGGTCCTCCAGGTCGCGCCGCGTCGCCGTCTCGATGAGCAGCAGATGGTGGCGTACGAGGGATGCGACGACGGCGACGTCCGCGCGGTCGAAGCCGATGCGCGCGGCCACGTCCTTCGCGATGATCTCGCCGGCCACGGAGTGGTCGCCGGGCCAGCCCTTGCCGATGTCGTGCAGGAGCGCGGCGACGAGCAGCAGGTCGGGGCGGCCGACGCGGCGTGTGAGTTCGGCGGCGCGCACGGCGGTCTCGACGAGGTGCCGGTCGACGGTCCAGGTGTGCACGGCGTTGCGCTGCGGCCTGCACCGCACCCGCTCCCAGTCGGGCAGCAGCCGCGTGATCAGGCCCTCGGCCTCCAGCGCCTCCCAGACCTCGACGGTCGGCCGGCCCGCGCCGAGCAGCGTCACGAGCTGTTCGCGGGCCTCGCCGGGCCACGGCGTGGGCAGGGGGCGCGCGGCGGCGGCCATCCTACGGACGGCGTGCAGGGACAGCGGCAGTCCGGCCTGGGCGGCGGCCGCGGCTGCGCGAAGCGGCAGCACGGGGTCGCGCTCGGGCCTGGCCGCGCGGGCGAGGACGGCCTCGCCGTCCTGCTCGACGACGCCTTCGGCGAGCGGTGACCGCTCGGTGACAGGCTTGCTCCCGCCGCCCAGCATGGCGCGCAGCCGGGGCCGCACGGCCCGCGACTTGAGCACACGCCCGACCTCGCGCCAGGTGACGTCGCTGGCGTACGACACGGTGCGCGCGGCCTCGTAGACCTGGCGGAGCAGGGTGTCGGCGTCGAGGAGGCCGAGTTCCGCTGCGACCTGGTCCTGCTCCTGGAGGGCGAGGCGGTCGGTGGCTCGGCCGGTGGCCAGGTGCAGGGCGTCCCGTACGTCGAGGAGCCTGCGCCGCGCGTCGGCGAGGCCTTCCCTGGGGGCGTCCGCGAGCCATGACGCGGCGACGGCGCGCAGCGCGGTGGCGTCCCTGAGCCCGCCCCTGGCCTCCTTGAGGTCGGGTTCGAGCAGGTACTGCAACTCGCCCTGGCGCTCGGCCCGTTCGTCGCACAGGTCGCGCAGTTCGGGCAGGCGTTTGGGCGCCTGGTTGCGCCAGTCGGCGAGGACGGCGGTGCGCAGGCCCGCCGTCAGGCCGACGTCGCCGGCGATGTGCCGGGCGTCGAGGAGGCCGAGCTGCACCTTGAGGTCCTCGCCCGCCGTCTTACGGGCCTCCGCGGGCGTACGGACGGAGTGGTCGAGGGCGAGCCCCAGGTCCCAGACGGGGTACCAGACGCGGTCCGCGAGGGAGGCGATGGCACCGGGGCCGGCGCTGCCGTCGTGCAGGAGCAGCAGGTCGAGGTCGCTGCGCGGGGACAGCTCGCCGCGTCCGTAGCCGCCGACGGCGACGAGGGACACCCCGGTCAGCTCACGCGCCCCGGCGGTGAACAGCTCGCCGAGCCAGCCGTCGGTCAGCTCCGCGAGCGCCGAACGGCGCGGCGGCCCGGACCGCGCCTCCCCCTGGAGGAGGCGCAGCCGGGCCGCCGCATAGCCGCTGGGTGCTGAATCGTCGTCGTCCGATTTTCCGGTCTGCACATCCACACTCGTCACCCAGCGACTCCTCTGTTCCGTTTACAGCGCGTCCGGCCCGCGCTCACCGGTGCGGACCCTGACGGCGGTCTCCACCGGGACGGCCCAGACCTTGCCGTCCCCGATCTTGCCGGTCCTGGCGGCCTTGACCACGACATCGATGAGCTGTTCGGCGTCGTCGTCCTCGACAAGGACCTCTATGCGGATCTTCGGTACGAGGTCGACGGTGTACTCGGCGCCGCGGTAGACCTCGGTGTGGCCGCGCTGGCGGCCGTAGCCGCTGGCCTCGGTGACGGTCAGACCCTGGACGCCGAAGGCCTGGAGGGCTTCCTTGATCTCGTCGAGCCGGTGCGGCTTGACGACCGCCGTGATGAGCTTCATGCGTCCACCTTCTTGATCTGCGCTGCTGCCTCCTGGACCGGGCCGGCCGAGCGGGGGGCCGTGCCGCCGCCCGCGCCGCTGAAGTCGTACGCGGTCTCGGCGTGCTCGACCTGGTCGATGCCGGAGACCTCGTCGTCCTCGCTGACCCGCATGCCGATCGTCTTGTCGATCAGGAAGGCCAGGATCGCGGAGGCGACGAGCGAGTACGCGAGGATCGCGCCGACGCCGGCGAGCTGCTTCCACAGCTGGGTCAGGCCGCCGCCGTAGAAGAGTCCCTGCGCGTCGGACTGGCCGCCGCCGGTGGCGAAGAAGCCGATGAGGAGCGAGCCGATGACCCCGCCGACGAGGTGGACGCCGACGACGTCGAGCGAGTCGTCGTAGCCGAACCTGTACTTGAGGCCGACGGCCATGGCGCACAGGACACCCGCGATGGCACCGATGGCGATCGCGCCGAGCGGCGAGCAGGAGCCGCCGGACGGGGTGATCGCGACGAGGCCGGCGACCGCGCCGGAGGCGGCGCCGAGGGTGGTGCACGCGCCGTGCCTGATCTTCTCGTAGATCAGCCAGGCGAGCATCGCGGCGGCGGTGGCGACCTGCGTGTTGACGAACATCAGCGCGCCGACGCCGTCGTCGTTGCCGAGCCAGGAGCCCGCGTTGAACCCGAACCAGCCGAACCACAGCAGACCGGCGCCGAGCATCACCAGCGGCAGCGAGTGGGGCCGCATCGGGTCCTTCTTGAAGCCGACGCGCTTGCCGATCACGAGGATCACACCGAGAGCGGCCGCACCCGCGTTGATGTGGACCGCGGTACCGCCGGCGAAGTCGATGACGCCGAGGTCGAACGCCCAGCCGCCGGTCCCCCAGACCCAGTGCGCGACGGGGAAGTACACGAGCGTGGCCCACAGGGTGATGAACAGCGCCCAGGCGCTGAACTTCACACGGTCGGCGAGCGCGCCGCTGATCAGGGCGGGCGTGATGATCGCGAACATCAGCTGGAACACGGCGAAGACGTAGATCGGGATGGTGTAGCCGTCCCACAGCTGCGTCAGGCCGATGCCGCTGAGCCCGACGTAGTCCGAGGACCAGCCGATCAGGCTGCCGTGGTCGGTGCCGAAGGCGGCGGAGAAGCCGTAGAGGACCCAAAGGATCGTGACGATCCCGAGGCTGATGAAGCTCATCATCAGCATGTTCAGGGTGGACTTGACGCGGACCATGCCTCCGTAGAAGAAGGCGAGTCCCGGCGTCATGATCATCACCAGGGCGGAACAGATCAGCATGAACCCTGTATTGGCGGCAGACAGCGTGGGCGTGTCTGCGGCAAGCGTGATGCCTGGGGGCATCGGCGTCTCCTCGTCGTTGGTACGGCCCCGTGCGGGCGAAGCCTGTGCGGTCATGAGGGGTGGGCCGGTTATGCGCCAAGAGAATGGTGCAGCGCGGTTTCCGTGGACGCCCCTCGATGTTTCGCCGCAGTGACGAAGAGGTCGTGCGTGTTACGCGTCAATGAACTGCCTGATACCGGGTGAGGCGATCGTTATCGTGACGCAACCAACAAAGGCCGGCCGCGGCGGGCCATCCGGTTGACCTGGCACGGGGGAGCCGAGTCGGGCAGTCCGGGACAGCCGGCCGCGGCCGGGGACAAGGGTTCAGACCGCTTCGGCGGTCTCCGGCAGGTGGATCGCGAGCTGGTCGGTGAGGTACGTGACCTCGGCGACGTCCCCGAACTCACGGACCGCGGTGTCCACGGTCTTACGGATACGGGTGTTGACCCGCTCGGAGCGCACCTTCTTGGCGACGATCATGGCCTGCTCGGCGAGCACCGTGGACTGCTCGGGCTCACGCTGGAGCAGATGCACCGTGGCCATCCCGATCAGGTTCAGCGCGTACGACCGCTGGTGCTCGGCGTCCTTCTCGAAGAGCTCGACGGCGCGCCGCATCAGGGGCTCGGACATCGAGGCGTACGTGGGGCTGCGGCCCGCCACATAGGCGAGGTCGCGGTACGAGTGGGAGTTCTCCCCGTGCAGCTCGGCCTCGGAGAAGAAACGGATCCAGTCGGGGTCCGGGTCGTCCCAGTCGTCGGCGTCGTGGAAGGTCTCCTCGGCCATCCGGACAGCCCGCTTGCACTTGCCGGGCTGCCCGATGTTCGCGTACGCGCGGGCCTCCATCGCATACAGCATGGCCTGCGTGCGCGGACTGGCGCAGTCGCGACTGCCGTACTGCGCGAGATGGATGAGTTCCAGCGCGTCGTCGGGCCGGCCGAGGTGGATCATCTGCCGGCTCATGCTGGACAGGACGTACGAGCCGAGCGGCTTGTCGCCGGCTTCCTTGGCCGCGTGCAGGGCGAGGACGAAGTACTTCTGGGCGGTGGGCTGGAGGCCCACGTCGTAGCTCATCCAGCCCGCCAGCTCGGCCAGTTCGGCCGCGACCTTGAAGAGCCGCTTCGTCGTGGCCTCCGGCTGGGGCTCCTGGAGCAGGTCGGTCACCTCGTGCAGCTGGCCGACCACGGCCTTGCGGCGCAGCCCGCCGCCGCACTGGGCGTCCCACTGGCGGAACATGACCGTCGTGGACTCCAGGAGGTCGAGCTCGGGCTTCGAGAGCCGGTTCCCCCGGCGCAGGGCCGCCGGGTCGGGCTCCGCCGTGGGGGTCCCGGGCGTGGGCACGAGCCAGCGCTGCATGGGCTCGATGAGCGCGGGACCCGCGGAGAGCGCGAGGGCGCTGCCGAGGAATCCGCGGCGCGCCAGCATCAGGTCACTGCGGGAGAACTCACCGATCAGCGCCACCGTCTGCGGGCCCGTCCACGGCAGGTCGACGCCGGACACGGAGGGCGACTGGTGCGCGGCGCGCAGGCCGAGGTCCTCGACCGCCACGACACAGCCGAAGCGCTCGGAGAACAGCTCGGACAGGATCCGCGGGATCGGCTCGCGCGGATTCTCGCCGTCGAGCCAGCGGCGCACGCGCGAGGTGTCCGTGGAGATGTGGTTGGCGCCCAACTGCCGTGCTCGGCGGTTCACTTGGCGCGCCAGCTCGCCCTTGGACCAGCCGCTGCGCAGGAACCACGAGCTCAGCAGCTCATTGGGGCGCTTCTCAGCGTTCGTCACGCTTCCGTCGCTGCCGCCCACTGGAACGCCCCCATCCCTGAAGCCACCTCTTCGCCACCCCGCTGCTGCGGGGTGCGATGTGCGTCAAGCCCTACCAGCATGCCGTCAACGACGGCCGCCCGTCCGGTGGTTGTCACTCCTCGAACAGGAAACCGACTTGCCTGCGGCATACCCAAGAGTGCATACGCCCCAGGGGCTCGTGTACTGAAAGTAATCCTACGATCACCCCTCCGGCCATGGCGAACCCGGAAACGCCACCATTCGCCACCCCTTCGAATGAACTAGGGGAGCGCCACACACGATTCACTTGACATAGGACGGCCGAAAGTGGGCGGAGCGGTGTACGCCGGGGCGTGCGGCACCGGGCGCACCACCCCCTCGAGCGCCGCCCCGAGTCGGTGGTTCACGGCCCTTCGGAAGCAGAGGGTCACGATCCGATTCCGTCTCGTAACCACCGGTGCGCAGGACCCGTTGGAGGGGGCATGGGCTTCACGATCGGCGGCAGCCGCGGGATTCTCGACATCCGGACCGGCACGCGTCGCCGCGGCCGCACTGCGGGCCGCACGTCGGACTGCACCTCGGTGGCCGAGTTCACCGGGCTCTGGGGCTGGGAGGCGGTGCCGGGGACACGCGCCTCGGCGGGCGCCTGCTCCTGCGGCAAGGCGGACTGCCCCTCGCCCGGCGCCCACCCCATCGACCACGCGCCGACCGTCCCCGCCGGGGCCACGCTCGGCGAGGTCACCGAGACCTGGGAGCAGTTCCCCGGCGCCGCGGTGATGCTGCCCGTCGGCAGCGCGTTCGACATCATCGACGTACCCGAGGCGGCCGGCCGTCGCGCACTCGTCCGCCTGGAGCGGATGGGGCTGCCGCTCGGCCCTGTGACGGCGACCCCCGAGGGGCGCGCCCACTTCTTCGTGGCGCCGGGCTCCGCCGCCGAACTCGGATCACTGCTCTACCGGATGGGCTGGGACGACGCGGCCCTCGACCTGCACGCACTCGGACCCGGCACCCACATCACCGCCCCGCCCTCCGACCGCGGCGGCCTCGGCCCGGTCCGGTGGCTGCGTTCCCCCGGACTCGACTCGGCGACCCAGCCCCCGCAGGCCCGCCTCGTCCTCGGCACCCTGGCGTACGTGGCCCATCGCTCGCCGGCGGTCTAGGGCCTTTCGTCCGCCTGATCCAAACGAGAGGCCCTGGCGGCGGCCCGCACACAGGGAAGCGCGGCCCGCGCCCGGGGGGGGGGGGGGGGCCGGGGGGGGTGGGGGGGGGGGGGGGGGGGGCGGGGCACGCGGGCCCCCACGGCACCCCCCG
>NZ_JBSGTG010000011.1:8248-227095 GCF_053607285.1 Streptomyces sp. NPDC055140 | reverse complement strand
GGGCCCTCGGCCCCCTACTCCCCCCCCGCCGGCGCGGGGGGCCCCCCCCCCCCCCCCCCGCCCCCCCCCCCCGGGCCCCCCCGCGCTTCCCTGTGTGTAGAGACGTCCGTACGGCTACTCGCCGATCAGCGCGTCCACGAACGCCTCCGGCTCGAACGGAGCCAGGTCGTCGGGGCCCTCGCCCAGGCCGATCAGCTTCACCGGTACGCCCAGCTCGCGCTGCACTGCGATGACGATGCCGCCCTTGGCCGTGCCGTCCAGCTTGGTGAGCACGATGCCGGTGATGTCCACGACCTCGGCGAAGACGCGGGCCTGGACGAGGCCGTTCTGCCCGGTCGTGGCGTCGAGCACGAGGAGGATCTCGTCGAGCGGGGCGTGCTTCTCGACGACGCGCTTGACCTTGCCGAGCTCGTCCATGAGGCCGGTCTTGGTGTGCAGCCGGCCCGCGGTGTCGATGAGGACGACGTCGGCGCCCTCCTCGATGCCCTCCTTGACGGCGTCGAAGGCGATGGACGCGGGGTCGCCGCCCTCGGGGCCGCGCACGGTGCGGGCACCGACGCGCTCGCCCCAGGTCTGGAGCTGGTCGGCGGCGGCGGCTCGGAAGGTGTCGGCGGCGCCGAGCACCACGTTCCTGCCGTCGGCCACCAGGACGCGGGCGAGCTTGCCGGTGGTGGTGGTCTTGCCGGTGCCGTTGACCCCGACGACCATCACGATGCCCGGGGTGTCGAGGTTCGAGTCGGTCTTGACCGAGCGGTCGAACTCCGGGACGAGAAGCTGGACCAGCTCCTCGCGCAGCAGCGTGCGCAGCTCGTCGGGCGTGCGGGTGCCCAGCACCTTCACGCGCTCGCGCAGCCGGTCGACGAGCTCCTGCGTGGGCTGCACGCCGACGTCGGCGGTGAGCAGGGTGTCCTCGATCTCCTCCCAGGTGTCCTCGTCCAGGTGCTCGCGCGAGAGGAGCGTGAGCAGCCCCTTGCCGAGCGCGTTCTGCGAGCGGGAGAGCCGGGAGCGCAGACGCACGAGACGCCCCGCGGTCGGCTCCGGAACCTCGATCTCGGGCGCGGCCGGAGCCGGGGGCTCCTCCACCGCGATGGGCGCGGACGGCTCCGGCTCGACGAGCGGGAGGTCGACCTCCTCGATCGTGCGGCGGGGTTCGTCGCGCGGCGTCTCGGCCTCTTCGCCGACGTGCGGCTCGGCCGGAGGGGCGGTGATGTCGGGCGCGGAGGGGGGCGGCGGGGGCAGCTGCTTCTTTCTGCGGCTGCCGACCACGAGCCCGCCGAGTGCGCCGATCACGACCACGGCGATGACTACAGCAAGGATGACGATTTCCATAACGGGTCCAGTATCAGTCATGGACCCCCGGGACACCCCGCTTGTGACTTCCTCCAAAGAACATAAGCCACTTGAGTGCATTACTCGGACTAAAGTACGATGGAAGAGGCTGCGTCAACGCGCGTAGAGTCCAACGCGTCCCCTCCCCACACCCCCACCGGCTCTCCCACCACCACCCACCGAGCCGAGCGAGAGGCACGGAACCCCACCGCATGAGCAAGACCGCCGAATCCGAAGGCGCACTCGAGACCCGCGGCATCGAGCCCGTCCCCGAGTCCGAGCGCACCGCCAGGACCCGTGAGCTGTTCCCCACCTGGGTCGCCGCCAACATCAGTGTGCTGCTGCTCACGATGGGCGCGAGCCTGGTCGTCTCGTACAAGCTCAACTTCTGGCAGGCGCTCGTCGTCGCGATCGCCGCCCCCATCGTCTCGTACGGCCTCGTCGGCCTGATCGGTATCGCCGGCAAGCGCGGCGGTGCGCCGGGCATGGCCCTGTCGCGCGCGGTCTTCGGCCAGCGCGGCAATCTGCTGCCCGGCTCGCTCATCTGGGTCGCCCGGTGGGGCTGGGAGACGATCAACGCGGTGACCGGCGCCTACGCCGTGCTCACCGTCCTGGACATCCTCTTCGGCGTGAAGAGCAACAACGTCCTGGTGATCGTCACGCTGCTGCTCTTCGTCGTCACGACGTTCGTGATCTCCGGCCTCGGGATCAACGCCGTACAGAAGTGCAACAAGTACGCGACGTACCTCTTCGGCCTCTTCTCGGTCCTCGTGCTGGCCTACCTGATCGCCAACACCGACTGGACCCGCGTCTTCGACCAGCCCGCGGGCAAGATGTCGCTGATGGTCGCCGGCATCGGCCTGATCGCCGCGGGCGGCGTCAGCTGGATCCCCTCGTCGCCGGACTTCACGCGCTACCTGCCGCGCACGGCCTCGTCGGTCGCGATCGTGCGCAACTCCGTCGGCGGCGCCGGCATCGTCGTCCTGCCGATGGTCCTGATGGGCGCCGTCATGGCGGTCTCCACGCCCGACCTCGCCTCGGCCGCCGACCCGGTCTCCTTCCTCGGCGAGATCCTGCCGCTGTGGATCGCGGTCCCCTACCTCCTGATCGCCCTGGTCGGCATGCTGCTGATCAACTCGATGTCGATGTACTCGGCGGGCTTCACCGCCCAGACCCTCGGCTTCAAGGTCCCGCGCCACTGGGCCGTCTCGATCAATGCGCTGATCTCGCTGATCTTCGGCGGCATCCTGATGCTCGTCGCGACCAACTTCATGGGCTCGTTCATCGCCTTCCTGTCGCTGCTCGCGGTGGCCTTCTCGGCCTGGGTCGGCGTCTTCGGCGCCGACATGCTGCGGCGCAAGGAGTACGACGCCGAGGCCCTCGTCGACACGACGCGCACCAGCGCCTACTGGTACAAGGGCGGCTTCAGCCCGGCGGCCGTCGCCGCCTGGGCCATCGGCCTGATCGGCGGCCTGATGTTCACCACGTCCGACTGGTTCACCGGCCCCCTCGCCGCGAACAACCCGATCGGCGAGTACGGCCTCGGCTGGGTCGCCACGATCGTGATCTCCGGCCTGCTGTACGTGGTCCTGCCGAAGCCCGCCGTCGCCACCGCGCCCGAGGTCTCCACCGAAGAGGAGCGCGAGACCCTGGCCGTCTGACGCTCCGTCAGCTACCGTCCCCCTTCATCAGAGGCCCAACTCCGCCCTGTGAAGGGGGACTTCTCATGCCCGTCACGGTCGTGCGCTTCAACCTCGTGGACCCCGCGGCGACGCCCGAATCGCTGAGCGCCCGCTACAGGGCGGCCGTCGAGATGGCGGCGTACGCCGACGACCGCGGCATCTCCACCGTCCAGACCGAGGAACACCACGGCGTCGCCAACAACTGGCTGCCGTCACCCTTCACCTTCGCGGGCGCCGTCTTCGGCGCGACCCGGCGCATCGCCGTCACGGTCTCCGCGATCATCGGCCCGCTGCACGATCCGCTGCGCCTCGCGGAGGACATCGCCGTACTCGATCTGCTCAGCGGCGGCCGGCTCGTCACCGTGGCCGGAATCGGCTACCGGCCCGAGGAGTACGGCCAGTTCGACGTCGAGTGGAAGCAGCGGGGCAAGCTCCAGGACGAACTCCTCGACACCCTACTCAAGGCGTGGACGGGCGAGGAGTTCAGCTTCCGCGGCCGCACGGTCCGCGTCACGCCGCGCCCGTTCACCCAGCCCCACCCGCTGCTCCTGGTCGGCGGCTCCTCGCGGGCGGCGGCGCGGCGCGCGGCCCGCCTCGGCCTGCCGTTCTTCCCGAGCGCGCATCTGCCCGAACTCGAGGCGTACTACAAGGAGCAGCTCGTCGAGCACGGCACCGAGGGGTGGACCATGATGCCCGCGGCGGTCACCCCGCTGCTGCACGTCGCCGAGGACCCCGACCGTGTGTGGGCCGAGCACGGAGAGCACTTCCTGCACGAGGCGCGGACGTACGCGTCCTGGCAGTCCGGCGACATCAAGTCGGCGGTGAAGTCGGGGGCAACGACGGTCGACGAGCTGCGCGCCGAGGGGGTCTACCGGATCCTCACGCCCGACGAGTGCGTGGAACAGGCCCTCGACAGCTATGTGCTGCACCCGCTCTCGGGCGGTATGCCCATCGACGAGGGCTGGCGCAGCCTGCATCTGTTCTGCGAAAACGTACTGCCCCGGCTCGAAGACCTAGCGGTCTGAGCCGGGGCAGTGACGAGGGTGAGGAGATGGCAGCGGGGACTTAACCCATCTCCTCCAACGCCTTGCCCTTGGTCTCCTTCACGAACTTGAGTACGAAGGGGATCGAGAGCGCGGCGAAGAATGTGTAAATGATGTACGTCCCGGAGAGGTTCCAGTCGGCCAGCGACGGGAAGCTCGCGGTGATGGCCCAGTTGGCGATCCACTGCGCGGACGCGGCCACGCCGAGTGCCGCGGCACGGATCTTGTTCGGGAACATCTCGCCGAGGAAGACCCAGACGATGACACCCCACGACAGGGCGAAGAACAGGACGAAGAAGTGGGCCGCGATCAGGGCGACCCAGCCCTGCGTGGCCGGGAGCTTGCCGTCCACCAGGTCGTACGAGAACGCCCATGCCTCCAGCGCGAGACCGATGACCATGCCGGCGGAACCGACCAGGGCCAGCGGCTTACGGCCGACGCGGTCCACCAGGAGCATCGCGATCACGGTGCCGATGATGTTGATGATCGACGTGGTGAACGAGTAGAAGAACGAGTCCGTCGGGTTCACGCCGACCGACTGCCACAGCGTCGAGGAGTAGTAGAACGCGACGTTGATGCCGACGAACTGCTGGAAGACCGAGAGGCCGATACCGATCCAGACGATCGGCTTGAAGTAGAGACCGCCGTTGCCCTTGCCGGAGAGCAGGTCCTTGAACGTGGACTTGTGCTCGCTCTTCATCGCGTGCTCGATCTCGGCGACGCGGGCGTCCAGGTCGATCTTCGTGCCCTCGACCTCGGCGAGGATCTCCTTGGCCTTGGCCTCGCGGCCGACCGAGATGAGGAAGCGCGGCGACTCGGGGATCGCGAAGGACAGCATGCCGTAGAGAACGGCCGGGATGACCATCACGCCGAGCATGACCTGCCAGGCCTCGAGGCCCAGGACCTGACCGCGCTGGTCGCCGCCGGCGGCCTGCAGGATGCCGTAGTTGACGAGCTGCGAGATGGCGATGCCGACGACGATCGCGGCCTGCTGGAAGGAGCCCAGGCGGCCGCGGTACGCGGGCGGCGAGACCTCGGCGATGTAGGCCGGGCCGATGACCGAGGCCATGCCGATGCCGAAGCCGCCGACGATCCGCCAGAAGGCCAGGTCCCAGAGGGCGAAGGGCAGTGCGGAGCCCACAGCGCTGATCGTGAAGAGCACGGCCGCGATCTGCATGCAGCGGATACGGCCGATGCGGTCCGCGATCCGGCCGGCGGTGGCCGCGCCGATCGCACAGCCGATCAGGGCGATGGCGATGACCTGGGCGAGCGTTCCGGAGCCGATGCCGTACCGGTCACGGATGGCCTCGACGGCTCCGTTGATCACGGAACTGTCGTAGCCGAAGAGAAAACCGCCCATCGCGGCCGCCGCCGTGATGAAGATGACGTGGCCGAGATGGTCGGGGTGAGCTTCTCGGGCGCTTGGCGGCTTCGCTGTGCTGGTCACGTGTACTCCTCGGGCCACCGGCAACGGTGCCGGGGGTGGGGGTGAGAGCCCTTCCAGTGGCGCACAACTTCACGCCGCCCACCACCTGAAGGTAAAAGCAACGTTGCAGAGACTATGCCTTCAAGTTTCGAAGTCAAGAGGGGGGTAACTGTGAGCTTTAGCTGCCCAGGTGGCGAGCATCGTTCAAGTATTGAACATCAACCTGTGAATGATCTTGGAGCTGATGCCGCGGTTGACGCTGGGGCCGATGCGGCACCGGTGACCGGGATCCGGGCAGGACGGTGATCGATTTCCGGGCGGATCTGCGTGCGGCTAGCGCAGCCGCTGGCTGATCACCTTCGACACACCATCGCCCTGCATCGACACTCCGTAGAGCGCGTCGGCGACCTCCATCGTGCGCTTCTGGTGCGTGATCACGATGAGCTGGGAGGCCTCCTGGAGCTCCTGCATGATGCGGATGAGCCGCTGGAGGTTGGTGTCGTCGAGTGCGGCCTCGACCTCGTCCATCACGTAGAAGGGACTGGGCCGCGCCTTGAAGATCGAGACGAGCAGCGCCACCGCGGTCAGGGAGCGCTCGCCGCCGGAGAGCAACGACAGCCGCTTGACCTTCTTGCCCGGAGGGCGGGCCTCCACATCGACACCCGTGGTGAGCATGTTGTCGGGATCGGTCAGGATCAACCGTCCGTCGCCGCCGGGGAAGAGCCGGCTGAAGACACCCTCGAACTCCCGGGCCGTGTCCCGGTACGCCTCGGTGAAGACCTGCTCGACGCGCTCGTCGACTTCCTTCACCACCTGAAGGAGATCGCTCCTCGTCTTCTTCAGATCCTCGAGCTGCTCGCTGAGGAACTTGTGGCGCTCCTCCAGCGCGGCGAACTCCTCAAGAGCCAGCGGATTCACCTTTCCGAGCTGCTGGTACGCCCGTTCGGCCGACTTGAGCCGCTTCTCCTGCTCCGCTCGCACGAACGGCCGCGGCTGGTTGCGGGGGTGCTCGGGGTCGTCGGGCAGTTCCTCGCCCTCGGCCGGGAGCGAGGGTGGTACGGGCTGCTGCGGCCCGTACTCCGTCACGAGTCCCGCCGGCTCGACACCTAGTTCCTCCAGCGCCTTGGCCTCCAGCTGCTCGATCCGCAGTCTCTTCTCGGCGCCGAGCACCTCGCCCCGGTGCACCGAGTCCGTCAGCTTGTCGAGCTCCCCTTTCAGATCACGGCCCCGGGCCCGCTCGGCGACGAGTTCCCGCTCCCGCTCACCCTTGGCGCTCTCGGCGGACGCCCGCTCCTGCTCGGCCCGTCCGACCGAGACCTCCACGTGGGCGAGGAGCTGCCGGGCGCCGGAGGCCACTGCCTCGGCCACGGCCGCTTCGTGGCGCAGCCGAGAGCGCTGCCGCTCCGCACGCGCGCGTGCCTCGCGCTCCGCACGGGCCGCCCGGTCCAGCGAATCGGCGCGTCCGGCAAGGCCCTTCACCCGCTCCTCGTGCGTACGCGCCTGGAGCCGGGCCTCCATCTCGGTCTGGCGGGCATTGGCCCCGTCGGCGGCGAGCCGGTCGCGTACCGCGGTGTCCGGCTCCTCGTCGGCCGGCATCTCCTCGGCGACGGCGAGCCGTTCGGCCAGCTCCTCGGCGTCCTGTACGGCCTTCTCCAGCGCGTCCTGCGCCTTGGCGGCCGCGGCGGCGCTGCGCTCGGCCTCCCCGGCAGCGCCCCGCGCCTGTCCGGACAGCCGGCCGAGCTGCTGTGCCACGGACGACTTCTCCCGGTCGGCGGCCCGGCGCCGCTCCCCCAGCTCCTCCACGAGCGCGGCGGCCTCCGCGCGCCGCGCGACCGCGCTGTGCTGCGCCTCGGCCAGCTCCTCGCACCGCACTCCGAGCTCGGCCAGCTCGCCCGCGGCCTCGTCGACGGAGGCCTGCACCTCGAGAAGACTGGGCGCCCCGGCGGAACCGCCCTGAGCGAAGTGCGCCCCGAGCAGGTCCCCTTCAGCGGTGACTGCGGTCAGCTCGGGCCGCGCGTAGACGAGATCCTCGGCATCCTCGAGCGTCCCGACGACCACGATCCCCCGCAGCAACCGCCGCACGGCAGGCATCAACTCGGAGGGCCCCCGCACGAAATCGGCCACGCGGGGCGGCCCGTCCCCGCCCCGCGCGGGCTGTCCCGGGTACGCACTCCCGAAGCCACCGGGCCCGTCACCACCACCGACCGCCCCGGCCTCCGACGCACCCCTCTCCGCATGGGCTACGCCACCGTCACCACCAGCCCCGGGCCCACCACCCGCGGACCCGCCACCAAGAGGGGACCCCCCGGCCGCACCGGACGCGTCCTCCTCCCCCGCCAGCAGCAGCGCCGCGCGGCCCGCGTCCTGTTTGCGCAGGAGGCGGATCGCTTCCGCGGCGGAGGCGGGCGTGGAAACGGCGATGGCGTCGGCCGCGGCACCGAACGCCGCGGCGACCGGGACCTCGAAGCCGGGGGTGACGGAGAGCAGTTCGGCCGCGGGGCCGAGGACTCCCGTCAGGCGGTCGCGTGCGCCGAGCAGCGCGCCGGTGCCGTCCTTGCGGCGCAGCCCGAGCGCGAGGGCGTCGTGCCGGGCCGAAACCGCCGCCCGCTTGCGTTCCGCGGACGTCAGCGCCTCCCGGGCCACCGTCAGCGCGGACTCCGCGTCGGCCAGGGCGGCCCTGGCCGCGTCGTGCCGGTCCCCGAGCTCCGCGTCCCCGGCGTCGAGCCCGTCGACCTCGGCCTTGAGCTGCTCGTACTCCTCCTGCGCCGCGACGGCCCGCTCCCGCGCCTCGTCCCGCGCGGCGGCGAGACGGTCGATCTCGGCCTGCGCCGCGGCGGCCCGCGAACGGGCGGCGTTGACCTGCCCGTTCAGCCGCGCGAGCCCCTCGCGCCGGTCGGCGATGGCCCGGGCGGCGTCCTTGAGCCGGCGCTCCTCGGCCGCCAACTCCCGTTCCAGGTCGGCCCGGTGGGCCACCGTGTCGTCGAGGGCGCGCTCGGCCGCTTCGAGGGCGGCCTCCAGTTCGGCCTCCTGCTCGCGGATCCGGGCGGCCTCGCGCTCCATGTCCTCGGGGTCGCGCCCGCGCCGTTCCTCCGCGGGGGCGGACGTCGCGCTCTTGACCCGCGCGTCGGCCAGCGAGACGGTGCCGCGTACCCGCTCGGCCAGCTGCGACAGCTCGTACCAGGTCTGCTGGGCGCGCTGGAGCCGAGGGGTGAGCTGCCGGACCTCGGCCTCCAGGAGCGCCTCGCGCTGGAGTGCCTTCTTCAGCTCGGCCTCGGCGGCGTCCTTGCGTTCCTTGAGCGCCGCCTCGTCCTCGACCTCGGCGCGCAGCGCACCCCGCATGCCTACGAGGTCGTCGGCGAGGAGCCGCAGCCGCGCGTCGCGGAGGTCGGCCTGGATGACGGCGGCGCGGCGCGCGACGGCGGCCTGGCGCCCGAGTGGCTTCAACTGCCGCCGCAACTCGTCCGTCAGGTCCTGCACGCGCGCGAGGTTGGCCTGCATCGCGTCCAGCTTCCGCAGCGCCTTCTCCTTGCGCTTGCGGTGCTTGAGGACACCGGCGGCCTCTTCGATGAACGCCCTGCGTCCCATCGGGTCGGCGTGCAGCACGGAGTCGAGCTGGCCCTGGCCGACGATGACGTGCATCTCGCGCCCGATACCGGAGTCGGAAAGCAACTCCTGGATATCGAGCAGCCGGCATGTGTCGCCGTTGATCTGGTATTCGCTGCCGCCGTTGCGGAACATGATCCGCGTGATGGTGACCTCGGCGTACTCGATGGGCAGCGCGCCGTCGGAGTTGTCGATGGTCAGCGACACCTCGGCGCGGCCGAGCGGCGGGCGCCCGGTCGTGCCGGCGAAGATGACGTCCTCCATCTTGCCGCCGCGCAGCGACTTCGCACCCTGCTCGCCCATGACCCAGCTGAGGGCGTCCACGACATTGGACTTGCCCGAGCCATTGGGGCCGACGACGCAGGTGATGCCCGGCTCGAACCGCAGTGTGGTGGCCGAGGCGAACGATTTGAACCCGCGCAGGGTCAGGGCCTTGAGGTGCACGCCGCCGGACTCTACCCGCCGCGTGTGTCTCACTCCATGAACCCGCGGTTTCGCCCAGGAAAGTGCAGGGCACATCAGACGTTAAAGAAAGACGTCGACGCGCGGAGCATTGACGGGGCATTCGAGGGGGCGCAGTACGGGGCGGCGCTTGGGGAGCGGAAAGTCAGAAAGAAGGGACGCGAAAGCGTCCCTTGCAGATCTGAGAAATCTGATCAAGCGGCTTGATGAAAGGGCTGCCTGACCACTGGTGTCGTGTGCGGGATGTGGTCAGGTGAGCGCAGGCTCCGCCTGGGGTACGTCGATGCTCTCGAGGAGCGATTCGTGAGAAGCGGCAGCCGCGAGCGCGTCGTTCTCGGACTGGATCCGAACGAGTTCGGACTCGAGGTCCTGGACGCGCTGCTGGAGCCGTCGCATCTCGGCGAGGAGTCGCGGGTCGGAACCGCCGACGTAACCGAGAAGCGCCTTTGCCATGATGGATGGTCCTCCACAATGAGTGACCGACCGAAGCGGTGTGGGTCGTGAGGGATTCGCACCCGCGGTGCTTGGCACTCGTTGTCTTGCTGCCGTTCATACATGCCAAACAGCTAAGGTGCGCGGGGCTTCCAGAGTCTCACCAAAAAGTTTGACGGTCAACACGATCACACCCCGTATTGGCGGGTAAGCCCGGGGGCTCGGCACCGTGAAAACTTCGGCGCGGCCTCACTTCGGGCCCCTGGGGGCGTCGAGATCATCCTTACTTCGCGAGCCTGCCACGACAAGCTCTTATTGGCAACCACCAGGTCATTCATGCCCCACGCAGTTGCCCGGTGCATGCCATGAACGCCTCTCACGCTCCTGGCCTGCGCGTCCTTCTCAGCGAATGGCGAAGTCGGCGTATCCGCCGCGCGGGGCGTCCCAGATCTCCGTGACTCCGTCGACCCTCCCGGGTGTGTCGCCGTCGCGGAGCCAGTCCAGAAGGCCCTGACAACTCTCGCGTGACCCCTCCGCGACGACCTGGACCCGGCCGTCGTCCAAATTGAGAGCAAAGCCACTCAGACCGCCGATCTCGAGAGCCTTCGCCCGCGTGAACCAGCGAAAACCCACACGTTGGACGCGTCCGCGCACCCAGGCGGTGATGCGTACGTCTTCGTTCATAGGGGCACGCTAACCGGCCAATTGCACTCGGAGCACTTCGCCCCGTTGCGTCTTGGGGTACGGTCGCGGACCGATGAGCCTCACTCGTACGGGTGAGTCACGTTGACCACAGCGAGGACGAGGAAGGCCACAAGATGGGACGCCACCGACGCTCCGACGCCGGCCGCGCCGCCACGGGTCGCGCCACGGACAGCACGGCCGGTTCGTATGCCGGACACGACGGTACGTACGGGGCCGGGCAGACCGGCGCGTACGACGGCGCGCACGAGGAGAGGTACGCCGCCGGCGGATTCGCCGGCCCGTACGGCACGAGCCCGCACGGCACGGCGAACGGCGACCTGGGGTGGGCCTTCGACAACGCCCACTCGGGCGAGCCCCAGAGCGCGTACGCGCCCTCCGGGAGCCCGGGCAGCCACTCGCACCGCCACAGGAAGCGCGTCGCCAGGCCGGTGCGGACGGGATTCCTCGGAGTCTCGGCCGCCGTGGCGATGGGCGCCGTCGCGGTGGCCTCCGGGGTGATCCCCGGCATGGACAACTACTCGCTGGGCGGCGGCAACGGCGCCGACAAGGTGCGCGCCGCCGACTCTCCCTCGGGGCTCCAGACGCAGGGCGGGACGGACGGCAGCGCCGACCGCGCCCCCTCCTCCGCGAGCCGCAGCGCGGAGCGCTCGGACTCTCCTTCCGCCTCGCCTTCGCGATCTTCGTCGAAGTCGTCTTCGACCCCGTCGAAGACAGCGTCACCGAGCAAGTCCTCCAGTTCCGCTTCGCATTCCGGTTCCGGCGGCACGGTGACCTCGCCCAAGACTGCGACCCCTTCGAAGACCGCCACCACGAAGCCGAAGCCCCCGGTGGCCGCGCCCAGCCTGAAGGCCCCGTCCGGCGAGGCGTCGGCCGAGGCCCAGGTGCTCGCGCTGGTCAACACGGAGCGGGCCAAGGTCGGCTGCAGCCCGGTGACCGCGGACAGCGGCCTCGCCTCCCTCGCCGGGAACTTCAGCGAGGACATGGCGGCGCGTGGCTTCTTCGACCACACCGATCCGGATGGTGCAACACCCTGGGACCGCGCGAAGAAGGCCGGCATAACGGACCTCGGCGGCGAGAACATAGCCCGCGGCCAGGCCAACGCCCAGTCCGTCATGGACTCCTGGATGAACAGCCCCGGCCACCGCGCGAACATCCTCAACTGCGACTACAAGACGCTGGGTGTGGGCGTGCACTTCGGTTCGGGCGGCCCGTGGTGGACGCAGGACTTCGGCTTCTGAGCCCCGTACTAACCAGTGGTTAGCGCACCCCTGAGGTTCGCGCTGTGCCGGAGTACGCTTGCCGCATGGAATCGAGCGGCAGCGACCTCGCGTACGACGTGTTCTCCCGGCAGTGTCCGTCCCGCGGCACCCTCGAGCACGTGACGGGCCGCTGGGGTGCGCTCACGCTCGGGGCGCTGCACGAGGGCAGCTTCCGCTTCAACGAGCTGCGGCGCCGCGTGGACGGCGTGAGCGAGAAGATGCTGTCGCAGACCCTGCACGCGCTGGAGCGCGACGGCCTCGTGCATCGCGAGGCGCAGCCGACCAACCCGCCGCGCGTGGACTACGAGCTGACGCCGCTCGGGCGCGAGATCTCCGAACGGCTGCTGACCCTCATCCAGTTCGTCGAGGGCCGGATGGACGACGTGCTCGCCTCGCGCTCCCGCTACGACGCGGACGGGGCGCGCGGCGGGCGCTGACAGCGCGGGCAGAAGTAGCTGGAGCGGTTCATCCAGGGGCGTCGGCGAATGATCGTGCCGCAGCGCCGGCAGGGCTCGCCCTCGCGCCCGTAGGCGTCGAGCGAGCGGTCGAAGTAGCCGGACTCGCCGTTCACATTCACGTAGAGGCTGTCGAAGCTGGTGCCGCCGACGGCGAGGGCCGCGTTCATCACGTCCCGTGCGTGGCCGAGGAGTTCGGCCGTGCGTGGGCGCGTGAAGCCGGTGGTCGGCCGCTCGTAGTGGAGCCGCGAGCGCCACAGCGCCTCGTCCGCGTAGATGTTGCCGACGCCGCTGATCAGGGACTGGTCGAGCAGGGCCCGCTTGATGGTCGTACGGCGCCTGCGCAGCGCCTCGTGGAACGCCGCGTCGTCGAACTTCGGGTCCAGCGGGTCGCGCGCGATGTGCGCGATGACGTCCGGCAGCCCGTCGGGGCCCGTCTCGTGCAGCGAGAGGCCGCCGAAGGTGCGCTGGTCGATGAAGCGCAGCTCCGTATCCAGCTCGTCGGCAAAGCGGACGCGGATGCGCAGATGCTTCTCGTCCGGCGCCTCGGCCGGCTGCACCAGGAGCTGCCCGCTCATGCCGAGGTGCGCGAGGACCGCGCCGCCCGTCGGCTCCAGCGGAAGCCACAGATACTTCCCGCGCCGCTCGGGTACGCCGATGCGCTGGTCCTTCAGCCGGTTCGCGAAGTCCTCGCCGCCCCCGATGTGACGGCGCACGGCGCGCGGGTGCAGGACCTCCACGTCGGCGACGGTGCGATGGGCGACCCAGCGCTCGAGTCCGCGCCGTACGACCTCGACCTCGGGCAGCTCGGGCACGGTGTCTCCTTGTGAGGGCTCTGGAAGCTCTGGAACGAAACGAACGGTGCCGACCGCCCCTCAGGACGGTCGGCACCGGACAGTTCGGATGCGGGCGTCAGGCAGACGCCGAGGAGGAGTCGGTGTTCCCCTCGGCTGCCACGGTGGCCTGGACGGCATCAGCCGTCTTCGCCGCCTCGGCGCGCTCGTCGGCAGCCGCGCGGATCGCGCGCCATGCCGATTCGGCGGCCTGCTGCTCCGCTTCCTTCTTGCTGCGGCCGGTGCCGGTGCCGTACGAGACGCCTCCGACGCGGGCAGCAGCAGTAAAGGTCTTCTCGTGGTCGGGGCCGGTCTCCGAGACCAGGTACTCGGGAACGCCGAGCCCCTCGGTCGCGGTGAGCTCCTGGAGACTGGTCTTCCAGTCCAGGCCCGCACCCAGATTCGAGGACTTCTCGATCAGGGGATCGAAGAGACGGTGGACGAGTTCGCCCGCCGCGTCCAGACCCTGGTCGAGATAGACGGCGCCGATCACCGCTTCAAGCGTGTCGGCGAGGATGGACGCCTTGTCCCGGCCGCCCGTGCCCTCTTCGCCCCGGCCGAGCCGGATGAAGGAGCCCAGGTCGAGCCCACGGCTGACCTCCGCAAGTGCACGCGAATTGACCACCGCGGCCCGCAACTTGGCCAGCTGGCCTTCGGGCAGGTCGGGGTGGGTGGTGTACAGCGTGTCCGTGACGACGAGGCCGAGCACGGAGTCCCCGAGGAACTCGAGCCGTTCGTTCGTCGGAAGACCGCCGTTCTCGTACGCGTACGAGCGGTGGGTCAGTGCACGCACCAGAAGGGCGGACTCGAGCTTGTACCCGAGCCGCCCTTCCAGAAGCGTGTGGGACGAGGCATTGTCCGTCTTGTTCGACTCAGACATTGCGCCTCTCACCAGCCGCTCAGACCTCGAGGACCTGGCGCTTGTTGTAAGTGCCGCAAGCCGGGCACGCGATGTGCTGCAGCTTGGGCTCGTGGCAGCGCTCGCACGCAACCAGGGTGGGGACCGCAGCCTTCCACTGCGACCGGCGGTGGCGCGTGTTGCTGCGCGACATCTTCCGCTTCGGAACAGCCACGGCTACTTCTCCTGCTTCTCGTCGACGCCAGCTTCGGCGCCGCTCATCTCGTCCTTCTCGCCGTCCTGGATGGTCCCGGCGAGTCCCTGCAGTGCCGCCCAACGAATGTCGACGGCGTCGTGGTGGTGGTCCGGATCGTCCGCGAGCCGAGCTCCGCACTGGGAGCACAGACCCGGGCAGTCGTCCTGGCACACCGGCTGCATCGGCAGTGCAAGCACCACCGCATCACGCAGCACAGGCTCGAGGTCGAACATGCCGTCCTCGAGAAAGAGCCTGTCCTCGTCTTCCTCGGCGTCGTCGGCCGGTTCCGCGGTGCGGCCCCGGTCGTCGGCGTCAGGGTACGAGAACATCTCCTGGAAGTCCGCGTCGACCTCAAGGCCGAGCGGCTCCAGACACCTTACGCACTCCCCCTGAGCCGATGCACGGGCGGTGCCTGTGACAAGCACCCCTTCCATGACCGACTCGAGACGGACCTCGAGCTCCATCGGCGCGCCTTCCGGCACTCCGATGACCCCTTCGATACCGAAGTCCTTGGGGGCGCCGACCGTGCGGGTCAGCCGCTGCTGGGCACCAGGACGCCGTCCCAGCTCGTGCGTATCGAACACGAGAGGGTTGCGGTGGTCGAGGTGCGTACTCAGGGCTGGTCCTGCTTTCGATCTTCGATGCTCAAGTTGTTCAAGCTGCTCAAGGGGATCGCTGTCCCGAATGAACCCGGGCAGCTGTGATCGCGGACGTACGCGCGACCGAAGAACCAGGATACTGGACCTTTCGCTCACGGCCCAATCCGGAGTCAGCGCCCCTGTTCGTACTGCCTCAGCTGCTCCGTGCTGATCATGCTCGTGTCGAAGAGGCTGGTCTCGTCGAGCGCCGCCGGCTCGTGCGCCACCTGCGGCTGCGCATAGCCCGCCTGGGCCTGGTCGTAGCCCTGCTGCTGATGCTGCTGGTAGGCGTACGGGTCCTGCTGCTGGTACGCGTACGGGTCCTGCTGGTACACGGCGTACGGATCCTGCTGACCGTAGGGCTGCTGCTGGTAGCCGTACACGTCCTGCTGCGGGTCCTGCTGCTGGGCGTACACCGACTGCTGGGCCGGGATCTGCGGGGCCTGGGGGATCTCCCGCTCCGGCTCGGCGGGGACGCTGCCGATCTCCGCGAGACCGGCGAGGTAGTCGGCGTCGCTGGTGTGCTGAGCGCCCGTGCCGTCGTCGAGGGTGCCGAGCTCGTCGCTGGCGACCCTGCCCTGGAGCGTGTGCCGGCCGCGGCCGACCGCCTCCAGAGTCTTGGCGAGGACCGCCTCGAAGGCGCCGAGCTTCACGTCGACGTACGAGTCGGCGTCGCGGCGGAGGGTCTCGGGGTCGTGGCTGCGCTCAGGGGCGTCCTCGTCCTCGTAGCCCTGGTCGTCGACGCCCGGGCCGGTGCCGAGGAGCTTCTCGCGGCCGCGGCCCACGGAGCCGAGGGTCTTGGTGAGGACGACCTCGAAGTTGGCGAGCTTGGAGTCGACGTAGTCGTCGGCCTCCGCGCGGATCTCCTCGGCCTCCTTGCGGGCCTCGGCGAGGATCCGTTCCCCTTCGTCCTGGGAGCGGCGCGCGACCTCGGTGTCGGAGATCAGCGAACCGCGCTCGGCGTGCGCCGTCTCGATGATCCGCTCGGCCTCCTGGCGGGCCTGCTCGACCATCTGCGCGCGTCCGCCGATCAGCTCCTCGGCCTGTGCGAGGGAGCCGGGCAGCGCCTGGCGCACCTCTTCGAGCATCGCGAGCAGGTCGGCGCGATTGACCACACACGAGGCCGACATGGGCATGGACCGGGCATTGCCGACCGCGGCGACGATCTCGTCGATCTTCTTCTGCACGTCCACCGTGTGCTCGCCACTCTCTACAGGGGTGTTGGAGACGGACGGGACGACTGTACGGCCAACTGGCGCCCGGATGTCACTTCTTGGGGAGGCGCTGGGTGAGCGCCTCGAAGACCACCGGCGGCACCAGGTGGGAGACGTCGCCGCCCCAGGCCGCGACCTCCTTCACCAGGGACGAGGAGAGGAAGCTGTACGTCGGGTTGGTGGGGACGAAGAGAGTCTCCACGCCCGTGAGGCCGTTGTTCATCTGGGCCATCTGCAGCTCGTAGTCGAAGTCGCTGACGGCGCGCAGGCCCTTCACGATGGCCGGGATGTCGCGCTGCTTGCAGAAGTCGACGAGCAGTCCGTGGAACGACTCGACCTCGACGTTGCCGAACTCGGCGGTGACCTCGCGGATCAGCTCGATCCGCTCCTCGATCTCGAAGAGGCCCTTCTTCGACTGGTTGATCATCACCGCGACGTGCACGACGTCGTACAGCTTGGACGCTCGGCCGATGATGTCGAGGTGGCCATTGGTGATGGGGTCGAACGACCCCGGACAGACGGCGCGGCGCAACGTGAGTCCCTCGCTCTCCGGTCCGGTCACGGCGCTTCCTCGCACGTGACGGTGCTCTTCAGGGCGGCGCGACCGTACCAAAACGTTCCCTCGCCGTAGCGACGGGACCTCAGTGCCTCAAATCCGTCCGGCCACGGGAAAACACCGCCCCTGGTGCTTCGCTCCACGGTGACGAGCGCTTCGTCCGCGAGCCAGCCCCCAGAGGCGAGTGTGAGGAGAATCTCCCGAAGATCGTCGTCCGGGACGACATAGGGAGGGTCGAGAAAGACCAGGTCGTACGGGGTAGCGGGGGCCGGGCCCCGAACGATCTGTTCCGCTTTGCCCGCTCTGACCTCGGCGCCGGGGAGGCCGAGGGACTTCACGTTCTCGCGGATGGTGCGGACCGCGCGTGCGTCGGCCTCCACCAGGAGCGCGTGCCCCGCTCCGCGCGACAGCGCCTCCAGGCCCACGGCGCCCGAGCCGCCGTACAGGTCGAGCACGCGCTCGCCGTCCAGCGGGCCACCGCCGAGCAGTGACTGCCAGGTGGAGAAGAGGGCTTCGCGCGCCCGGTCGGACGTGGGGCGGGTGCCGTTGCCCGGCGGGACGGACAGGCGACGTCCGCCGGCCCGGCCGGCGATCACGCGGGTCATCTGAGTCCTAGTGGAGAAGGGGCTGAAGGGATGTGCGGGGACCTCCAGTTTGTCAGCCCTTGTCGAGGTACTGCTCGCGCTCCTCGTCCAGGAGCGCGTCCAGGGCCGTGCGCAGGCCCGGCAGGTGCTCCAGGTCCGGGTCGGCGGCGACGACGCCCGTCGCCTCCTGGCGGGCCTCGGCGATGATCTCCTCGTCCTCGATGACGGCGAGCATGCGCAGGGACGAGCGCACTCCGGACTGGGCCTGGCCGAGGACGTCGCCCTCGCGGCGCTGCTCCAGGTCGATACGGGAGAGCTCGAACCCGTCGAGCGTGGCGGCGACGGCGCCGAGACGGGCGCGGGCCGGGCTGGCCTCCGGCATCTCGCTGACCAGGAGACACAGGCCCGCCGCCGAGCCACGGCCGACGCGGCCGCGCAGCTGATGGAGCTGGGAGACGCCGAAGCGGTCGGCGTCCATGATCACCATGGCTGTGGCGTTCGGCACGTTCACCCCGACCTCGATGACCGTGGTCGCGACCAGGACGTCCGTCTCGCCTGCGGCGAAGCGGCGCATCACGGCGTCCTTGTCGTCGGGCTGCATCCTGCCGTGCAGAACCTCCACCTTCAGCCCGCGCAGGGCGCCGTGGGCCAGCTCCTCGGCGACGTCCAGGACGGCGAGCGGAGGTCGCTTCTCGGCCGCGTCCTCGGCGGACTCCTTCTTGGCCCCCTTGCCGCCCTTGCCCTTATTGCCCTGCTCCTCCTCGTCGCCGATGCGGGGGCAGACGACGTACGCCTGATGCCCGTTCTCCACCTCCTCGCGTACGCGCTCCCAGGCGCGCGCGAGGAAGTGCGGCTTGTCGGCGGCGGGCACGACATGGGTGGCGATGGGCGAGCGCCCGGCGGGCAGCTGGTCGAGGACGGAGGTCTCCAGGTCACCGAAGACCGTCATCGCGACCGTACGGGGAATGGGGGTGGCCGTCATGACCAGCAGGTGCGGGGGCTGCTTGCCCTTGCCGCGCAGGGCGTCGCGCTGCTCGACGCCGAAGCGGTGCTGCTCGTCGACGACGACCAGCCCCAGGTCGTGGAACTGGACCTTGTCCTCGATCAGGGCGTGCGTCCCGATGACGATGCCCGCGTCGCCCGTGACAAGGTCGAGAAGGGCGTGGCGGCGGGCCGCGACGCCCATGGAGCCGGTGAGCAGAACGACCTTGGTGGAGTGCTCGGCGCCCCCGAGCATCCCGCCCTCGGCGAGCTCGCCCATCATCTCGGTGATGGAGCGGTGGTGCTGCTGGGCGAGGACCTCGGTCGGCGCGAGCATCGCGGCCTGCCCGCCCGCGTCGACAACGGCGAGCATGGCGCGCAGGGCGACCATCGTCTTCCCGGACCCGACCTCTCCCTGGAGCAGGCGGTGCATCGGGTGTTCGGTGGCGAGGCCGTCGAAGATTTCCTTGGAGACCTTCTGCTGGCCGTCGGTGAGGGTGAAGGGGAGCTTCGCGTCGAACGCCGTGAGCAGGCCCTCGGGGCGGGGGACGCGGGCCACGGCGGGCAGCTGCGCGTCGGCGAACCTCCGCCTGGCGAGGGCGACTTGGAGGACGAACGCCTCGTCCCACTTGAGGCGGGCTCGGGCGTCGGCGATGTCCGCCTTCGTGTGGGGCCGGTGGACCTTCAGGAGTGCTTCGGGCAGCGGGACGAGGCCGCGGCCCTCACGCAGCGAGTCCGGCAGGGGGTCGAGGGCCTCCTGGGCGCTGGGCAGCACCATGTCGACGGCCTTGGCGATCTTCCAGGACTCCAGCTTGGCGGTGGCCGGGTAGATCGGGATGAGGGCGCCGGCCCAGGAGCCGATCGCCTCGTCGGCCTCGCCGGCGTCCAGGGCGTCGGCCCGCAGCAGTTCGTACGCCGGGTGCGCGAGCTGCATCTTGCGGTTGAAGACAGAGGCCTTGCCCGCGAACATCGCGCGCGTGCCGGGCAGGAGGTCCTTGTGCGGCTTGTGGATGCCACGGCCGAAGAAGACCAGCTGGAGCTGGCCGCTGCCGTCCGTGATGGTCACTTCGAGGCGCTGGCCGGCGCCGCCGTTGAACTTCAGGATGCGGGCGCTCGCGACCTGGGCGACCACGGTGACGTGCTCGTCGAGGGGCAGGTCGGCGAGGCGGGTGAGCTCTCCGCGCTCCGCGTATCTGCGCGGATAGTGGTGGAGCAGGTCACCGACCGTGTGCAGGCCTAGGTGCTCGGCCATCACCTTCGCGGTGGCGGGACCGAGCGCTTTCTTCAGCGGTTCTTCGAGCGCGGGCACGAGATCCATTGCACACCACGCCACTGACAAAGGGGGCCCACCGGGGGCTACTCGACACCGATGAGCATGAGCGCGGAGTTCCGTCCGCCCCGGTAGACCACGGTGTCGACGGCCAGGTACGTCTCGCGTACGTGCCGTTCGAGCCGGTCGGCGACCTCGTCGGGCACCTCGTCGCCGAGGACGAGGGTGACCATCTCGCCGCCCGCGGCCAGCATCCTGTCGAGGGTCGTACGGGCCGTCCGCGTCACCTCTTCGCCGATCACGGCGACGTCCCCGTCGATGAGGCCGAGGAAGTCCCCGGCCTGGCAGATGCCGGCCATCGTCCACGACTGCCGCTCGGCGACGGCCAGTTCGGCGTAGCGGGTCGCGCCGGCCGCCGACGTCATCGCGACGACGTCCTCGTCGAAGCGCCGCTCCTTCTCGTGGACGGCGAGCGCGGCGATGCCCTGGATCGCGGACCGGGTGGGGATGAGGGCTACCCGCACGCCTTCGGTGCGGGCCTGTTCGGCCGCTGCTGCGGCGGTGTGGCGCAGCTCGGCGTCGTTCGGCAGGAGCACCACTTCGCGCGCGTGCGCCCGCCGGATCGCCTCGACCAGTTCCCCGCTGCCGGGCACCTCGCCGGGCCGCTCGGGTACGACGGTGGCTCCCGCCTCTCTGTACAGACCGGCGAGCCCTTCCCCGGGGACCACGGCGACGATCGCGCGCTGGGCGCGTTCCCCGGTCGGCGCGGAGCCGGACGTGGGGTGCGTCATATGGGCGTCGCCGGCGGCGAAGTGCGTGATGCGGATGCGGTACGGCCGGCCGGCCTCGACGCCCGCCTCGACGGCGGCGCCCGCGTCGTCGACGTGCACATGGACGTTCCACAGTCCGTCGCCGCCGACGACCACGAGGGAGTCGCCGAGGCCGTCGAGCCGGGTGCGCAGCCGCGCCACGGCCTGGTCGTCGGCCTCCAGGAGGTAGATCACCTCGAAGGCCGGCCCTTCGCCGTCCGCGCAGTCCAGCAGCTGGTCGGCGGCAACGCGCGCGTGGGGCACGCCCCGCCCGCCCGGAGGTGCCACCGGGTCACCCGAGAGCGCCTCGGTCAGCGCACCGAGTACGGCCACGAGCCCGCGCCCGCCCGCGTCCACGACGCCCGCGCGTCCCAGGACCGCGAGCTGTCCCGGCGTCGCGTCGAGTGCGGCACGGGCACCGTCGTACGCGGCGCGGGCCACGTCCACGCAGTCGCCGCCCGGCCCGCCGGAGATGTCCGCGGCGTCCGCAGCGGCAGTCGCCACCGTCAGAACCGTGCCCTCCACAGGGTGCGCGACCGCCTCCCGGGCGGACTCGGCGGCCCGGCGCAGTGCGCGCCGCAGGCTGTCCCCGCCGGCATCTTCGCTGTGATCCGCCTCACCGCCGACGTCGCCCGCGAGGACCTGAGCCATGCCGCGAAGGAGCTGCGCGAGGATCGTTCCGGAGTTTCCGCGGGCCCCTATCAGGGCTCCGTGAGCCATCGCGTGGACGACGTCGGGCAGCGCGGGCGGTGCGGGTTCGAGGCCCGTGAAGACCGCTTCCACAGCTTGTACCGCGGACTCGACGGTCAGGTACAGATTGGTGCCTGTGTCCCCGTCCGCGACGGGGAAGACGTTGATCGCGTCGATCTCCTCGCGGTCCCGCCCGAGCGCCTCCAGGGCCAGTGCGCACCAGGCGCGCACCGCGTGGACGTCGAGCACCTGCGGCACCTGCGCCTCCTAGAGCAGCCGAACTGGCATCGCAGCGTAGACCCCGGAGGGGGTCCCTCCGGAAGAGGGCCCGGGACGGCGACCGGGGCAACCATGGTAGTTTCGTTCTACCGAAGCAGCCGTTGTATGCTGCTCCGGTTGCCCGATATCCATCGGGCCTTCCCCTGGCACCGCCACTCAGATCCTCCGATCCGATCCCGGCATGCCGGGATCAACCGTAAGTGCATCTGAAGTCTTGGAGTGACCCGTGGCTGCCAACTGCGACGTCTGCGGCAAGGGGCCGAGCTTCGGCAACAGCATTTCGCACTCGCACCGCCGTACGTCCCGTCGCTGGAACCCGAACATCCAGCGTGTGCGTGCAGTGGTCGGGCGGACGCCGAAGCGGCTCAATGTCTGCACCTCGTGCATCAAGGCCGGCAAGGTCTCGCGCTGACGTAACGTGTAGCGCGGCCACCTAGCTGGTTGCTTGAAGGACCGGTCCCCTCGGGGGCCGGTCCTTTTTTATGCCGTTTCCATCAGTTTTTGTGCCGTTTCATTCCGCTTTCATGCGGGACAAGTCGCGAGGGCACGGACCCGGGGCGCTCCCCCCAACCCCTGCCACAATCTGACCAATGCGCTTCGGCATCCTCGGCCACCTCGACGTACGCGCCCCCGACGGCACCCCGCTGGACCCCGGCGGTCCGCGTCCGCGGGCGTTGCTGACACTGCTGCTCCTGGAGGCGGGCCGGACCGTCCCGGCGGAGCGCCTGATCGACGGCCTGTACGGGAACGAGCCGCCGGCCGGCGCCGCGAACGCGCTCCAGTCGCAGGTCTCACGGCTGCGCAAGCGGCTCTCCCTCGACATCGAGGCCACCCCGGCGGGCTATCGGCTGGCCGTCGACCCGGACGACGTGGACGTGCACCGTTTCGAACGGCTGGCAGGCGAGGGCGAGCGTGCACTCACGGCCGGGGACCCTTCCCAGGCATCCGCACTCCTCGGGGAGGCGCTCGGGCTCTGGCGCGGTCCCGCGCTCGCCGACCTGCCCGCCGCCTTCGGCAGCCGTCTCGACGAGATCAGGCTCACTGCCGCCCAGACCCGTATCGAGGCGGAACTCGCACTCGGCTCGGGTGGCGGTCTCGTCCCCGAGCTGCGGGAGCTGATCGCCGCCCATCCCTTGAGCGAACGCCTCTACGGTCAGCTGATGCGCGCCCTCCACGCGGACGGGCGGCCCGCCGAGGCGCTCGCCGTGTACGAGGAGGTGCGGCGCGTCCTCGCCGACGAGCTGGGGGCCGATCCTTCGGCGGAGCTCTCGGCGCTGCACCTGGAACTCCTGCGGGGGCGGGAACCCGCGCGCGGGAGCGGCGTTCCCGCGCAGCTGACCCGGTTCGTCGGGCGGACCGACGAGCTCTCGCGGATCGACGCCTTGCTCGCCGGGGATCGGCTCGTGACGCTGACGGGTCCGGGCGGGGCGGGCAAGACCCGGCTCGCGGCCGAGGCCGCACGGGGCAGGGCCGACGTGTGCTGGACCGAGCTGGCACCTCTCCTCACCGGGGAGCAGGTGCCGTACGCGCTGCTCGCGGCGCTCGGGGTGCGTGAGGGGTTCCGGGGGCCCCAGGGGGATCCGGTCGAGCGGCTGATCGACGCGCTGGAGGGGCGCGAGGTGCTGCTCGTGCTCGACAACTGCGAGCATCTCGTCGACGACGCGGCCCGCACCGCGGGCGCGCTGCTCGGCGCGTGTCCCGGGCTGCGGATCCTCGCCACGAGCCGGGAGGCGCTCGGCATCACCGGTGAGGTGCTGTGCCCGGTGCCCCCGCTCGCGGCCGGTCCCGCCGCGCGTCTGTTCATGGACCGGGCGGCCGCCGTACGGCCCGATGCCGATCTGCACGCGCGCGTGGAGGCCGTTCACGAGATCTGCGAGGCCCTCGACGGGCTGCCGCTGGCGATCGAACTCGCCGCGGCCAGGCTGCGCACGCTCACCGTCGACGAGCTCGCCGACCGCCTCGGCGACCGCTTCCGGCTGCTGTCCCGCGGCGACCGCACCAAGGCGCCCCGGCACCGCACGCTGCGCGCGGTCGTCGAGTGGAGCTGGGAGCTGCTCGACGAGGAGGAGCGGGATCTCGCGCGGCGGATGGCCGTGTTCGCCGGAGGGTCGTCCGGGGGCGCGACGCTCGCCGCGGTCGAGGCCGTGTGCGGGGTGCCGTATCCGGAGGACCTGCTGGCCTCTCTCACGGAGAAGTCCTTCCTGGAGGCGGCCGATGGGCGCTACCGGATGCTTCAGACGATCCGCGCGTTCTGCGCGGATCACCTGGCCGACGAGGGCGAGGTGTCGCGGCTGCGGGACGCGCACGCCGCGTACTTCCGGGGACTGGCGGCGCAGGCGGAGCCGTATCTGCGCGGCGGCGGACAGCTGCCGCGGCTGGCCGCGCTCGGGGCCGAGCGGGACAACCTGTCGGCGGCCCTGCGTCATCTCGTGCGCGCGGACCCGCGCGCGGCGCTGCGGCTGATGGCGGACCTGTCCTGGTTCTGGCGGCTGCGCGGGCTGCACGGCGCGCATGTGCCGCTGGCCCGCGAGCTGCTCGCGGCGCTCGGGGACGAGCCGCCGGAGGACCTTGCCGAGGAGTACGTCCTGTGTGTGATCAACACGGTCGCGGGCGACGGGAACGACCCGCGCGAACCGGAGCGCCTGGCCCACGCGGAGGCCGTGCTCGCATCCCGGGACCACGCGCTGCGGCGGCCGTTCGTGGTGGTCCTGTGGTCGGTGGCGTACGGGCCGCAGTACGCCGTGAAGGAGCGGGTGCGCCGGCAGGTCGGCGAAGCGCCTTGGGGGCTCGCGCTGCTCGATGTCGGCCTGGGCTTCCAGGAGTGGTTCGCGGGGCGCCCCGTCACGTCGGAGGAGCATTTCGAGCGGGCGCTCGCCGGCTTCCGGGCGACCGGGGACCGGTGGGGCATGGCCAACTGCCTTGATCCGCTGGGCATGTTCGCGGACTGGCGCGGTGATCGGGAGCGGGCCCTGACGCTGCTTGACGAGGGCCTCGCGCACGTGGCCGCGCTCGAGGCCCCGGAGGAGACCGCCGATCTGCTGCACCGGCGGGCGTACGTCCTGCTTCACCAAGGCCAACTCCGGGACGCCGCCGATCACTTCACACGGTCGGCCGCGATGGCCCGCACTGCGGCTGTCCCCGACAAGGTGGCGAGCGCGCGGCGCGGGCTCGGCGATGTGGCCCGTATCGGCGGGGACACGGAGCACGCGCGCGTGCACTACGAGGCGGCTCTGGAACTGTGCGCCGCAAACTGGTTCAGCGTCGGCGAGACCGTGCGGACCCTCATCGCTCTGGGCCGCGTCGCCCTCGCCGCGTCACGGCCGGACGAGGCGCGCGACTGGTTCGAGCAGGGCATCGCGCTCTGCGACGGGCCCACGCGCGCCCTCGAACTCGCCGATGCGGCCGAGGCGTTGGCCTCCGTGGCGCAGGATCCGCGCGAGGCCGCGGTGCTGCTCGGGGCCGGTGCGGGCCTGCGCGGCCTCGCGCTCGCCGGGGACCCGGACGTCGCCCCCGTAGAGGCGCGGGTCCGTGCGACGCTCACTCCGGAGACGTACGAGAAGGCGTTCGAGGAGGGCCGGGCAATGCGGTCAGCGGCGGTCAGCCGACGGTAAGCGGGTGGTCAGGGGCGCCCGCGAGGCTCGGGGACATGAAGAACACACACACCCCGTACGCATCGACCCGGCTGTCCCACCTCGACGTCCTGGTCTCCGGCGCCAGCGTCGCCGGCCCCGCCGTCGCCCTCGCCCTCTCCCTCCACGGAGCCCGTGTCACCGTCGTCGAGAAGGCCACCGCCCTGCGCGAGGGCGGATTCGCGGTCGACTTCCGCGGCTGGGTGCACCGCACGGTCCTGACCGCGCTCGGCATCCACGACGACATCCACGCGCGCCAGACCCGCATGGGCCGCCAGACGGTCGTCGACGCCGACGGCACCCCGCGCGTCGATCTGCCGGCGGAGCTGATGAGCGGCGACGTGGAGATCTTCCGCGGCGACCTCGCCCACATCCTGTACGAGCACAGCAGGGACACCGTGGAGTACGTCTTCGGTGACTCGATCGCCACCCTGACCGAGGACGACCGCGGCGTCGACGTCACCTTCGAGCGCGCGGCGCCCAGCCGCTTCGACCTCGTCGTGGCGGCCGACGGACTGCACTCCCCCACCCGCCGCCTCGTGTTCGGCGACGAGTCCCGCTACCTGCGGTTCCTCGACCACTACGTGGCCGGCTTCGGCATCCCCAACCACCTGGGCCTCGACCGCACGGGCCGGCTGTACAGCGACCCGGGCCGGGCGGTCTCCGTCAGCAACTACGACGGCGACCCGGACCGCGCGGGCGCGCTCCTGGTGTTCCGCTCCGAGCCTCTCGACCACGACCGCAGGGACGTGGACCAGCAGAAGCGGATCCTCGCGGAGCGGTTCGTGGGGATGGGCTGGGAGGCGCCGCGGGTCCTCAAGGCGCTGGAGGGCGCGGACGACCTGTACTTCGACGCCATCGCGCAGATCCACGTCGACCGGCTCGCCAAGGGCCGCGTGGTCCTGCTCGGCGACGCCGGGTACGGCGCCACGATGGGCGGCATGGGCACCGGAGTCGCAATCGTCGGCGCGTACGTCCTGGCGGGTGAACTGGCCCTGGCCGGCGGCGATCACCGCACCGCGTTCGCCGCCTACGAGGCGCAGATCGGGGACTTCGCGAAGGGCTGCCAGAAGATCTCGGGCAACGCGGGCCCGTTCTTCGCGCCGCCCACCGAGCGGAAGATCCGCAGCCGCGACCGGATGTACCGGCTGCTCAGCTCCCGCCTGATGGCCGGGTTCTTCAAGCGCCTGACGGAGAAGGCCGCGACCGCGCTCGACCTGAAGGACTACCCGGCCCTCCTGGACGCAACTGCCGCGGCGGTACGCGGCCGGTGAGGCCGTCAGGCCTCTATGTCCCCGAAGTGGTCCCAGCCGCCCTTGCTCGTCCACGGGGCGCCGTCGACCGTCACCTGGGGCAGCGCCGACGGGTTGAGGACCTCGCCGATCACCTTCCAGCGGGCGGGCAGCTTCACGTCCGGCGGGAACGTGGCCACGATCGCGTGGTCCTCTCCCCCGGTGAGCACCCACTGGATCGGGTCGACGCCGACGGCCTGCCCGATGTCGTTCATCTGCGAAGGCACGTCGACCTTGCCGGACTTGATGTCGATACGGACCTTGCTGGCCTCCGCGATGTGCCCCAGGTCGGCGATGAGGCCGTCGCTGACGTCGCACATGGCGGTGGCGCCGAGCCCGGCGGCCGCGGGGCCCGCGTGGTACGGCGGTTCGGGGCGGCGGTGGGCCTCGACGAAGGCGCGGGGCGAGCGGAAGCCGCGCGAGAGGACCGCGTGCCCGGCCGCGGACCAGCCGAGCCAGCCGGTCACCGCGACGACGTCGCCGGGCTGTGCGCCGGCGCGCGTGACCGGCTCGTGGTTGCGCATGTCGCCGAGCGCGGTGATCGCGACGGTGATGGTGTCGCCGCGTACGACGTCTCCCCCGACGACGGCGGCGCCGGCGACCTGGCACTCGTCGCGCAGGCCGTCCATCAGCTCGTTCGGCCAGCTGGCGGGAAGTTCGGCGGGCACCACGAGGCCAAGCAGGAGCGCGGTCGGGACGGCGCCCATCGCGGCGATGTCCGCGAGGTTCTGCGCGGCCGCCTTGCGCCCGACGTCGTAGGCCGTGGACCAGTCGCGGCGGAAGTGCCGCCCTTCGAGGAGGATGTCCGTGCTCACGACGACCCTGCGGTCCGGCGCGGCCACCACGGCCGCGTCGTCGCCCGGGCCGAGTCGTACGGCCGGGGTGGTGGTGAGCCGGGAGGTGAGCTCTCGGATGAGCCCGAACTCGCCCAGCTCGCCGACGGTGCCCTTCATGCGCGTACTGCCCCTTCTGCCCCGGTCCGCTTGCGGTCGCGAGCCGTCTCTGTCATCGGTACGGTCATTGTCATGGGCGGGACCGTCGCGTGGACCGGTGCCCGCCGTCCGTCAGTCTCAGTGTGTACGCCACAGTCACCGCGGGTCTCCCCGCGGCGAGCGGCGACGCGATACCGTGGCGTCTCTTCTCCCCACATGATCCTCGTGGCCGCCCTGGAGGTTCCGTGGTACAGGCGTACATCCTGATTCAGACCGAAGTCGGCAAGGCGTCGACCGTAGCCGAGCTGATCGGCAAGATCCCGGGGGTGATCCAGGCCGAGGACGTGACAGGTCCCTACGACGTGATCGTGCGCGCACAGGCCGACACGGTCGATGAGCTGGGCCGCATGGTGGTCGCCAAGATCCAGCAAGTGGACGGCATCACCCGCACCCTGACCTGCCCGGTCGTGCACTTGTAGCCCCCGTCTAACCTTGGCCGGTGAACTTCTTCCGTCACCGGCCCCGCCTTGCCACCGGGCTCCCCGCCCTGGCCCTGCTGCTCGCCGTCTCGGGCTGCTCCTCAGCAGACGACACGGCGCACGCAGCGGTTCCCACCCCTGACGCCAAGGTCACGGACCTGTGCCGGAACCTGCACAAAAGGCTTCCGGACACGGTGGACGGGCACGGAAGGAACGACCCCTCTCCGCGGTCCGAGCTGACCGCGGGGTGGGGAGATCCGGCGATCATACTGCGCTGCGGTGTCGCACGGCCCGCGCTGATGGACGACCCACAGGCTCTGCCGGTGAAGGTGAACGGCGTGGGCTGGGCGTACGAGAAGCGGGACGACGGCACGCAGGTGCTCACGACGACGCTGCGGGTCGCCTACGTGGAGGTCACCCTGCCCAAGGAGCTGGCCGCCGAGGGAGCCTCGCCCCTGGTCGACTTCGCCGGGCCCGTCAAGAAGGCGATCCCCGAAGGGATCGCCGACTGACATGCACGGATCGGATCGCTACGGGACTAGCGCAGCCCCGTCGACCGGTTCAGCGCCGCCTGGATGAGGCGGTCCACCAGCTCCTGGTAGCTCACGCCGCTCTCCTGCCACATCCGCGGGTACATGGAGATCGGGGTGAAGCCTGGCAGCGTGTTGATCTCGTTGATCACGAACTCGCCGTCCTCGGTGAGGAAGAAGTCGGCGCGTACGAGGCCCTCGCAGGACGCCGCGTCGAACGCCTCGACCGCGAGCCGCTGCACCTCGGCCGTCTGCTCGTCGGTGAGCGGCGCGGGCACGATGCCGGACGCCGAGTCGATGTACTTGGCCTCGAAGTCGTAGAAGTCGTGGGCCTGGACCGGCGGGATCTCGGCCGGCACGCTCGCGCGCGGCCCGTCCTCGAACTCCAGGACTCCGCACTCGATCTCGCGGCCGACGAGCGCCGCCTCCACGATGATCTTCGGGTCGTGGCTGCGGGCCTCCTCGATCGCCTCGTCGAGGCCCTCGAAGGAGTCGACCTTGGTGATGCCGATCGACGAACCCGCGCGCGCTGGCTTGATGAACAGCGGCCAGCCCTGCTCGCCGACGAAGTCCGCGATGCGGCGCCGCGCGCCTTCCCGGTCGCTCTCCCACTCGCGCGGCCGGATCACCAGATAAGGGCCGACCTTCAGCCCGAACGAGGTGAACACCCGCTTCATGTAGTCCTTGTCCTGGCCGACGGCCGAGGACAGGACTCCACAGCCGACGTACGGCGTCCCGGACAGGTCGAGCAGGCCCTGGATGGTGCCGTCCTCGCCGTACGGGCCGTGCAGGACGGGGAACACGACGTCGACGTCGCCGAGGACCTTGGGCACGGAGCCGGGCTCCGTGTAGACGACCTCGCGACTCGAGGGGTCGACGGGCAGCACGACCCCGCCCTCGGCGGACTCGGCGAGCTCGGCGACGTCCGGCACCTTGCGGTCGGTGATGGCCATCCGCTCGGGATCGTCGGCCGTCAGCGCCCAACGTCCCTCGCGCGTGATGCCGATCGGCAGCACGTCGTACTTGGTGCGGTCGATGGCCCGCAGCACGGCGCCTGCGGTGACGACGGAAACGCCGTGCTCGGAGCTGCGACCGCCGAAGACGACGGCCACACGGGGCTTCTGGCCCGAGGGGCGGCTGCTCTGGGGAAGGTTCTCGCTGCTCATATCGCGTTGAGCGTACCTGCTGGTAGCAGCGGAGTCAGCGTCCGGCGAGCCCCGCGTCAGCGCCGTTCGGGCTTGGCGCTGCGCGACATCATCTCCTTCAGGGCGACGACCGGGGACTTCCCCTCGTGCACGATGCCGACGACGGTTTCGGTGATCGGCATGTCGACGCCGTGCCGGCGCGCCAGGTCGAGCACCGACTCGCAGGACTTGACGCCCTCGGCGGTCTGCTTGGTGACCGCGATGGTCTCCTGGAGGGTCATGCCCTTGCCCAGGTTGGTGCCGAAGGTGTGGTTGCGCGAGAGGGGCGAGGAGCAGGTGGCGACGAGGTCGCCGAGGCCCGCGAGCCCGGAGAAGGTGAGCGGGTCGGCGCCCATCGCGAGGCCGAGCCGGGTGGTCTCGGCGAGGCCGCGCGTGATGAGCGAGCCCTTCGCGTTGTCGCCGAGGCCCATGCCGTCGGCGATGCCGACGGCGAGCCCGATGACGTTCTTCACGGCTCCGCCGAGCTCGCAGCCGATCACGTCGGTGTTCGTGTACGGCCGGAAGTACGGCGTGTGGCAGGCGGTCTGGAGGCGCTGCGCAACCGATTCGTCGCGGCAGGCGACGACGGCGGCGGCGGGCATCCGGGCGGCGATCTCGCGGGCGAGGTTGGGGCCCGTGACGATCGCGATGCGGTCCTCGCCGACCTTGGTGACGTCCTCGATGACCTCGCTCATCCGCATGGCGGAGCCGAGTTCGACGCCCTTCATGAGGGAGACGAGGACCGTGCCGGGCGCGAGCAGCGGCGTCCACTCGGCGAGGTTGGCGCGCAGCGTCTGCGAGGGCACGGCGAGCACCGTGAACTCGGCGCCGTCCGCGGCCTCGGCGGCGTCTGCGGTGGCCCTGATGTTGCCGGGGAGTTCGATGCCGGGGAGGTAATCGGGGTTCGTACGTGTGGAGTTGACCGCTTCGGCCAGTTCGGGCCTGCGCGCCCACAGGGTGACGTCGCACCCCGCGTCGGCGAGCACCATGGCGAAGGCCGTACCCCAGGAGCCGGTTCCGAAGACGGCCGCCTTGACGGGTGGGGTCACTTGCTCTCCTCAGGACTTCCGTGCTCGATGGCGGCCGAACCGGCCTGCTCCGTAAGGGTGTTGGTCCCGGCGGCCTTGCGGCGCTGCGCGATGCGCGCCTCACGGGGGTCGTAACGGCGCAGCGGGGGCTGCTCGCCGCGCAGTTCACCGAGCAGTCCGGTGATCGCCGTCATGATGACCTCGGTGGCCTCCTTGAGGAGTTCCGGGGTCATCTCCTTGTCGTAGAAGCGCTCCAGGTCGACCGGCGGTCCGGCGAGGACGTGGTGCGTCTTGCGCGGCAGCAGGTCGGGCTTCTTCGCGTACGGCGCGAGCACGAGGTTGGCGCCCCACTGGGCGACGGGAATCACGGGGCACTTGGTCTGCAGCGCCACGCGCGCGACGCCCGTCTTGGCGGTCATGGGCCACAGGGCCGGATCGCGGGTGAGGGTGCCCTCGGGGTAGAAGGCGACGCACTCCCCGCGCTCGACGGCGTCGATGGCGGCACGGAACGCGCTGAGCGCATTCGTTGTCTCGCGGTAGACGGGGATCTGTCCGGTGCCGCGCATGACGGCGCCGATGAACCCCTTCTTGAAGAGCCCGTGCTTGGCCAGGAATCGCGGAACGCGTCCGGTGTTGTACTGGAAGTGCGCGTACGCGAGCGGGTCCAGATGCGAATTGTGGTTCACCGCGGTGATAAAGCCGCCGTCGGCCGGAATGTTCTCCATTCCGCGCCAGTCCCGCTTGATCAGAACCACGAGCGGCGGTTTAGCGATGACCGCCGCCAGGCGATACCAGAAGCCGATTCTGCGGCGGGACACTCGGACACCTTCCTCTATGGACCCTTGAAGGCCCTCTCAGACCTGGTCAGCCGCACAAGTGTCGCCCCAGGCCGCCGGTCTGTCGAGAACACCGTACGCCCGCGCGTTTATGCCCACCTCACGCGCCGGGCCACAATGAGCGCGACCCGAAGGGACGGACCTCACGTGCAGTGGACCCTCGTGATACCGCTGAAACCCCTGGTACGGGCCAAGAGCAGGCTGGCGCCCACCGCGGGTGACGGGGTGCGTCCCGGGCTCGCGCTGGCGTTCGCGCAGGACACCGTGGCCGCCGCGACCGCCTCGGCCGGGGTGCGGGATGTGGTGGTAGTCACGGACGACGCGCTCGCCGGGAGGGAGCTGGCCGCCCTGGGTGCCCTGATCGTCCCCGATGCCCCGGGAGCGGGCCTGAACGCCGCCCTGGCGCACGGTGCGGCGGCGGCGCGGGCCCGGCGCCCGGATGCGGCCGTCGCAGCGCTCAACGCCGATCTGCCGGCCCTGCGGTCCGCGGAATTGTCCCGGGTTCTCGCGGAGGCCGCGCTATTTCCCCGCGCATTTCTTCCCGATGCGGCGGGAATCGGGACCACACTTCTCAGTGCGGGTTCCGGTACGGAATTGCGTCCTGCATTCGGCACCGCGTCCCGCGCCCGTCATGCCGCGTCCGGCGCGGTGGAACTCCCGCTGACGGGCGTCGACTCCGTACGCCAGGACGTGGACACCGGCGAGGACCTGCGGGTGGCGCTGTCGCTCGGCGTCGGCCCACGCACCGCGGGGGCGGCCGCCGGGCTGCTGATCCCGGACTGAGTACGCTGCCTGCATGCAGGCGACCGCGTACACATACGACCCCGACTCCCGCTCCGGCAGCGTGCTGCTCGACGACGGCACCCCCGTACCGTTCGACGGCCCGGCGTTCGACGCGGGCGGTCTTCGGCTGCTGCGCCCCGGGCAGCGGGTCCGTATCGAGGTCGAGGGCGAGGGCGAGGCGCGGCGCATCACGCTGGTGACGCTGCAGACGCTCTGAGCCGCTGCCGGACCGGGCTTTCGCGAATACACCGCGGGCCGGGCTCCCCGAGGGGAGCCCGGCCCGGCGCGTGAGGGGCCCTTGAGGCCGTCGCCCTTACTTCTTGCGGGCGGTGGTCTTCTTGGCGGTCGTCTTGCGCGCAGTGGACTTCTTGGCGGGCGCCTTCTTGGCCGTGGCCTTCTTGGCGGGCGCCGTCTTCTTCGCGGTGGCCTTCTTCGCGGCGGTCTTCGCCGGGGCGGCCTTCTTCGCGGCGGCCTTCTTCGCCGTGGCGGTGGTCTTCTTGGCGGTGGCCTTCTTCGCCGTCGCCGTGGTCTTCTTCGCCGCGGCCGTCGTCTTCTTGGCCGTGGTCTTCTTGGCGGTGACCTTCTTCGCCGCCGCCTTCTTGGCGGTCGTGGCCTTCTTGGCCGCGGCCTTCTTGACCGTCGCCGCGGCGCCGCCGGTCAGGCTGCCCTTGGGCGCCTTCTTGACCGCGACCTCTCCACCACGCGGGAGCTTCTTCGAACCCGCGACGAGGTCCTTGAAGCCCTGACCGGCACGGAAACGCGGAACGGAGGTCTTCTTGACCCGTACGCGCTCACCCGTCTGCGGGTTACGGGCGTAGCGGGCGGGGCGGTCGACCTTCTCGAACGAGCCGAAGCCGGTGACCGAGACCCGGTCCCCGCTGACGACGGCACGGACGATGGCGTCCAGGACCGCGTCGACGGCGTCCGCGGCCTGCTGACGGCCGCCGACCTTGTCGGCAATCGCTTCTACGAGCTGCGCCTTGTTCACGTCTTCCCCTTCGGAGACATTGCCGGAACGTATCCGGTCCGGCTTTTTCGCACGTTAGGCAGATATATACCGCAAATCAAACACGAAACGGGCTAATCACCCTTGTGCCGCAACGAACTCGGGCTGTCGCGAAGTTACTCAGTGGTCCTCTTGTGAGAATCGACCCTCGTCGAGGTCCACCATGAATCGGTCCAGTCGCCTTGCCGCATCGGCGAGATCGTGCTTGGCCGCGGCCGTAATGACCAGCAGCTTCCGGGTCAGCGCCATCCGTACGCCCTCCGGGACTTGCAGTGCGCGCACCCTGGAGTGCGCTTCCTTGAGTTGGTCCGCGACCGCCGCATAGAGCTGGAGTTGGCCGTCGTGTCCCATGCACAGATTGTGCCATCTGGGGCGAGTTGTCGCCTCCGCAGGGGGTAACTGCCGTCCCTGGCGGGCCTTCTGGGCCCCTTCGAGGAGCATGCGCGCACGGGCGCCGCGAGACACGCGTACCCCCTGAACACCCTTGAAAACGCGGGGAGTTGAGAGCTCCGGAACGGCACTTGGCGAGCGGTCCGAGGCCGGACACAGCTGTACCCCCAACCGTCCACGATTGGGGGTACAGAGGCTTGTCGCGATGGCCGAAATCAGCCTTGCAGAGTTCAGATCTGCACGGTCTGCGGCTTGAACGCGGGACGCTTCGACTCGTACTCCGCGATGTCGCCCTCGTTCTGGAGCGTGATGCTGATGTCGTCCAGGCCGTTCAGCAGCCGCCAGCGCGCGTTCTCGTCGAGTTCGAAGGCGGCGGTGATGCCCTCGGCCCGTACTTCACGCGCCTCCAGGTCGACCGTGATCTCGGCCTGGGGGTCGTTCTCCACCAGGTCCTGGAGCGCGTCCACGACCTTCTGGTCGAGCACCACCGTGAGCAGGCCGTTCTTGAGCGAGTTGCCGCGGAAGATGTCGGCGAACCGCGAGGAGATGACGGCCTTGAAGCCGTAGTTCTGCAGCGCCCACACCGCGTGCTCGCGGGAGGATCCGGTGCCGAAGTCGGGGCCTGCCACCAGGACCGTGGCGCCCTCGCGTTCGGCCTTGTTCAGCACGAACTCGGGGTCCTTGCGCCAGGCCTCGAAGAGCCCGTCCTCAAAACCGTCCCTGGTGACCTTCTTGAGCCAGTGGGCGGGGATGATCTGGTCGGTGTCGACGTTGCTGCGGCGCAGCGGGACGGCCCGGCCTGTGTGCGTGGTGAATGCTTCCATGGCTGATCAGACTCCAGCGGGCGTACGGGCGTCAGTGTCGGACAGGTCGGCCGGAGAGGCCAGGTGGCCAAGCACGGCGGTGGCGGCGGCGACCTGGGGCGAGACCAGGTGCGTACGGCCGCCCTTGCCCTGCCGTCCCTCGAAGTTGCGGTTCGAGGTGGACGCGGAGCGCTCGCCGGGGGCGAGTTGGTCGGGGTTCATGCCCAGACACATCGAGCAGCCCGCGTGCCGCCATTCGGCGCCGGCCTCCTTGAAGACCTTGTCCAGGCCCTCGGAGACGGCCTGCAGACCCACCCGCGCGGAGCCGGGAACGACCAGCATCCTTACGCCGTCGGCGACTTTGCGGCCCCCGACGATCTCGGCGGCGGCGCGGAGGTCCTCGATGCGGCCGTTGGTGCACGAACCTACGAAGACGGTGTCGACCTTGATGTCGCGCAGCGGCTGCCCGGCGGTCAACCCCATGTATTCCAGGGCCTTTTCGGCGGCATAGCGCTCCGAAGCGTCCTCGTACGAAGCAGGGTCGGGGACCTGCGCCGACAGGGGCGAGCCCTGGCCGGGGTTGGTGCCCCAGGTGACGAACGGCGACAGCGCGGTGGCGTCGATGACGACCTCGGCGTCGAATTCCGCGTCGTCGTCCGACTTCAGCGTCTTCCAGTACGCCACCGCGGCGTCCCAGTCCTCGCCCTTGGGGGCGTGCGCGCGGCCCTCGAGGTAGGCGAAGGTGGTCTCGTCGGGGGCGATCATGCCCGCGCGGGCGCCGGCCTCGATCGACATGTTGCAGATGGTCATGCGGGCTTCCATCGAGAGCTTCTCGATGGCGGCGCCGCGGTATTCCAGGATGTAGCCCTGGCCGCCGCCCGTACCGATCTTCGCGATGATGGCGAGGATCAGGTCCTTGGCGGTGACGCCGTCGGGCAGCTCGCCCTCGACGGTGATGGCCATCGTGCGGGGACGGGCCAGCGGCAGCGTCTGGGTCGCCAGGACGTGCTCGACCTGAGAGGTGCCGATGCCGAAGGCCAGCGCGCCGAACGCGCCGTGCGTGGACGTGTGGGAGTCACCGCAGACGACCGTGGTTCCCGGCTGGGTCAGGCCCAGCTGCGGGCCGACGACGTGCACGACACCCTGCTCGACGTCACCCAGCGAGTGCAGGCGCACACCGAAGTCGGCGCAGTTCTTGCGCAGCGTCTCCAGCTGGGCGCGCGAGACCGGGTCCGCGATCGGCTTGTCGATGTCGAGGGTCGGGGTGTTGTGATCCTCGGTCGCGATGGTGAGGTCGAGGCGCCGCACCTGGCGACCGGTCTGGCGCAGGCCGTCGAAGGCCTGCGGGCTGGTCACCTCGTGCAGCAGGTGCAGATCGATGAAGAGGAGGTCGGGCTCGCCCTCGGCGCGCCGGACGACGTGGTCGTCCCAGACCTTCTCCGCGAGTGTCCTACCCATCGCTTTCCCTCCGGCCGGCATCGTGAGCCGGCCCAACTAGAGATCGTGGTCGCCGACGTCCGTACCCCTCGTACCGGACGTGAACGTCCCGGCCCGTTGGTCTGCGGGCCGCTGTAAGTACAGGGTGTCAAGTTTCACGGGAAATTGAACTTGCGTTTCACAGAGTGAGACGCGAGTATCGACGCATGGACAACTCTAGCGGCGTCGGCGTTCTGGACAAGGCGGCCCTTGTTCTCAGCGCCCTGGAGTCCGGTCCGGCCACCCTCGCGGGGCTGGTCGCGGCGACCGGACTGGCAAGACCCACGGCACACCGTCTCGCCGTGGCACTGGAACACCACCGCATGGTGGCGCGTGACATGCAGGGCCGATTCATCCTCGGCCCGCGCATGGCCGAGCTGGCCGCGGCGGCGGGCGAGGACCGCCTGCTCGCTACGGCGGGTCCGGTACTCACCCACCTCCGTGACGTGACGGGCGAGAGCGCGCAGCTCTATCGCCGGCAGGGCGACATGCGCATCTGTGTCGCGGCCGCCGAGCGCCTGTCGGGCCTCAGGGACACCGTCCCCGTGGGCTCCACGCTCACGATGAAGGCGGGCTCGTCGGCACAGATCCTGATGGCCTGGGAGGAGCCCGAGCGCCTCCACCGCGGCCTCCAGGGCGCCCGCTTCACGGCGACGGCCCTGTCGGGCGTACGGCGCCGTGGCTGGGCCCAGTCGATCGGCGAGCGGGAGCCGGGCGTCGCGTCCGTCTCCGCGCCGGTGCGCGGCCCCTCGAACCGTGTCGTCGCGGCGGTCTCGGTCTCCGGACCGATCGAGCGCCTGACGCGCCACCCTGGCCGCATGCACGCGCAGGCCGTCATCGACGCGGCGGGCCGCCTCTCCGAGGCCCTGCGCCGCACCGGCTGACCCTCCCCACCACACCGCTCAACTCGGACCGGCCGCTTCAACGCCGCAGCGACCGGCCCGAGTTGAGACTTGGTGAGACATGTCACGCTCACGCGCTCCGGGCAACGCGAAGAGGCCCTCCCCTGCTGGGGAGGGCCTCTTGCTGTCTTGTACCCCCGACCGGATTCGAACCGGCGCTACCGCCTTGAGAGGGCGGCGTGCTAGGCCGCTACACAACGGGGGCAAGGATCTTGTGCTGCCACGCGATCCAGCTGGGCTACCAGGACTCGAACCTAGAACAACGGAACCAGAAACCGTCGTGTTGCCAATTACACCATAGCCCAATGCGATCCAGGCCTGGATGGCCCGATCAGTACCCCCGACCGGATTCGAACCGGCGCTACCGCCTTGAGAGGGCGGCGTGCTAGGCCGCTACACAACGGGGGCCCTAGCGATCCTGCATGAAAAACAGCGGGTGCGACCCGGACTGTCCCCCTGGGAAGGATCTGTACCCCCGACCGGATTCGAACCGGCGCTACCGCCTTGAGAGGGCGGCGTGCTAGGCCGCTACACAACGGGGGCTTTGCGGATCTGGAATCCGCGATGCAGATAAGCTCTGCGAGCTGGCCTACCAGGACTCGAACCTAGACTAACGGAACCAGAAACCGTCGTGCTGCCAATTACACCATAGGCCATCAAAAAGCAACCCCTTGCGAGGGTTCTGTTTGATTTACGCTTCCGGGTCCGGCCTGTCGGCCCGTTTCCCTTGGCGCAGGAAGAACATTACCCGAAGGTGGACGGCGCTCCAAAACGGCTATCCGGGGCCAGCAGCGCGGGGAGCTGGTCGAGCGCTGTGATGCGCGTGAGTTCGGGACGGCCACCGGTCCGCGCGCGGTCCAGCCAGATGCCGGTGAGCCCCGCCTCCTCGGCGCCACGGGCGTCGGTGTCGGGCTGGTCGCCGACGTACGCGACCTCGTGCGGGGGCAGTTCCAGGGCCTCGCAGGCGGCGTGGAAGGCGGCAGCCTGAGGTTTGGCCACACCGAGTTCGGCGGCGCAGACGACGGCCTCGAAGCGGTCCCTCACGCCGAGGACGCGCAGCTTGCGGTCCTGGTTGTGGAGCGAGGAGTTGGACAGGACCGCCTGCCGGTAGCGCTCCGCGAGCAGGTCGAGCACGGGGACGGTGTCGGGGAACAGCGCCCAGGCGGCCTCGTAGTGGACGATGTAGCGCCCGAACCAGGCGTCCGCCTCGGCGTCGTCCATGTCGTCGGCGCCGCGCCCCACGAAGGCCCGTACGCGATTGCGGCGCTGGCCCTCCCAGTCGGTCTCGCCCGACTCGAAGCGCGCCCAGTGCTCCTGGGTGAGGGTGCGCCAACGGGCGAGGGCCTGGCCGACGGAGGTGAATCCGTCGGCCAGGCCCTCGGCCCGAAGGTGGTCCCGCATTCCGGCGCGGTCCGCGTTCGCGTAGTCGAAGATCGTGTCGTCTACGTCCCACAGGACCGCGCGGATCGGCATGTGCCCGAGCTTAGGCCGTGAGCTTGGCCAGGGCGGCGTCGATGCGGGTCAGGGTCTTGTCCTTGCCCAGGATCTCCAGGGACTCGAAGAGGGGCAGGCCGACCGTACGGCCGGTGACGGCGACGCGGACCGGGGCCTGCGCCTTGCCGAGCTTGAGGCCGTGCTCCTCGCCGGCGGCCAGGACGGCCTCCTTGAGGGAGTCGGCCGACGCCCAGTCGGCGGCCTCGAGCTTCGCGCGGGCCGTGGTCAGGAGGCCGACCGGGTCGCCCTTCATGGCCTTGGTCCAGGACGCCTCGTCCTCCACCGGCTCCTTGAGGAACAGGAAGTCGACGTTGGCCGTGATGTCGGAAAGGACCGTCACGCGGGTCTGCGCGTGGGGGGCGATGGCCTCCCAGGCCGCCTGATCGAAGTCCTCGGGCGCCCAGTTGGCGAACGGGGCGCGCAGCCACGGCTCACAGGCCGCCGCGAACGCCTTCACGTCCAGCATGCGGATGTGGTCGCCGTTGATCGACTCGGCCTTCTTGAGGTCGAAGCGCGCCGGGTTCGCGTTGACGTCCGCGAGGTCGAACTTCGCGACCATGTCCTCGATGGAGAAGACGTCCTGGTCGGCCGAGAAGGACCAGCCGAGCAGGGACAGGTAGTTGAGCAGGCCCTCGGGCAGGAAGCCGCGCTCGCGGTAGAGGTTGAGCGACGCCTGCGGGTCACGCTTCGAGAGCTTCTTGTTGCCCTCGCCCATGACGTACGGCAGGTGACCGAAGGCGGGTGTGAGCTTCGCGATGCCGAGCTCGGTGAGCGCCTTGTAGAGGGCGATCTGGCGGGGCGTGGAGGAGAGCAGGTCCTCGCCGCGCAGGACGTGGGTGATCTCCATCAGGGCGTCGTCGACCGGGTTGACCAGCGTGTACAGCGGAGCGCCGTTCGCGCGGACGATGCCGAAGTCCGGGACGTTCTCCGGCTGGTAGGTGATCTCGCCGCGGACGAGGTCCTCGAAGGTGATCGCCTCGTCGGGCATGCGGAAACGGACGATGGGCTGCCGGCCCTCGGCCTCGTACGCGGCGATCTGCTCGGCGCTCAGGTCGCGGCAGTGGCCGTCGTAACCGGAGGGCTTGCCGGCGGCGCGGGCGGCGTCGCGGCGGGCGTCGAGCTCCTCGGTGGAGCAGTAGCAGCGGTAGGCGTGGCCGGCGGCGAGGAGCTTCTCGGCGACGTCCTTGTAGATGTCCATGCGCTGCGACTGGCGGTACGGCGCGTGGGGGCCGCCGATCTCGGGGCCCTCGTCCCAGTCGAAGCCGAGCCAGCGCATCGAGTCGAGGAGCTGCTCGTACGACTCCTCGGAGTCGCGGGCCGCGTCGGTGTCCTCGATGCGGAAGACCAGGGAGCCCTGGTTGTGCCGGGCGTAGGCCCAGTTGAAGAGCGCCGTGCGGACCAGGCCCACGTGGGGGTTGCCGGTCGGGGACGGACAGAAACGTACGCGGACGTTCGCGTTAGCCACGCTTGATCACCTTGTTGGTGAGAGTGCCGATGCCTTCGATGGTGACGGCGACCTCGTCGCCGACGTTGAGCGGGCCGACCCCTTCCGGGGTACCCGTGAGGATCACGTCGCCGGGGAGCAGCGTCATGGCCTCGGAGATGTTGACGATCAGGTCCTCGATCGAGTGGATCATCTGGGACGTGCGGCCGAGCTGGCGCTGCTGTCCGTTGACCGTGCACTGGATCGTCAGGTCGCTGGGGTCGAGGTCCGTCTCCACCCAGGGGCCGAGCGGGCAGGAGGTGTCGAAGCCCTTGGCCCTGGCCCACTGCTTCTCGCGCTTCTGGACGTCACGCGCGGTGACGTCGTTCGCGCAGGTGTATCCGAGGATGACGTCCTTGACGCGCTCGCGCGGGACCTCACGGCACATGCGGCCGATGACCACGGCGAGCTCGGCCTCGTGGTGCAGTTCCTGCGAGAAGGAGGGGTACGCGATCTCGTCGCCGGGGCCGATCACCGAGGTGGACGGCTTGAAGAACGCGAAGGGGGCGTCCGGGACCTCGTTGCCCAGTTCCTTCGCGTGTTCCGCGTAGTTGCGGCCGAACGCGACGACCTTGTTCGGGAGCACCGGCGGCAGAAGCCTGACCTTGCTCAGCGGGACCTTCGTGCCGGAGAGTTCGAAGTCCGCGAACGGGATGCCCTTGATGATGTCGAGGACAAGCCCATCGGTCGTTCCGGGGGGACTGTCGCCCTCGACCGCGCCGAAGGCGACATTGCCGTCGATGGAGAATCTGGCGATGCGCACGGGTGCCTTGCGCCCCTCTACTTCCGCTGGCTGGAATCTGACGCCCCAGGCTAACGCGGCTCGGGCACCCGGCCTCGCGGATTGCCGCGCGTCAGGAGGCGACGGTCGTCTGCTCCGGGGCTTCCATCAGGATGGCGCGGCGCGGGTTGGCCGTCTGCGCGGGGAGATCGACGGAGTACTCCGGGAGCTCCGGCGCCGTCTGCAGCTCGTCGGCGTCCTTGAGGTGCATCAGCGTCGTACGCCGCGGGTTGGCGATGTTGCGGAACATCGCGGACTTCACAGTCTTCATGTGTCGCTCGTGACCTTGTCGGTGCGGGCGCCCTCAGGGCGCCGGTTGTCGGATTCGCCATCCCTGTAAAGCGTCAGGCTAAACATCTGATTCCCGTCGAAAGCGAGGAAGAGTCGAAGTTCTTCATGTGAGTTTGCTCACCAGAGGGCGGGCAAAAGTTTCAATTCGGACCCGAAGTGCGCTGCATCGAAACGGGCATTCCGACATTGAAGCCATCATTCCGCTCCCGATCATGGCGACTGGGACACCCCCCGGGCGTAGGTGGAACGTCAGTAAAAGTCCGTTATCGACGAGATCCCTTTCTACGTCTCGTGACACACCCCTTACACGGCGTCACACTGGTCCAGTCATGACCCTCGGCCCTTGTTGGAGATCCTGCACTGTGCTGGAATTCGCGGGACCGCCGCGAGATCGAGCCGGCGCGTACGGGGCGCAACGCAGCGCCGAGTCGCGGCGGGAAGGGGGAGCAGCGCCGGTCACCGACGACCGAAGGGGGCGTGTCAGCTCGCCCCCGAACTACGCCGACACCGTCCCGTCCGCGCACGCGGGGGACGCCTGGTCCAGAGGTTGCGACGCTAGTGCAGGGACGTAAGAACAGGGATGGCAGCGCTGCGGCGGAGCCGGAGCCGCGCGGCGGGACTGGCCCGATGACAGGCAGTTCCTCGCCCCAGCACGCCCAGAACCCGGGCCGGACCGCCTCCGTCGAGGGCAGTACGGCGGCCTCGGCCGCGCCCAAGACCGCCGCGAAGCCGAAGAGCCCGACCGGCCCCGGCTCGCGAATAGCCCTGCGCAACTGGCGTATCTCCACCCGCCTGGTGTCGCTGCTCGCCCTCCCCGTGGTCGCCGCGACCTCCCTCGGCGCGCTGCGTATCGGCGAGTCGATGAGCGACATCCAGCAGCTCGACAACATGAAGCTGCTGACCGACATGACCAAGCAGGCCACCGAGCTCGCGTCCGCGCTCCAGGAGGAGCGCGACCAGTCGGCGGGCCCGCTGGCCAACGGCGGCAAGGCGACCGAGGACTACACCGTCAAGGGAGCGCGTCAGAAGACCGACCGCGCGCGCAAGGCCTTCATGGAGGGCACGTACGAGATCACCGACGGGACCAGTAACAGCGGTCTCGACGGTGTGCAGGACCACGTCACGCAGATCGCCGGCCAGCTCAACAACCTCAAGGGCATCCGGCAGGACGCGTTCAAGGACCGCAGCACCTCGTCCCAGACGATCGACGCCTACAGCCGCCTCGTCGAGCAGCTCCTGTCGCTGTCCACCGACATGGCGCAGGCGACCAGCAACCCCGAGATGATCAAGCGCACGCGCGCCCTGGCGTCGTTCTCCTCCGCCAAGGAGTACGCGTCCGTGCAGCGCGCCGTCATCGCGGCCGCCCTGCCCCCGAACGACCGTGACTTCGGCAAGCTCTCCGAGACCGACCGCCGCTACGGCGAGTCCGCGCTGGAGAACCAGGAGTCCGACCTCAAGGGCTTCAGCTCCGTCTACGGAAACGTCGCCGCCACCGAGCTGATGAAGCCCATCGACTCGGGCAACGCGACGATCAAGGCCGCCGACCAGTACGCCCGCCGCGCCCTCAGCCAGGAGGGCGGCATCAGGATCCAGGACAAGCGGTCCTACAAGGACTGGGTCGACGCGGACAGCCAGCGTCTGCAGGAAATGTCCAAGATCGAGCTGACGCTGCTCAACCAGATGGAGCAGCAGGCCCGCGAGCTGCGCAACGAGTCCGAGCGCACGGCCATCATCAACGGTGCGCTGATCCTGCTCGTCCTCGGCGTCTCGCTCGTCGGCGCCTTCGTCGTGGCGCGGTCCATGATCCGCTCGCTGCGCCGGCTCCAGGACACCGCGACCAAGGTCGCCCAGGACCGCCTGCCCGAGCTGGTCAAGCAGCTGTCCGAGTCGGACCCGCAGGACGTCGACACCTCCGTCGAGTCCGTCGGTGTGCACTCGCGCGACGAGATCGGCCAGGTGGCCTCGGCCTTCGACGACGTGCACCGCGAGGCGGTCCGTCTGGCCGCCGAGCAGGCCCTCCTGCGGGGCAACGTCAACGCGATGTTCACCAACCTCTCGCGTCGTTCCCAGGGTCTTATCCAGCGCCAGCTCTCGCTCATCTCCGAGCTGGAGTCGCGCGAGGCCGACCCCGACCAGCTGTCCTCGCTGTTCAAGCTCGACCACCTCGCGACCCGCATGCGCCGTAACGGCGAGAACCTCCTCGTTCTCGCCGGTGAAGAGCCCGGCCGCCGCTGGACCCGCCCGGTCCCGCTGGTCGACGTCCTGCGCGCCGCCGCCTCCGAGGTGGAGCAGTACGAGCGCATCGAGCTGGCCTCGGTCCCCTCGACCGAGGTCGCCGGACGCGTCGTCAACGACCTCGTGCACCTGCTCGCCGAGCTGCTCGAGAACGCGACCTCCTTCTCCTCGCCGCAGACCAAGGTCAAGGTCACCGGTCACGCGCTGCCCGACGGCCGTGTGCTCATCGAGATCCACGACACCGGCATCGGCCTCTCCCCCGAGGACCTCGCCGCGATCAACGAGCGGCTCGCGTCGCCGCCCACCGTGGACGTGTCGGTCTCGCGCCGCATGGGTCTGTTCGTGGTCGGCCGTCTGTCGCAGCGTCACGGCATCCGTATCCAGCTCCGCCCGTCCGACTCCGGTGGTACGACGGCACTCGTCATGCTGCCCGTCGACGTCGCCCAGGGTGGCAAGAAGGCTCCCGGCAAGCCCGGTCCCGGCGCCGTCTCCGGTGGCCCCGCCGCCGCGCAGGCCGCCGCCGGTGTGGCCGCAGCACGGCGTGGGGTCGGCGCGGGTGCGGGTCCGCAGGGCGGTGCGGGCCGGCTCGCTGCCGGTCCCGGCGCGGCGCGTCCGCAGGTCGCGGGCTCGGGTCCGCGCGCGGCTCTGCCCGGCCGTGACGGCAACGGGCCACAGGCCGGTGGCCCGCAGGCGCCTCAGTCCCAGCAGCCGCAGCAGTCCCCTCAGCAGGGTCGTCCGGCTCCGGCCGGGATGTTCGGCGCGCAGGGCCTGCAGAGCGGTCCCGGCCAAGGTCAGCCGCAGGGTCAGGGTCTCGGCCAGGGACCGGGCCAGAACGGTCCCGTGCCGCCCCAGCAGCGTACGAACCAGGCGCCCGAGCAGGGCCGCAGGCCGGTCCTGCCGCCGCGTGGCGGTCCCCGTGCCGAGCTGCCCGGGGGCAACCCCCAGCCGCGCGTGCCGAGTTGGGGCAACGACGACGCTCAGCCGCCGGTGCCGCGCGCCTCGCTCGACGCGCCGCGCGGGCACGAGGAGCCGGACTCCACGTCGCAGTTCCCGCGGGTGGACGACCGTCAGGGCCCCGGCTCGACGGCCGAGTTCCCCCGTCCCGACTTCGACGGACCCCGTCCCGGCGCGCCCGCCCCGCTCGACCAGGGTCAGAGCCAGGGCCAGGACACGGGGACGTTCGTCCGTAACGACGTCTTCGGCGGTCACCCGGGCCAGTCGCAGAACCCGAACCACTTCCAGCCCCAGAACCAGGCGCCTGGCCAGCCGCAGGGCCAGTCGCAGAACCCGAACCACCAGACCGGCCAGTTCGCGGCGCCCGGCTTCGACGACGGCCGGCGCCCCGGCGCTCAGGACCCGTCCGCCACCGGCCAGTTCGCGGCCCCCGGCCAGAACGCCCCCGGGCGTCCGCGCCAGGACGGCCAGTTCCCCGGCGGCGACGGCTTCGGCCAGACGCAGGGACAGGGTCAGTCGCAGCCGCAGGGCCGCCGCGGCGGTCCCGCACGCGATCTGCCGCAGCTCGGCTCCCGGGACGCGGCGGACTTCTCCATGCCGCGCCCGCCCGCCCAGGGCAGCCAGGAACAGGGGTTCCCGGCGCAGCCGCAGGCTCCCGGCCGGCAGGACGAGCTGCCGCCCGCCGGACCTGGCGACGGCCGCACGCCGCTCTTCGACACCCTTGAGACCAACTGGTTCCACGGCCAGCAGTCGGGCCAGCAGGCCCCGCAGCAGCAGGACCGGCCGCAGGCGCCCGCCCCCCAGCAGAACAACGGCCGTCCGGGCGGTCTGCCGCAGCGTTCGCCGCAGCAGCCCCAGTCGCCCAACGCCACCCCTGCGCCCGCCCGCCCGGCGGCCGCCGCACCCGCGGCGCCCCAGCAGGCTCAGGCGCCCGCCAACTGGCGCCAGTCGCCCAACGACGAGCTCGGCCGCCAGGCCGAGCGGGTCCGCCAGCCCTCGGCCGGCGGAGTCACCGTCTCCGGGCTCCCGCGTCGCGTCCCGCGTGCGAACCTCGTCGCGGGTACGGCTCAGCAGCAACAGCACCAAACCGGTCCGCAGGTCTCGCGTTCGCCTGATGACGTTCGCGGCCGGCTGACCAATCTCCGTCGGGGCATCCAGCAGGGTCGCCAGGCCGGTACGGGCCAGACCGGCAGCTTCCCCAGCCCCACTCACCAGCAGGAGCGTTAGTTGACCCAGATGAGCCAGGCGGCACAGAACCTGAACTGGTTGATCACCAACTTCGTGGACAACACGCCGGGGGTCTCCCACACCGTCGTCGTGTCCGCGGACGGCCTGCTGCTCGCCATGTCGGAGGGGTTCCCCCGGGACCGCGCCGACCAGCTGGCCGCCGTCGCTTCGGGCCTCACCTCGCTGACCGCGGGTGCGTCCCGGATCTTCGAGGGCGGCACGGTGGCCCAGACCGTGGTGGAGATGGAGCGTGGCTTCCTCTTCCTCATGTCGGTCTCGGACGGTTCGTCCCTCGCGGTGCTCGCGCACCCCGATTGCGACATCGGCCTCGTCGGCTACGAGATGGCGCTGCTCGTGGACCGCGCGGGTTCCGTGCTCACCCCCGATCTCCGCGCCGAACTGCAGGGCAGCCTGCTGCACTAGTCACGCCCTCCCCCACACGCACGTATGACCGCACCGTCAGGCCGCCACCGCCCCCACCGGCCCGTCAGACGGCACGCAGACCACCTGCTGTCCCGCCCGGAGGATCCATGACCCCGCCCACCGCCTCTCACGACCCGTACGGCGTATCTCCGCACGCCTCGTACGGTCCTGAGGGCGACCAGCCGCTGGTGCGTCCTTACGCGATGACCGGTGGCCGGACACGGCCGCGCTACCAGCTCGCCATCGAGGCGCTCGTCAGCACGACCGCCGACCCGGCACAGCTGATAGGGCTGCTCCCCGAGCACCAGCGCATCTGCCACCTGTGCCGCGAGGTCAAGTCGGTGGCGGAGGTGTCGGCCCTGCTGTCGATGCCTCTCGGTGTGGCCCGGATCCTCGTCGCGGACCTGGCGGAAGCGGGAATGGTGGCCATCCACCAGCCCGGTGGCGACGAGAACGCCGGCGGCCAGCCTGACGTGACACTGCTCGAAAGGGTGCTCAGTGGACTTCGCAAGCTCTAACGGCGGAGGCGGCCGTTCCACCACGTCCGCGAAGATCGTGGTGGCAGGCGGCTTCGGCGTCGGCAAAACCACGTTCGTGGGCGCCGTCTCCGAGATCAACCCGTTGCGCACCGAGGCCGTCATGACGTCCGCGTCCGCGGGCATCGACGACCTCACCCACACCGGGGACAAGACCACCACCACGGTGGCGATGGACTTCGGCCGCATCACGCTCGACCAGGACCTGATCCTTTACCTCTTCGGTACGCCCGGTCAGGACCGCTTCTGGTTCATGTGGGACGACCTGGTCCGCGGCGCGATCGGCGCGATCGTCCTCGTCGACACCCGCCGCCTCGCCGACTGCTTCCCGGCCGTCGACTACTTCGAGAACTCCGGGCTGCCCTTCGTCGTCGCCCTCAACGGCTTCGAGGGGCACCAGCCCTACACGCCCGACGAGGTGCGCGAGGCGCTCCAGATCGGCCCGGACACCCCGATCATCACCACGGACGCCCGCCACCGTGCGGATGCAAAGAGTGGCCTGATCACGCTGGTCGAGCACGCCCTGATGGCCCGCCTTAAGTAGCTCAACCGCCGGAAAACCGGCCACCAAGTGGCCAGATGCATACGGCAGTTGTCGTAGTGCGCCCGGAGGCCGCTGTGTCCTTTGACACGGTCGGCCTCCGTGTTCATAACGTTTCGACAGAGAATTCCAGTGCCTTAGACACACGTCGCGCACACCCGGTTCCACTGTGCGCACAAGAGCCCCGCCTTTTGGCGGGGCTCGCTCTTTATGACCGTTTTATCTAGGGCATCCGTCACTCAGAGGTTCCGGTTCCCGGTGTTTGGAAGAGAACCGCCTGACGTGCTGGAATGCGCTGAACTGCCCAGTAGGTAAGGGCCTGGAGACAGCGGCACAGCGTAGGTGCCGACGCCGAGAGGTTGTTGGTCGAGTGAGGCGAAGCAAGAGCAGTCCCGAGCCGTCGTCGGCACGGGGCAACTTCACCCCGCCGCCGCGTGCAGCGGCGCCGGCCGCGCATGTGCCACGGGCCGAGGCGCCCCCGGCGCCGTCCGGCGGCCGGATGTCGCCGCGCAACTGGCGTGTGCCCACCAAGCTGAACGCGATCCTGCTCATACCCGTGCTCGTGGGTCTGATCATGGGTGGCTTCCAGGTGAAGGGCTCGATCGACACCTGGAACGAGGCCGAGGACGCGGAGAACACCGCGCGTCTGGTGCAGGCGTCCCTGACGTACGCCAACAGCCTGATCGAGGAGCGCGACATCTCCGCGGCTCCTCTCTTGCGCGGCCACAAGAACGACCCGGAGGTCGTCAAGGCCCGCGAGACGACGAACGAGGCCGCCGACGCCTTCGACGCCGCCGCGAAGAACATGCCGGCCAAGGAAGGCCTGGAGCGCCGCCTCGCGCAGTTCCGTCAGGTCGAGCCCGGCCTGGAGAAGCTGCGGGCCGCCGCGTACACGAGCAAGCTCCCCGCCGTGCAGACCGAAGAGAACTACGTCGGCATCCAGCACCCGCTGATGGAGTTCGCCAACGAGCTCGGCCTCGGCACCGGAAACATCACGAGCTACGGCCGCACGGTCTACGCCATCTCGCTGTCCAAGGCCGCGCTCTCCCTCGAGCGGTCCATCGGTATGCACCTGCTGGTCGAGCCGGGCCCGACGGCCGAGACCTTCGGCAAGCAGAAGATCGCGCTCTCCTCCTACGCCTACCTCGAGGGCATCGCCGTCGAGGAGTACAAGGGCGGCGGCACGCAGGCCGACGTCGACAAGCTCGACGCAGCCCAGAAGCAGCTGACGATCGACGGCGCGAAGCAGGCCAAGCAGGCGGTCGCGGCCGCGAAGGCGCAGGGCAAGACCTACGTCCCGCCGCCGACCGGCGGCTCCACGGCCATGGTGTCCGCCATCGCCACACTGCCCACCACGCAGCCGAGCGCCCGCTTCGCCATCGCGCAGGGCGGCGTCAGCGAGAAGAACTGGTGGGCGGTCAACACCGCCAAGTTCAACGCGTACCGCACCATCGAGTCCGACCTCGCCGACAAGGCCGTGAACGAGGCCGCCGGCATCGCCGACGACGCCAAGCAGTCCACGTTCATCACCGGTGCGGTCGTCCTGGTCGCCCTGCTCGTCGCGTTCGCGCTGGCCGGGATGATGGCACGCCAGATGAGCCGCTCGATGCGCCGACTGCGCACCGCCGCCTTCGACGTCGCCGAGCAGCGCCTGCCGATGCTCGTCGACCAGCTCTCGCGCACCGACCCGGGCCGCGTCGACACCCGTGTGCAGCCCATCCCGATCAACTCCACGGACGAGATCGGCGAGGTCGCCCGCGCCTTCGACCAGGTGCACCGCGAGGCCGTCCGCCTCGCCGCCGAGCAGGCCCTGCTCCGTGGCAACATCAACGCGATCTTCACCAACCTGTCGCGCCGCAACCAGTCCCTGATCGAGGGCCAGCTGACCCTCATCACGGACCTGGAGAACAACGAGGCCGAGCCGGACCAGCTGGAGAACCTTTTCCGCCTGGACCACCTCGCGACCCGTATGCGCCGCAACGGCGAGAACCTCCTCGTCCTCGCCGGCGAGGAGCCGGGCCGCCGCTGGGACCAGCCGGTCCCGCTGGTCGACGTCCTGCGCGCCGCCTCCTCCGAGGTGGAGCAGTACGAGCGCATCGAGCTGTCGGGTGTGCCGGAGGCCGAGATCCACGGCCGTTCGGTGACCGACCTCGTGCACCTGCTCGCCGAGCTCCTGGAGAACGCCACCACGTTCTCCTCGCCGCAGACCAAGGTCCGCGTCACCGCGACCCGTCTCCCCGACGGCCGCGTCATGGTCGAGATCCACGACAAGGGCATCGGCCTCACCGCCGAGGACTTCGCGGACATCAACCACAAGTTGGCCAACCCTCCGACGGTGGACGCCGCGATCTCGCAGCGCATGGGCCTGTTCGTGGTCGGCCGTCTGTCCGACCGGCACGGCATCCGCGTCCAGCTGCGCCCCTCGGGCGAGCAGGCCGGCACGACGTCGCTCGTCATGCTGCCCGACGTCATCACCCACGGTGGCAGCGGCGAGCACCTGCCCGAGTCCGAGTTCACCGTCTCGTCGATGATCCCGTCGCAGTCCGCGTACGAGCCCGCCCCGCTGCGCACCGCCGCGGAGCTCGGCTTCGACGACAGCCGCTACGGCGAGGTCCCGGACGACCTGCACGACCTCGACCCGGTCGGCCGTTCGCTGATGCGCGAGGAGCGCCGCGCGGCCCTGGAGGCCCAGGCGCACACCGGTGACGACCGCCCCCTGTTCCGCGACGAGATCACGGCGGCACAAGGGCAGGACCCGTACGAGGAGCAGCAGACCACCTATGCTCCCGCGCAGCCCGCGTACGACGACCGTCAGCAGCAGACGTACGAGGACCCCTCGTCCGTCTACGCGCAGGGCCAGCAGACGTACGACGAGCAGCCTCAGAACGGCGCCTACAACGACTCGTTCTTCGCGCCGCAGGACGGCTACGCGTCGCAGGACGCCTATACGGAACCTGTCCAGGAGACGTACTCGGCCTTCGGCGAGAGGCCGATGCGCGGCTCGCAGCCGGGCGACTGGCAGGCCCAGGACGGCTACCAGGAGTCCTACCGGTCCGAGCGCACTGCTCAAGCGGAATCCGCGCAGCGCGCTGACGCCGGTCGGCAGGAGCGCGTAGGCTTCGACCCGCACGGTCCCGCGGCCCCGGCCGGGCCCACCCCGTCCGCCGCCCGTTCGCTCACCGACGCCGGTCTTCCGATGCGCGGTTCGAGTGGGCAGCAGCGCCAGGCCCCGGCGGCGACGCCGGCGCCCGACCGTGCCGACAACACCACCCAGCACAACGGCAGCGGCAGCAGCGACGGCAGCAGCTCCGACGACTGGCGTTCGTCCAACGACGAGCGCTGGGTCCGCGCGGAGCAGCTCCGGAAGCCCAAGGCCGGCGGAGTCACCTCCTCCGGTCTGCCGCGCCGGGTGCCCAAGGCCAACCTGGTCGAGGGCACGGCGGAATCGACCCCGCAGGGCGGCCCCCAGGTCTCCCGTGCGCCAGAGGACGTCAGGGGCAGGCTGAGCAACCTGCGCCGTGGCGTGCAGCGGGGGCGCGAAGCAGGAAGTGACACGAACGGCCAGGCCACGAATCAGCACAGTGGTCCTGACAGCACCTACAACCAGGAGCGTTAGTGTGAGCCCGATGAGCCAGGCGGCACAGAACCTGAACTGGTTGATCACCAACTTCGTGGACAACACCCCTGGGGTGTCCCACACGGTGGTGGTCTCCGCCGACGGACTCCTTCTGGCGATGTCCGAAGGGTTCCCGCGTGACCGTGCCGACCAACTGGCTGCCGTCGCGTCGGGTCTTACCTCGCTGACTGCGGGCGCGTCCCGCATCTTCGAGGGCGGCAGCGTGAATCAGACAGTTGTGGAGATGGAGCGAGGATTCCTCTTCCTTATGTCCATCTCCGACGGTTCTTCTCTCGCTGTCCTCGCACACCCGGAGGCGGACATTGGCCTCGTCGGGTACGAGATGGCACTTCTTGTCGACCGCGCGGGTACGGTTCTCACTCCCGACCTGCGGGCCGAGCTTCAGGGGAGCCTTCTCAACTGACAGACAAGCGGTGCGATTTCGCGTCCTGTGGCCGTAAGGTTTCGGGACGCGGCTCCACGGTGATGGTGCCCGGCACAGTTGGAGGAGGAAAGCGTGGCTGGTTCTGCAACACCCCCGAGCGGTTCATCGGCGAACTGGTCCTACGGGCCTGGCCAGGGCCAGGGGCAGGGTGACGCGCCGAACCGGTACAACTTCCCCTCCGCGCCGAGCCACCGGCGACAGCCGTACGCGCCCCCGCACCCGCCGCAGCCGCGGCAGCCGGGGCCGTACGACCAGCCGTCGGCACCTCGCATCCAGCCCGTGCAGCCGCAGCGGCGTCCCGACACCCCTGCGCCGGCTGCCAACAACCCCCTGGTGCGTCCCTACGCCATGACGGGTGGCCGCACCAGGCCGCGCTACCAGCTCGCCATCGAGGCGCTGGTGCACACCACCGCGCAGCCGCACCAGTTGCAGGGCCAGTTGCCCGAGCACCAGCGGATCTGCACGCTCTGCCGAGAGATCAAGTCAGTGGCCGAAGTCTCGGCCCTGCTCAGCATCCCCCTCGGTGTGGCCAGGATCCTCGTCGCCGACTTGGCGGAGGCGGGCCTGGTCGCCATTCATCAGCCCGGCGGCGAAGAGAACGCCGGCGGCCAGCCAGACGTGACTTTGCTCGAAAGGGTGCTCAGTGGACTTCGCAAGCTCTAGCGGAGGGCCTTCCCGCTCCACCACGTCCGCGAAGATCGTGGTGGCGGGCGGCTTCGGCGTCGGCAAGACGACCTTCGTGGGCGCCGTCTCGGAGATCAACCCTCTGCGCACCGAGGCCGTCATGACGTCCGCGTCCGCGGGCATCGACGACCTCACCCACACCGGGGACAAGACGACGACCACCGTCGCCATGGACTTCGGCCGCATCACGCTCGACCAGGACCTGATCCTTTACCTCTTCGGTACGCCCGGTCAGGACCGCTTCTGGTTCATGTGGGACGACCTGGTCCGCGGCGCGATCGGCGCGATCGTCCTCGTCGACACCCGCCGCCTCGCCGACTGCTTCCCGGCCGTCGACTACTTCGAGAACTCCGGGCTGCCCTTCGTCGTCGCCCTCAACGGCTTCGACGGCAGCCAGCCGTACCAGCCGGACGAGGTCCGTGAGGCGCTGCAGATCGGCCCGGACACCCCGATCATCACGACCGACGCCCGCCACCGTGCGGATGCGAAGTCGGCGCTCATCACGCTCGTGGAACACGCGCTGATGGCCCGCCTCCGCTAGCCTCCGGCGCCTCCGGTCATGAAGAAGCCCCCGGGACCCTTTGGGTCCCGGGGGCTTCTTCGCGCTGAGGGCTCGTCCTGCGAGGCCGGACGGGTCGGCCGGGCCGGAGCGGGGCCGGATGCGCCCGCTGCCTAGCCCTGCCAGCTGTGCGGGGCGCGGAAGCCGTGCTGGCGCTCCAGGCGGCGCCAGCCGGCCTTGTCGCGGCCGCGCAGGGCGGGGCTGTCGGTCGGTGCGGCTGCGGCGCGTGCCAGCAGGATCGCGGTCAGGGCCGCGACCTCCTCGGGCTCGGCGTGGCCCTTCTCAACGCGGATGTCGTGTGCAGACATGTGCAGTGATCTCCTTGTGGGGTTACTGCGGGGGGTTGCCGTGCTTGCGCGAAGGCAGGTCGGCGTGCTTCGTGCGCAGCATCGCGAGGGAGCGGATGAGCACCTCGCGGGTCTCGGCGGGGTCGATGACGTCGTCGACCAGGCCCCGCTCGGCCGCGTAGTACGGGTGCATCAGCTCGGCCTTGTACTCCTTCACCATGCGGGTGCGCATGGCCTCGGGGTCCTCGGCCTCGGCGATCTGACGGCGGAAGATGACGTTGGCGGCGCCCTCGGCGCCCATCACGGCGATCTCGTTGGTGGGCCAGGCGTAGGTGAGGTCGGCACCGATCGACTGCGAGTCCATGACGATGTAGGCACCTCCGTACGCCTTGCGCAGGATGAGCGAGATCCGCGGCACGGTGGCGTTGCAGTACGCGTACAGCAGCTTGGCGCCGTGCCGGATGATCCCGCCGTGCTCCTGGTCGACACCGGGCAGGAAGCCGGGGACGTCCAGGAGCGTCACGATGGGAATATTGAAAGCGTCGCACATCTGGACGAAGCGGGCAGCTTTTTCGCTGGCCTCGATGTCCAGGACGCCCGCGAGGGACGAGGGCTGGTTGGCGACGATGCCGACGACCTGACCGTCCAGGCGGGCCAGGGCGCAGATGATGTTGCGCGCCCAGCGCTCGTGGATCTCGAGGTAGTCGCCGTCGTCGACGAGCTCCTCGATGACCTTGGTCATGTCGTACGGGCGGTTGCCGTCGGCCGGAACCAGGTCGAGCAGGACGTCCGAGCGGCGCTCGGCGGGGTCCTCGGAGGCCACGGTCGGCGGGTTCTCGCGGTTGTTGGAGGGCAGCATCGAGATGAGGTAGCGGACCTCGGCGATGCAGGTCTCCTCGTCGTCGTACGCGAAGTGGCAGACGCCCGAGGTCTCGGCGTGCACGTCCGCGCCGCCGAGGCCGTTCTGGGTGATCTCCTCGCCGGTGACCGCCTTGACGACGTCCGGTCCGGTGATGAACATCTGCGAGGTCTCGCGGACCATGAAGACGAAGTCGGTGAGGGCGGGGCTGTAGGCCGCGCCGCCGGCGCACGGGCCGAGCATCACGCTGATCTGCGGGATGACGCCGGACGCCTTGGTGTTGCGCTGGAAGATGCCGCCGTAGCCGGCGAGCGCGGAGACGCCCTCCTGGATACGGGCGCCCGCGCCGTCGTTCAGGGAGACCAGCGGGGCACCGGCCGCGATGGCCATGTCCATGATCTTGTGGATCTTGGTGGCGTGGGCCTCGCCCAGGGCGCCGCCGAAGATGCGGAAGTCGTGCGCGTAGACGAAGACCGTGCGGCCCTCGACCGTGCCCCAGCCGGTGATGACACCGTCGGTGTAGGGCTTCTTGGCCTCCAGACCGAAGCCGGTCGCCCGGTGCCGGCGCAGCTGCTCGACCTCGTTGAACGATCCCGCGTCGAGCAGCAGCTCGATCCGCTCGCGTGCGGTCAGCTTGCCCTTCGCGTGCTGAGCCTCGGTCGCCTTGTCACTGGGCCCGCGCAGCGCCTCCTCACGGATCGCGTGCAGCTCGGCGACGCGTCCGCGCGCGTCGGTGGGCTCATCCCCGGCGGAACCGGCTGAGGCGGTGTCGTCCAAAACGGTCATGTAGCGACCTTACGAAGACGACCAAGCAAAACGGGCCGTCGACTCCGTACAGTCTCCGGCCCGTTTTCCTGGTACCCCCGAACAGAACGCCGTCGCCATGCAGGCGAAGTGACTGCTCAGGGCCCCGCTGTCTTGTAGGGGTCACACAAATGGCTCAGCTGAGAGTCACCTCACACCGATGGCTCACACATGCCGCCTCCGGAGTGACGCGCAGCCGCAGCCTACGGCCCGTGGCGACCACTTCGACCGAGGGGTCGTGGCTGACGACGCGGCGCACGGGCCGGTCCCAGGTGATGTCCACGGGCTCCCCCGTGCGCGGCGGTTCACTGATGGTCAGCGTCGCGGTGCGCCCCTGCCTGCGCAAGAGGACGCTTGCGGGAGCCGACACCGTGAGCTCCCCCACGCTCCCGGCCTGCCAGAAGTTCGCCGCGCTCACGCCGAGGGAGGGCACGGCGACGGCCTGGGCGGCGGCCGTGTTGGCGAGGACCGAAAGCCAGTGGCGGTCGCCCGCGCGCCGCTCGAGGTCGTGCTTCGAGGCGCCCGGCATCAGCAGATAGGCGTACGCGGCGTCGGTGGGGTCCGTGCCGTGGTCGAGCCAGAGCGTCTGCCAGCGACGGGTGCGGCGCTCGGTGGAGCTGGTGGTGTTGATGTCGGACCAGGCGCCGGTGCGGTCCTCGCGCAGGTGGCGCAGCGGGGCGCCGCCGGGGAAGACCCAGCCGCCGTGGCCCTCCAGGTGGGCCCAGCGGGCGCGGGCGGCGCCGTCGACGGTGAAGGCCTGGGTGCCGCCCTCGCCGAGGTTGCGGTTGTCGACGACGGTCTCCACGGGGACACCGTCGGCCGCCGTGATCCCCGCGCCCAGGCACACGACGGTGTCGGCGAGGCAGAACCACGACTTGCGGGCCTGGAGCGTCGAGCCGAGGCCCTTGACGTGCTGTCCGACCGCGGCGAACTCGCCGTCAGTGGCGCCGCCGACCCACTTCACGTCGGGCCGGGCCGCACCCCACTCGCCGCCGGCCTTGTCGGCGAGGCGCTTGGTGGAGACGGTCGTGCCGGGCAGCCGGTAGAAGTCGACGGTCGGCCAGAACCAGTCCGTGTACTGGTCGGACCGATCGCCGCGCTTCCCGGCGGCCCACCAGGAGAGCATGCCGGCGCCCGTGTGCCAGCCGCGCGGGTTCTCGCCGTTGCCGCACTCGTAGTACGCGATCCGGTCCGAGGACATGGAGATGTTCGCGGCGAAGCCGGGGCGCTTGTGCACCGCGCGGTCCATGGCGGCGAACAGCTGGTGTCCGACGGGCTCGGGCGCGGCCGCGACGGCGGAGTCCGCGACGGCGTGCAGCCGGGACAGGTCGGCGACCCCGAACTGCCTGGCGGTCAGCAGGGGCGTGACCGTGTCCCGCTCGATCCAGCCCTTGATCCTCCCGTGCCAGCGCTCGCGCTCGGCCGCGCTCGCACCGGCGGCGAGCTGCGCCATGGCGGCGATCAGGCCCTGGCCGTGGAAGTGGTCGCTGCGCATGACCTTGAGGTCGTCGCTGTTGAGGTAACCGCGGCTGATGGCACGGCCGTTGACGCTGTCCATCATCAGACCGTCGAAGAGGAGCGGGGCGTAGGCGTGCTCGACGCTGTCGAGGATGATCTGCCGGTTCGGGTCGGTGACGGCCCACGTGGACCCGGCGAGCAGCGCGAAGAGCCGGCCGAGCCCGTCGAGCATGACCTGTCCGTAGGTGCCCGAGTAGGCGATGTACGTGTGCTGGACGAACGAGCCGTCGGCGTAGAGGCCGTCCCCCTTGGTGACGTAGGGGAAGACGGGCGAGAGGGCGTCGCGGGCCAGGGCCGTCTTGTCGGCGTTCCTGCCGAGGATGCCGCGCAGGGCGACCGAGCGGCACAGGTCGACGCGGTTGGCGCCGGTGGAGGTGCCCGAGTAGTCGTGCAGGACCGCGTCGGGGACGAAGTGGTCGACGGCGGCGAAGGCGGCGTCGCGTCGGCCCTGCGTGAGGTGCTCGTAGAGGACGGCGACGATGTCCATCAGGAGGCGGGGGCTGCCGATCTGCCACTCCCACCAGTTCCCGTATCGCGTGGTGGTCGCGTTGTAGACGGTCGCGGCGAGGTGGTCGAGTCCCTTGACGATGTCGGCGAGGAGGCCCGCGTCGCCGGTGGATCCCGTGCCCTCCTGGGCGTAGGCCTGGGTCATCGTCCACAGGCGGTTGTACGCCTGAGTGATGCCGGCCGGCGGGTCGAAGGGGTAGCCGGGCCAGAGGGACGTGGCGGTCGGGGCCATCGTCTCTCTGAAGCCGCGGGCGAGTCCTCCGAGTTCCTTCAGGCGAGAGGCATAGGGCTCGGCGGTGGCGTCATAGCCGGTGCCGAGGGAGATCTCCAGCCATCGCTTGCGCAGGGTGTCGAACTCGTCGCCGGAAGCGTCCGAAGCGTCGGCGGCATGGGCGGGCGTGGCAAGTGCCGTACCAGTCAGGAGAGTTGACGCGATGAGGAACGTGCGGCGCGTGGGTGTCATGGGGTTGCACCTAATCAGTCGTAGAAAGCGCTGTCTACGGTGTGCGCGGAAGGGGCCCCGCCGCTGAGAGCGGGGCCCCGGGACGCGGTGGGATCAACTACCGCAGTGGAAGCGGGCGTTGCCCCAGTCGGCGTGGTCGTTGCCCGGACCGTCGCCGCCGTCGCCCGTGATCAGGTCGACGTACTTGGCGCCGGTCACGTCCGCGGTCAGCGACCAGGCGCTGTCGGCGGCCTTGAGGACCGGCGACCGGACCTTCTGGGTGCCGTCCGCCTCGACGGAGAACTGCACGCTGCCGCGCGTCCCCTGCGAGTCGTCCTGGCCGACCTCGGCGGTGAACGAGGTGCAGCGGCCGCCCAGGTAGTAGCGGATCTTCCCGGGGGACGCGGTACCGAGGCCCTTGGCGTAGACGGTGCCGTTGACGGTCAGCGGCTTGCCGTCACCGGCGCCGGTCTCGCCGTTCTCCATGTCCCTCTCTGCGGGACCCCAGCCGTTGTCCATGGCCGTCCAGTCCAGGTCACTGGCGTACGTGTCCGCGGTGGGCGGCGGCGGGAGCGTGCGCACGGTGGCGCCCGCGGTCAGCGTCCGTGCGCTGCCCCCGACGGTGTACGTCGCCTTCGAACTCAGCTGGTACGGCTGGTACTTGGCGTCGACCGGCGGGGTGACCTGCCAGGTGGCCGTCGCCTTGGCGCCGGGCGCGACCGGGTCGAGCGCGACGGGGCCCGCGGGCTCGGCCTGCCAGCCCTCGGGCAGGCCGAGCGAGAGGGACGCGCCCTTGACCTCGCTCGCCTCGTAGTTGGTGAAGGTGGCCTCGACCTTGTTCTTCCGGCCGGGCTCCAGCGTCTCGTCCGACTTCAGGGCGAGGGTGCCGCAGGCCGCCTTCTCCTCGGCCGGGCCGAGGTCGGTGACGGTGAAGTCGTCGAGCACGAAGTCGGCGCCGTCCGGGGCCCCTTCGAGCTTGCGCAGGCCGGTCCAGGCGTCGCCGCAGCCCGCCGTGACGGTGCCCTCGTAGTGGCCCGTGGTGCGCTGCTGCCCGATCGGGGTGCTCGCGGTCTCGACCTGGTCGGGGGTGCCGTCGGCGGCGATCCGGTCGTAGCCGCTCACCCACTGGTAGGCGCCCGCGTGGCTGGACTGGTAGTCGAACGCGACCTTGTAGGCGTGCCCGTCCGCCATCGGCACGTCGGCCGGGGAGGTGCGGTAGACGACGCCGGTGTTCTCCTCGTGGGACTTCAGGGACTCGCCGCCGCCGATGACGTCGTCGACGAGCTTTCCGTTCCAGCCGGCCTGGGTGTACGGGGCGTTCTTCTGCGCGATGTGTGTGCGCGGGTCCGTGACGCCGCCGGCGTCACCCTTGTCGAAGGGGCCCCAGCCCTGGTCGACGTCCTCGAAGTCCTCGTGCACGACGGTGCCGGGCTTCGTCGACGGAGCGTTGCTCACGAGGCGTACGTCGTCGATGCGGACCTTCGCGGACGAGCCCTTGGCGGCCTCGATCCGCAGCGTGGTGCGGCCGTTCGCGGGCGCCGTGAAGGTGGCCTTCACGCGCTGCATGTAGGTGCCGCCCCAGTCGCTGGAGGAGACGCCGTTCTGCAGCGTGGAGCGCTCGACCGCGACAGACTTCCCGCCCGCGCTGAGCGTCGTACGGCGGGACGTGCCGGGTTCGACCTCGACCCAGGCGGAGGCGGTGTAGCGCTTGCCCGCGTCGAGGCCGCTCACGCGCTGCTCGATCGCGGCGGTGCCGGTCCCGCTCAGGGCGGCGCTGTTGCGGCCGTGGTCGTCGGTGTCGCGCCCGACCGTGCCGTCCTTGTCCCAGGCGGCGAGGCGGGCGTCGTTGAAACCGGGGTCCTTGACGTGCGTGCCCTCGCCCCAGGCCGGGTCGACCGCGTGCGGCGCCTCGTCCGCGGGGTAGAGCACGTACGGCTGCCCGGCATCGGCCTTCAGCGTGACCTTGCCGCCGGAGGCCCGCACGGTGCCGGTCTTCACGCGGCCGTTGTCGGTGAGCCTGTAGACGGTGTACGAGGATCCGGGCACGGCCCAGCTCGTCGTACCGCCGTCCTTGTTGTAGTGGTACAGCTTCTTGCCGCCGTCCCACGGGAGCAGATAGGCCGTCCCGTCGAGGACCTTCCTGCCGTGGTCGTAGAAGGTGCGCCGGCCGTCCTCGACGGTGCCGCGGAGCCCGCCGGTGAAGGTGATGTCGTTGCCGTTCCAGCGGGTGATCTGCTGGTGCTGGAGGAACTTGGCGGGCAGGTCGCGCTGCCAGACGTTGTCGTAGAAGGCGTTCCAGTCGTTCTCGCCGGTCCAGCCCTCGAACTCGTCGATGGCGCTCTGGCCGAGGACCGGGTCGCTGTTCCAGACGTCCTTCTCGCCGTTGCGGATGAAGCGGATGATCTTCGAGTTGAGGCCCTTGTCGGTCTTGGGCCCGTAGTCGAGGTCGTTGGCCCAGTGCGACCACAGCGACTCGCGCTCGAACTTGTCGGCCCACTCGGAGGCCAGGTTCCAGCCCTGGGCGCGGACGGCCTCGGCGGTCTTCTCGGCGATCCAGCCGTGCGTGTAGTAGACGTCGATGTAGATCGTCGTGAGGTTCGGGTCGGTCTCCTCGCGCAGCTGCTTGAACCGGGCGGCGAGGTCTCCGCTGTTGATGTCGCGGCGCTGGTCGATGTAGTAGCTCTGGTCGAGCCAGTTCCAGCCAGGGGCCTTGGGGTCGACGAGGTCGCCGGTGAAGTGCTGGGCGACGGGGTACGCCTCGGTGGCGTTCACGTGCACGCCGAAGCTGGTGCCGAACTTCTTGCCGCCCTTGAGCAGCTTGTTGAGGTCCTTCAGGCCCCCGGCACGCTTGTTGATGTTGCCGCCGTAGTCGGGGTGCGCGGAGTCGTGGCCCTCGGAGGCGTAGCCCTTGAGCAGGGCGAACTGGCCGAGGTTGTCGGTCGCGAGCGAGATCCGCTTGACGTCGTCGAGCGTGCGCAGGAAGGGGTGCGTGGCCTGGCTGGCGAAGTTGAACGGGATGTGCGTGATGACCCGGCCGGGGGTGCCGTCGCTGCCCTTCGCCTTCACGCCGATCGAATGGAAGGCGACCGCACCGTCCTGCCAGTCGACCTTGCCGTCGCCGTTCGCGTCGGGCGTGACGACGACCTTCGCCCACGGCAGGTCCTTGTCCGGCGCCGGGGCTCCTTCGCCGCGGTAGGTCCACTGGCCCGACCAGACACCGACGCGGGTGGAGCCGTCGGCCGACTTGCGCGCCTGGTGCCAGAACCGGGCGTCGTCGCCGCCGGTCTTGCCGCTCGGTCTGTCGTACGTGGAGTTGGACTCGACGGCGGCGGCGAGCCGCCCCGTGTTGACGATGGCGTACGAGGCGCCGATCGGCGAGGCGTCGGCCGGGGTGTCCGCCGCGACCTTGCCGAAGACGTCGGCGGTCCGCGTCGAGTCGTTGTCCAGCGTCGTGAACGCGGTCTCGGCGCCGCCGTCCGCACTGCCCACGGAGACGAGGTCGTGCCCGGGTATGTCGATCGTGCCGACCCGGAAGGCCGCGGTGTCGCGCACGGCGGTCACCTTGAAGGTCGTCGCGCGCCCGCTGACGCTCAGCGAGGCGTCGATCTCGACGTCGGCGAGGTCCGGGAAGGTCAGCGTGTACGAGGCCTTGGACCCGGTGAGGACCGGGGCGCCCTTCACGGCGACCGCGTACGCCTTGCCGTTCAGGGTGACCTTGTCCACCGGATTCGTACTGCCGAGGAGCTCGGCACCGGAGGCGCGGTCGGTGTACGCGAGGACACGCGGGAAGTCGTCGGCGACGGCGACGGACAGCTGCGCGGATCCGATGACGGCCTGCGCCACGGCGGGCGCGGGGTCGGCGGCGGCCGGCAGTACGGGGCCCGTGAGGGCGAACACGGCGGACGATGCGGCGGCGACCGCCACGGCGCAGGCGGCGCGAGATCTTCGTGACATAGGGGACTGGGTATCGGCGCGGGCGCGGCCGGTCAACGGACTCGGCACTTCCGGGCGGCAGCAGTCCAACAACCACCGCCCGGAAGTCCAAGTCAGCGCGCGCGGGCGCCGGTTCGGTCAGCAGCCGCCGCAGTTGTAGTAGAGGACATCCCAGTGGTTGCCCTCGTCGGCGTAGATGTTGCCGGAACCCGACTGGTACTGCGGGGCTCCGTCGCCGCGCAGGCCGATGTACGCGAACGTGTTCTTGATGTAGTTCGTGACGCAGGTGTTCTTGCCGTAGTCGAGCTTGTAGCCGTTCCAGTGCGAGTAGGTGCCGCTCGCGTGGCCGGTCTCGGTGCCGCCGGTGATGTTCAGCGCGCAGCCGGTGGCGCGCTTGAGGGTCTGGGCGCCCTGGGCGGTGGCGAGGTTGAGCTGGTCGAAGGACGTACAGGTGGAGTTGTTGCGGTTGGAGCAGCCGCCGGAGGACGACCAGGTGATGCCTACCTGGCTGAACATCGAGGTCGCGGTGGCGTGGCTGATCTTGGTGGCGGCCTGGGCGTCGGTGGCGGAGCTGAACACACCGAAGCCGGGGGCGAAGAGGGCGCCGAGTACGAGCGCGAGGGCGCTCACGACCGAGCGGATTCTCATGGGGAGGGGGTCCTTCCTGCTGGTGACCGTGCTGGCTGTGAGACGGCTGTGCAGGTGGAGCAAGGAGATAGTGCCCGAGTTCTACGCGCGTCCGCCAGAGCGCGTCGAATGACGACGCGGTGTAATCGAGATGACACGAGCTGTTTGATGTTGAAAGTTGAACAGAACGGCGCTACAGTCGTTCTCGTTGAACGTTAAACATTCAACCGACTCCCCCGCCACGCCCCGTCCCCAAGGAGCAGTCATGGGTCTCTTCGGCCGCAAGAACGACGACGCCACCCCCGCCGCCACCGGCGCGGTCAACCCCGACCTCGCCGCCCTGACCGGCGACTACACCATCGACCCCGCGCACACCACGATCGGTTTCGTGGCCCGCCACGCCATGGTCACCAACGTCAAGGGCTCCTTCACCGAGTCGTCGGGCACCCTGCACCTGGACGGCTCGGACCCGTCGAAGTCGACCGCGTCGATCGACGTCACGATGAACAGCATCGACACCGGCAACTCCGACCGCGACACCCACCTGAAGAGCTCCGACTTCTTCAAGACGGACGAGTTCCCGACGATGACGTTCCGCTCCACCTCCGCCGAGGCCCTGGGCGACGACTACCGGATCACCGGTGACCTGACGATCCTCGGCACCACCAAGCCGCTCACGATCGACCTGGAGTTCAACGGCTCGGCGACGGACCCGTTCGGCAACGAGCGCGTCGGCTTCGAGGGCAAGAGCGAGATCCTGCGCTCCGAGTGGGGCCTGACCTGGAACGCGGCCCTGGAGACCGGCGGCGTCCTCGTCTCGGACAAGATCAAGCTGACCTTCGACATCTCGGCGATCAAGAACGCCGCCTGACACCGCTGCCGCGAGCCCGCCCCTCACGGCTCCCCGCACCACGAGCACGCCCGTCCTTCCCGTCCCCCGCGGACGAAGGGCGGGCTCTCGTCGTATCCGGGGGTCTGCGGGAGCGACAACACGGGCCGCAGCAAAGGAAATTGAAGGCTACCTTCCGGTAATCCCGTCACTTGAGACGACTCATTACTCTCCCTTCACTTGGGCATCACACGGCGCTACGCTGCGTGCGACTGCCGAGCGATCGACTCCGCTCGAATCGGCTCCGCTCGCCCCCAGAGGTCTCCCCCTCCCCGTCGCGCCCCGGTGGCGCCGCAGGGCAGGCCTTCTGCCGTTCCCCGAAAGGCGCCACCGTTCCCATGAGCACGAACAGAGGGCTTCAGGCCAACGCCCTCGGCACCTCCGACAGCATCGTGATGGCCGTGGCCGGCAGCGCGCCGGCCTACTCGATCGCCGCCACCACCGCCGTGCTGATCGGCACGGTGGGCCTCGCCGCACCGGCCGCGCTCCTCTACTGCGCGATACCCATGCTCGGCATCGCCTGGGCCTTCAACTACCTGGGCCGCCTCGACGTGAACGCAGGCGCCAGCTACTCCTGGGTCGGCCGCGCCCTGCACCCCTTCCTCGGCTTCATCAGCGGCTGGTCCCTGGTGGTCTCGGCGACCATCTTCATGGTCGCGGGCTCCCTCCCGGCCGGCGCCATGACGCTCGAACTCGTCGCCCCCGCCCACGCCGACAACACCGCGCTCGCCGCGGCCGTGGGCGCGGTCTGGTTCCTGGCCATGCTGGTCGTCGTGCTCATGGGCGCCAAACTGACCGTCCACGCCCAGCTCCTGATGTCCGGGATCGAGCTGGTCATCCTGCTCGCGGTGGCCGCCGCCGCGGTGTTCAGCGACAAGCGGGTCAACGAATTCTCCTGGTCCTGGCTGGGGTTCGGGCACTTCGACGGGGCGTCCGGGTTCGCGGCGGGCGCGCTGATCGCCGCGTTCTACTACTGGGGCTGGGACGTCACCAGCAACCTCAGCGAGGAGACCCGTAACAGCCGGAAGACCTCGGGGCTCGCCGGGCTGATCGGCGTCGGCATCGTGTTCGTCCTCTTCGAGGTCTTCACGATCACCACCAACATGCTGCTCACGCCCAAGGAGATCGCGACCAGCGACAACATCATGGGGCTGCTCGGCGAGCGCGTACTGCCGGGCCCCGGCGGCGAGTTGCTGATCGTGGCGGTGATGCTGTCCACCATCGCCACCCTGGAGACCACCCTGATCCAGGTGACGCGCTCCCTCTTCTCCATGGGCCGCGACCGTACGCTGCCCTCCGCCCTCGGCAGGTCGCACCCTCGCCGGCAGACGCCGTGGGTCGCGATCGTCGTCGTCGGTGTCGTTGCCCTCGCCCTCTTCGTGGCGTCGACCGCGCTCGGCTCGGTCTCGGCCGTCCTGGAGGACGCCGTCGCCGCGATCGGACTGCAGATCGCGGTCTACTACGGCCTCGCGGGCCTCGCCGTCGTCGTGGCGTACCGCAAGCTGCTGTTCAGATCGGCGGCCAATTTCTTCTTCGGCGGTCTGTGGCCGCTGACCGGCTCGCTCTTCATGATCTGGGTGTTCGTCGAGTCCCTCGGCAGCCTGTCGGGCACGGCCGTCTCGATCGGCGTCGGCGGCATCGCCGTGGGTCTCGTCCCGATGCTCTGGTACCGCGCCAAGGGTTCCGCCTACTACCGCCCCGCCCGCCTGGACGCGGCGCGCTCGGAGCAGGTGCACGCCGAGTACGGGCACCAGGCGCCGGTGTACGCGGCATCGTCCGGCGACACCCTGTCCACCGACTTCTGAGCAGCACCCACAACTGCCGGGGACCGACCGACCGTACCCAGGACCATCACCGACTACTGACTGGCGAGGACGCCGATGACCGTCCGTTTCGATCCCACGAACGGCGACCGGGCCCTGGCGGAGGCCCGCGCGGACATCACGATCGGTCGCTGGCAAGGACTGCCCGAGCTGTGCGCGGCGGCCGGCTCCGACTGGGACCGGCGGACGTTCCGGATGCGCCTGCTCGCCCAGGCCACCGCGGGCACGTCCGTCGCCGAGTCCTGGCACGAGTCGCAGCCGCGGAACGCCGACGCGCTGGTCCTGCGGGCCGAGACCGAGGTGATGCGGGCGTTCAACCTGGCGATGGCGGCCGGCCCGGGGAACGCGGTCGACCCGGACCAGCTGGAGCGGGCCGTGCGCACCGCGCTGCGGGCGGCGGAGGCGTTTCCCGCGGATCCGGTGCCCTGGGTCTCGCTCCTGACGATCGCCCGCCTGTTTCCCGGCGGGCACCCGTCCATGGAGCACTGGTGGAAGGAGCTGCACCAGCGTGACCCGGACAACCGCGAGGGCAACCACCAGGTGCTGCGCCATCTTTCGGCGCGCTGGCACGGCTCGCACGGCGTCATGTACAACTTCGCCCAGGACGTGACGGCGACCCTCCCGCCCGGGTCGCCCCTCGCCGTGCTGCCGCAGATGGCCCGGATCGAGGAGTACCGCTACCGCGTCGAGCGGGAGGGCTCCCAGGCGATCGGCCTGCTCCAGTTCTGGAACAACGAGAACAGCGCGTCGCAGGCCCGGCGCACCTGGCACCTGTGGATCGCGCAGCGGCAGTACACGTACGCGCAGGACATCGCGGATCTCAACACCCTTGCGCACGCGTCCTGTTATGCCGACCTGACCGGCGAGGCCGCGCATCTCTTCCGGCTTCTCGACGGACAGGCGACCCGCGTCCCGTGGTCGTGCCACGGCGTCCCGGAGGAGATCTTCACGCGCTGGCAGTCGAAGCTTCTGGGCTGACCTGGCCTACGCGGATGTGACGTGAGTCACCCGGCACCTCCGTGGTGTCACATTCCGGCCCGTCTCTTCCGTCCAAGTGGCGAGCACCCATGTGGTGAGCGCCCAGGGGAGGAGCGAGCCTGATGTCCGAGAGGGCCGCGGAAGGCAGCACGGGGACGGCGCGGGAGAGAGGGCCGGCACCGGCCGGTGAGCGGCTCGCGGACTGGGCGGACGGCCGCCTCGGCCTGCACACCCTGTCCAGGAAGTACCTGCGCAAGGTCTTCCCGGACCACTGGTCCTTCCTGCTCGGCGAGGTCTGCCTCTACACGTTCGTGATCCTGGTCCTGACCGGGGTCTATCTCACCCTGTTCTTCCACCCCTCGATGAACGAGGTGGAGTACCACGGCAGTTACGTCCCGCTGAACGGGATCCGGATGTCCGAGGCGTACGCCTCCACGCTCGACATCAGCTTCGACGTCCGGGGCGGACTGCTGATCCGGCAGATCCACCACTGGGCGGCGCTGATCTTCGTCGCGGCGATGCTCCTCCACATGATGCGGCACTTCTTCACGGGCTCGTTCCGCAAACCGCGCGAGCTGAACTGGGTGTTCGGCTGGACACTGCTCCTGCTCGGCCTGTTCGAGGGCCTGTTGGGGTACTCGCTGCCGGACGACCTGCTCTCCGGTACGGGTATGCGCTTCCTCGACGGGGCGATCCTGTCGGTGCCCGTCGTCGGGACGTATCTGTCGATGTTCCTCTTCGGCGGGGAGTTCCCCGGGCACGACATCGTGGGGCGGTTCTACTCCGTGCACGTGCTGCTGTTCCCCGGCATCATGGCGGCGCTCGTGGTGACCCATCTGATCCTGGTCGTGTACCACAAGCACACGCAGTTCCCGGGCCCGGGGAAGACCGAGCGCAATGTCGTGGGGGCGCCGTTCTTCCCCGTCTACCTCGCCAAGGCCGGCGGCTTCTTCTTCCTGGTGTTCGGCGTCGTCGCGTTCCTCGCGGCCGTCGCGTCCATCAACCCCGTCTGGAACTACGGGCCTTACCGCGTCGACCAGGTGTCCACGGGGGCGCAGCCCGACTGGTATCTGGGGTTCGCGGAGGGGCTGCTGCGGGTGATGCCGGGCTGGGAGATCACGCTGTGGGGGCACACACTGGCCCTCGGCGTCCTCGTCCCGCTGGTCGTCTTCCCCGCGGTGCTCGTCGTGATCGGCGTGTATCCGTTCGTGGAGGCCTGGGTCACGGGCGACCGGCGCGAGCACCATCTCCTGGACCGGCCGCGCAACCGGCCGGTGCGCACGGGGCTCGGGGTGGCCTGGCTGACGTTCTTCCTCGTGGCTCTGGTGGGCGGCGGCAACGACATCTGGGCCACGCGCTTCCATGTGTCGCTGAACGCGGTCACCTGGTTCGTGCGCGTCGCGCTCGTCGTGGGCCCGGTGATCACCTTTGTCGTCACCCGGCGGATCTGCCTCGGGCTCCAGCACCGGGACCGCGAACTGGTGCTGCACGGAAGGGAGTCGGGCCGAATCAAGCGCCTGCCGCACGGCGAGTACGTCGAGATCCACGAGCCGCTCACCCAGGCAGAGCTGCACACCCTGACCGCGCACGAGCAGCCCCCGGCCCTGGAGAGCGGGCCGGAGACCGACGCGAACGGCGTGCAGCGGCGCATACCCCGGTCCGAGCGGCTCCGGGTGCGCCTCTCGCGCGCCCTCCACGGAGAGGGCGCGCAGGTGCCGAAACCGACCGCCCGGGAGTACGAGGAGGCGCAGCGCGAGCACCCGTGAGACGGGCAAGTGGCGTCAGAACACGGCGTCGGCCAGGCGGTCGACCTGGTCGGGGTCGGTGCCCCAGCAGTAGAGCATCACCTCGTCCGCGCCGATGTCCGTGAAGCCGGCGACGGCCTCGCGGATCTGCGCGGGCGTGGCGAGCATCCGCTCGGCGGATCCCGCGGCGCGCGGGTCGAAGCCGTAGTACGCGGTGATGGCGTCGCGGGCGCGGGCTGTCAGGTCGTCCGGGCCGAGCGCCACATTGACCTGGGCGACCAGGCGCGGGCGGCCCTGTCGGCCGTGCTCGTCCCAGAGCCGCTCCACGTCGCGGAACATCGGGGCCATCCACTGCGGGGGCAGCGCGGCGCCGAGGAAGCCGTCGCCGAAGCGGGCCACACGGGCGAGGGCCGCCGGTGCGAAGCCCCCGAACAGGACCTCGGGGCCGCCGGGGGTGACGGGGGCGGGGCCGATCGGGCCGACGCCCTCGGCGTCGCTGTAAGAGTGGCCCGCCCAGGTGCGGCGCAGGGTCTCCATCTGCTCGTCGAGGCGGCGGCCGCGGCGGCGGATGTCGATGCCCGCTGCACGGCAGTCGTCCTCACGGCCGCCGACGCCGATGCCGAGCGTGAAGCGGCCGCCGGACATCCGGTCGAGGGTGGCGGTCTGCTTGGCGAGCAGGGCGGTGCCGTGGTGCGGGGCCAGCAGGACCTCGGTCTGGACGCGGACGCGGGAGGTGGCTCCGGCGAGGGCGGCGAGGGTGATCAGGGGCTCGGGGTTGTCGTACACGAGCCGGTCGAGGAGGCCGAGCGTGGAGAAGGGGGCCGTGTCGGCGCGACGGGCCCAGTCGAGCAGGACGGCGGGGTCGTCGACGGGCAGGCCGAGGCCGATACGGGGGATGCGCGCGGTACGCATGGGGTGGAGCTCCTTCGGAAGGGGGCGTGCGGAATCTCGCTGCCGCCCCTCCGGGACCGCGCACGGTGCGTACGTGCCGGCTTGCTTCCCGTCTGCGGCGTACTTCTGGGGAAGCGGTTCGTAAGAGTGCGCCCAGACTAGCCGGGGCGCCGGCCCTCGCGCCGCCCGTTTTCGGACCGCGGGGGCTCAGAACCCGCCGCCGAAGTCCCCGCCTCCCCCGAAGTCGCCTCCACCCCCGAAGTCCCCGCCGCCTCCGAAGTCCCCGAAGTCGTTCGAGTCGAAGTCCGCCCCCGAGTAGTCCCCGCCGTCGTATCCGGCTCCCGCGCCGAAGTCGCCGTATCCGGAGCCGTAGTCGGCGGCGTAGGCGGGGCTCGACATCATCGAGCCGAGCAGTGTGCCGAGGAGGAGTCCGGGCAGGATGCCGCCGCCGAAGTAGCCTCCCGCCCAGGGGCCGTAGGCCGGGCCCGCGTCGTAGTAGGGGCGCCGCTCGCCGTACCCCGTGTCGACCGTGCGGACCATGGGGTCGGCGCCGTCCTTGAGGCGGGTCGCGTCGGCCGCGCAGACGGGGACCTCGCGCTCGGCGCCGGACGGGGGCGACCACAGCGCGTCCGTCACGGAGGGCCCGTGCCGCGGGTCGAAGAAGCAGGGCACCCGGCGCTCGGGCAGCGGCCGACCCTCGCGGCGCGCGGCCAGCATGGCGAGCGAGAACCGCCCGCCGTCCAGGGCCTGCGTCACCCCGCGCACCTCCTCGGGGCGCTGGGCGGCGGCCATGAACTGTTTCGCCTTCTCGTACGAGTCGAGCGCCCGCTCGTAGTCGGCGCGCATCGTGTCGTCGGCGCCGGGCTCGGCGGGGTGGAAGTCGAGGCGGTCCAGCTCCTCGCCGAACGCCGTGATGTCCTCGTCGACGACCACGCGGAGCTGCTCCAGGGCGGCCCGCTGCTCGTCCTCGCGCTGCCGGCGGCGCCTGCGGGACACGGCGTACGCGGCGGCGCCGCCCGCGACGACGACCGCGCCGATGCCGATCAGGGCGCCGACCGGGGCGCCGGTGTCACCGCCGCCCGCGCCCCACGCGGAGGGCGCAGAGCCGCGCGCGTTACGGACGGCCGTGTCGACGAAGTCGTTGAGCTGGGTGGTGACGTTCTCACCCTGGACGCTGGTCGTCAGGTTTCTGACCGCGTCCTGGGACATGACCCGGCTGTCGGCCCTGGCGTCGAACTTCTGGCCGAGGCGGACCGCGTAGACGCCGGTGATGCCGGTCTTGGTGCGCAGGTCGGTGAAGAGGTCCTGGGTGGGGTAGTTCGCGGGCAGCACCGCCACCATGACGGGCTTGTCCGCGTCCTTGATCTTCTTGGTGAGGGCGTCGGCGTCCCCGGCGGACAGCTGCGCGGAGGCGGCCGGGTCGACGTACACGGGGCTCTTCTTCAGGGCGTCGGCCACCGTCGAGACGTCGGAGGCAGCCGCCTGGGCCCCCGGTGTCACCGCCGTCATGGCCCCCAGGGCGAGAAGTGAACCGGACAGAACGGATATCAGGCGCGATGCCCGACGGGTGGGCCTCATACCTCGACGCTAACCCACGAGGGACCCGTATGCCGTATGTACTGCAAGGAGGGGCCCACCGGCTCCGCGGTGGGCCCCTCCCCGCGCCGTCTCACGCGGCGCGGTATGCCTCGGTCAGCTTCGCGACCGCGTCCGCGTAGCGCCCGGACAGGAGCAGATGGTCCGCGTCGGCGAACGGCTTGGCCACCGCCGGCGTGATGTCCTGCCCCACCTTCTGCTGGACGAGCAGCCGCGCCTTGCCCACCACCGCGCGGCCGGCCTCCGCCGACCCGGCCTTCTGCGCCGCGGCGGCCGCGAGGGCGAGGGCCTTGAGGGTGAGCGTGCCGCCGCCCGGCGGGGTACGCAGCGTCGTCAGTCCCCAGCCGAAGGGGAACTGCGGGTCGTACGCCGTGTCCCCGACGTTGATCGGCAGCTGGGCCTGCGACTTGGGCCAGGTCACGGGGAGCTGCCCGGTGAAGGGCTTCGCCCCGTACAGGACGTCCGCGACGCCGTCGCCCTCCGTGCCGGGCAGCCAGGACGCGACGAGCGCGTCGATGTCGCCGAGCCGGTCGCCGATGAGCTGCGGGCGGCCGGAGACGATGAGCACCGCGCACTTCATGGCGCCGCACACCTTGTCCACGGCGGCCTGGTCGGCGGGCGTGAGCTCCAGGTCGTTGCCGTTGCCGACGTCGCCGATCCCTTCCGCGTACGGGGTCTCGCCGACCACGACGACGCCCACGTCATAGCCGTCCGTGGGCGCGGAGGCGTCCTTGGAGTAGGAGATGGTGGCCCCGGGCGCGGCCTTCTTCATGCCCTCGAGGACCGTCGTGCCGTCGGTGATCTTCCCGGACGAGCCCTGCCAGGTGACGGTCCAGCCGCCGGTCTGGTTGCCGATGTCGTCGGCGTTGGACCCGGCGACGTACACCTTCTGGCTCTTCTTGAGGGGGAGCACGCCGCCCGCGTTCTTCAGGAGGACCTGGGATTCGGCGGCGGCGGTGCGGGCGACGGCGCGGTGTCCGGCCGAGCCGATGGCGGCGGCCCCGCTCGTGTCGGCGTACGGCTTCTCGAAGAGGCCCAGTTTGAACTTCTGGGTCAGGATCCGCGAGACCGCGTCGTCGATCCGCTTCTCGCTGATCCGGCCGGCCTTCACCTCGTCGATCAGCGTCGTCCGGAAGTCCTTGTACGCGGACGGGACCATGATCATGTCGAGGCCCGCGTTGACCGACGTACGGACGTCGGACGCGTAGTCGCCGGGGAGCTGGTCGATGGCCTGCCAGTCGCTGATGACGAAGCCGTCGAAGCCCATGCGGTCCTTCAGGACTCCGTTGATCATGGCGGCGTCGGCGTGCATCTTCACCGGGCCCTCGTCGTCGCCGATGATGTCGAGCGACGAGTACGAGGGCATGACCGTGCCGATCCCACGGTCCACGGCCTCCTGGAACGGCGCGAGGTGCACCGCCTCCAGCTCCTGCCGCGTGACCTTGGTGACGCCCTGGTCGATGGTGTACGAGCCGGTGGTCGACGAGCCGTACTCGGTGCCGCCGTCGCCCACGAAGTGCTTGGCGGTGGCGAGGACCTTGTCGTCCCGGTCGAGGTCCTTGCCGTCGCGTGCCCCTTGGAGCCCCTGGACGACCGTCTCCATCTGCTTCACGAGGGCGGGGTCCTCGCCGAAGGACTCGTACGACCGGCCCCAGCGTTCGTCGCGGGTGACGCACAGGCAGGGCGCGAAGTCCCAGGGGATGCCGGTGGCGCGGACCTCGGCGGCCGTGACCGCCCCCGCCTTCTCGGCCGTCCCCGGGTCTCGGGTCGCGCCGAGGCCGATGTTGTGCGGCAGGACCGTGGCGCCGACCAGGTTGTTGTGGCCGTGCACCGCGTCCACGCCGTAGATCAGCGGGATCTGGAACCGCGTCGCCTGCGCCCGGAGCTGGAAGCCGTCGATCATCTTCGCCCAGGCCGCGGCCGTGTTCGGCGTCGGCGTCGAGCCGCCGCCGGAGAGCAGCGAGCCGAGGTCGTACGCTGCGATGTCGCCGCCCGTGCCGACCGCGTTGCGCTCGGCCTGCGTCATCTGGCCGGCCTTCTCCTCCAGCGACATCCGGGAGAGCAGGTCGGCGACGCGCCGCTTCACCGGGAGCTTGGTGTCGAGGTAGGGCAGGCCGTGGGCGTCGATCACCACCTGCGGGGTCTCGGCGGGCGCCTTGGCGCCGGTGACCGTCAGCTTCAGGGGGATCGTCTCGGCGGGCTCGGCCGCCTTGTCCTTGAGGGTCGGTACGGACACGGTGTGCGTGGCGCCCGAAGCGGTACCGGCCGGGAAGGTGAACTCGCCCTTGACCGGCGTGTAGTCCGTGCCCGCGCCGGCGCTGCCGCCCGCGCTCTCGTACGCGACCGTGACCGGCTCGGCGAGCGGGGCGGAGCCGGTCGTAGCGACGGAGATCCGCACGCCTGCCGTGCCGCCCTCCTTCACCGGGTAGACGGAGGAGCCGGTCAGGACCTTCGTGGTCAGGGCGGGGTCGGCCTTGCCGTACAGCTCCACGCCGTCCATGGCGAAGGTGCCGGGCGTGCCGGTGGGCAGGGTGAGCGCGTAACCCCACATCTCGGTGAGGCCGAGGTTCTGGTCGATGCCGCCGACGGGCTGGTAGTCGGTGCGGTAGGCGAAGTCGGTGAAGGGGATCTCGACCTGGTGCCAGCCGGTCGACTCGTCGGTGAACGAGGTCGTCCACAGCTCGGACGCCTCGCCGTTCGCACCGCCGTCCTTGATCTCGAAGTTGACCCGCTTGCCGGTGTTCTTCCCGTCCCACCAGAAGCGGATGCCCTTGTGCGCGGACCAGTCGTGGCCGGGCTCGTTCGCGGCGAAGTCGTGGGTGAAGCCGCCGTAGCCGCTGATGTCGTACGTCCCGGAGAGGACCTTGTCGCCCTCGGGGGCGTCGTCGCGCGCCGCGAGCTCCAGCTTGGGCGGGTCGTCGCTGTCGCCGCCCCAGGTGAAGATGCCCTCCGCGGGCTGGGAGGCGAAGGGGACCTCGCCCTCGAAGCGGTCGACGGGCACCGGCGGCGGTTCCTCGGCGCCGGTCGCCGCGCCCGCGGAGGCGAGCGGGAGCAGCCCCGTGAGCAGGGCTGCGGAGACGAGCAGGGCGGTTCTTCGCATGGACTTCCCTTCGGCCGGTTCGGGTACGCGCCCGCAACCTCTGGGGGTGACGGGAGTCCCTGGTGAAGCTCATGACTTAGCTCACGCCGTGAGTTAACTGGTGCCCCGTGAACCCGTCAAGACTTCACGTCAGAACCGGTGCACAGCCAATTCCCGTCGCTCACAAGGGCAGTTGAGCATTCAGTTTCTGAACGCGCACCCCCTTGACTCCCGTTCGCAGCCGTCATTTACTCACGCCTCGCACGCCCCATCTCCTCACCCCCCACAGAAGGGCGGCGCACCATGAGAACCCCCAGACGACTCCGTTCGGGCCCGCCCCGGGCGGCCCGGCTGCTCGCCGCAGGGCTGCTCACGACCGCGGGACTGACCGGGCTCGTGGCCTCCCCCGCGCAGGCCGCGGGCGAGCCGGTCACGGCCTGGCTGACCACGACGGACGACGCCGGCGGACGCCATGTCGTCCGCGGTCTCGAACAGCAGGCCCCGTTCGCCTTCCAGGCGGGCACGGGCGGCGGTGGCGAGAACATCACCGTCGACGAGAACACCCGCTACCAGACCTTCACCGGCGGCGGCGCCTCGTTCACAGACACCGCGGCCTGGCTGATGAACAGCAGCGGCGCCCTGTCACCGGCCACGCGCGACGCCACGATGCGCAAGCTGTTCTCCCCGACCGACGGCATCGGCCTGTCGTTCCTGCGCAACCCGATGGGCGGCTCCGACCTGGCGCGTTACGGCTACACGTTCGACGACGTGCCCGCCGGGCAGACCGATCCCGACCTCTCCGAGTTCTCCGTCGCCCACGACCTCGCGGACGTCCTGCCCCTCACGAAGCAGGCCCGCCAGCTCAACCCGAAGGTCACCGTGATGGCCTCCCCGTGGACCGCGCCCGCATGGATGAAGGACAGCGGACAGCTCAACGGCGGCTGGCTGAAAGCAGAGGACTACGGCACCTACGCCTCGTACTTCGTGAAGTACCTCCAGGCGTACCGGGACCAGGGCGTCCCGGTCGACTACGTCAGCGCGCAGAACGAGCCGACGTGCTGCGGGGGCTACCCCTCGATGAGCTGGAACGCTTCGGGGCTCGCCTACTTCACCAAGAGCGAGCTGCTGCCGAAGCTGGCGGCCGCCGGCCTGACCACCAAGGTCCTCGCGCACGACTGGAACTGGGACACCTACGACGGCTACGCGGCGCAGACCGTGGACGACGCGGCGGTGCGCGCGCACCCGAACTTCGGCGGGATCGCGTGGCACGGCTACGGCGGCGACGTCGCCGAGCAGAGCGCCCTCCACGACCGCTACCCGCAGCTCGACGCCTTCGGGACCGAGCATTCGGGCGGCACGTGGATCGCCGACCAGCAGCGCGAGGACATGCTCAACATCGTCGACTACACCCGCAACTGGGCGAAGTCGGTGACCAAGTGGTCGCTCGCCGTGGACCAGAACATGGGCCCGCACAACGGCGGCTGCGGCACCTGCACGGGGCTCGTGACCGTGCACAACGGTGACGGGCGCAGCGGACAGGTGGACTACACCGTCGAGTACTACACGATGGGCCATCTGACGAAGTTCGTCCGGCCGGGCGCCCAGCGCATCGCGTCGACCGGCAGCTCGGCCGTGCCGAACGTCGCCTGGCGCAACCCGGACGGCTCGAAGGCGCTCATCGCGTACAACGGCGGCACATCCGCGAAGACGGTGACCGTCAACTGGGGTGGGCAGCACGCCACTTACTCGCTGCCCGCGAAGACCTCGGCGACCTTCACCTGGTAGCAGACCGGTAGCCGAGGCAACGGAGAGCCGGAGGGGCCGACACGGCCCCTCCGGCGTCCGCGCAGGTGCTGTCTCTACTCGACCGGCTCGACCCCGGCCCGCAGAAGCCCGTACGTGTAGGCGTCCTCGAGGGCGCCCCACGACGCGGCGATGACGTTCTCGGCGACGCCGACGGTGGACCACTCGCCCGTGCCGTCGCTCGTGGAGATCAGGACGCGGGTCGTGGAGGACGTGCCGTGCTTGCCCTCCAGGATGCGGACCTTGTAGTCGACGAGCTCCAGCTTGGCGAGCTGCGGGTAGATCCGCTCCAGGCCGACGCGCAGGGCGCGGTCGAGGGCGTTGACCGGGCCGTTGCCCTCGGCCGTGGCGACGATGCGCTCGCCCTTGGCCCACAGCTTCACGGTCGCCTCGTTGGCATGGCTGCCGTCGGGGCGGTCCTCGACGATGGCCCGCCACGACTCGACGCGGAAGTAGCGCCGGGCGCGGCCCTCGGCCTCCTCGCGCAGGAGGAGTTCGAAGGAGGCGTCGGCCGCCTCGTACGTGTAGCCCTTGAGCTCGCGCTCCTTGACACGCTCCACGACGCGGCCGACGAGCTCGCGGTCGTCGGAGATGTCGACGCCGAGCTCCTTGCCCTTGAGCTCGATGGACGCGCGGCCCGCCATGTCGGACACGAGCATGCGGATGCGGTTGCCGACCAGGTCCGGGTCGATGTGCTGGTAGAGGTCCGGATCGACCTTGATCGCCGAGGCGTGCAGACCCGCCTTGTGGGCGAACGCGGAAACACCCACGTACGGCTGATGCGTGGAGGGCGTGAGGTTGACGACCTCGGCGATGGCGTGGGAGATGCGGGTCATCTCGCGCAGCGCGCCCTCGGGGAGGACCTTCTTGCCGTACTTCAGCTCCAGGGCGGCGACGACCGGGAAGAGGTTGGAGTTGCCGACGCGCTCGCCGTAGCCGTTGGCCGTGCACTGCACGTGGGTCGCGCCCGCGTCGACGGCGGCGAGGGTGTTGGCGACGGCGCAGCCGGTGTCGTCCTGGGCGTGGATGCCGAGGCGGGCCCCCGTGTCGGCGAGGACCGTGGCGGTGATCGCCTGGACCTGGGCGGGCAGCATGCCGCCGTTCGTGTCGCACAGGACGACCACGTCGGCGCCCGCCTCGTGCGCGGTCGTGACGACGGCCTTGGCGTACGTGGGGTTGGCGCGGTAGCCGTCGAAGAAGTGCTCGCAGTCGACGAAGACGCGGCGGCCCTGCGCGCGCAGGTAGGAGACGGTGTCGCGGACCATCTCCAGGTTCTCCTCGAGGGTGGTCCGCAGGGCCAGTTCGACATGACGGTCGTGCGACTTGGCGACCAGCGTCACGACCGGGGCGCCGGACTCCACGAGCGCCTTGACCTGCGGGTCCTCGGCGGCCTTGGCACCGGCGCGGCGGGTGGCGCCGAACGCGACGAGCTCCGCGTGCTTGAAGTCGATCTCCTGCCGGGCGCGGGCGAAGAACTCGGTGTCGCGGGGGTTGGCGCCGGGCCAGCCGCCCTCGATGAAGCCCACGCCGAAGTCGTCCAGGTGCCGGGCGATGGTCAGCTTGTCCGCGACGGTCAGATTGATGCCCTCACGCTGAGCGCCGTCGCGCAGCGTGGTGTCGAAGACGTGGAAGTCGTCGTCGACGCGGGAAGCGGGGTAATGGTCGTCGGTTGCGTCCGTCATGCTGATCTGGCTCCTGTGTCGGATCTCGGTCTACCGGAATGACCGGCTCCACCGTCCCCCTATGATCCCTCGCGCTCCGACCCTGGCTTGTGGTGGGCCAGGAAACGAAAAAACCCCTCGCGGGTGCGAGAGGTCTGCGCGCGGGTCGAGACGACGGTGTCCGCCCGTACGTGGTCGTACGTGGCGGTCACTGCGGACCGGCGCGCCTGCTGCCAATAATCATGGCGAACGAGAGCACGTCGGCAGTCTGCCACAGCCCGGGCGTGGCCCGGACCGTGGTCTCACGATGTGGGCTCAGAGCGCTTCGGCCGCGCGCTGCGTGGTCGCGGGCGCGGCGGCCGCGACCCGGTTCAGGTCGATGTCCCTCGTCTCGCGCATCGTCAGATAGACGATCAGCGACACGGCGGCGCACCCGGCGACGTACCAGTAGAAGCCCGACTCCAGGCCCGCGTCCTTGAACCACAGGGCCACGTACTCCGCCGTGCCGCCGAAGAGCGCGTTGGCGATGGCGTACGGGAGGGCGACGCCGAGGGCGCGGATACCGGTCGGGAACAGCTCGGCCTTCACGCACGCGTTGATCGACGTGTAGCCGGTGACGATGACGAGGGCGAGCAGGGCGAGGCCGAGGGCCGGCCAGAACGAGCCCGCGTGCTTCAGCATCGTCATGATCGGCACGGTCAGGAAGGTGGAGCCGACCGCGAAGGTGATCAGGAGCGGGCGGCGGCCGATCCGGTCCGAGAGCCGGCCCGCGAGCGGCTGGATGCAGGCGAAGACGATCAGCGCGCAGAACGAGACGAGCGTCGCGGTCTCCTTGCTCAGACCGGCGGAGTTGGAGAGGTACTTGGTGAGGTACGTCGTGTACGTGTAGTACGCGACGGTGCCGCCCATCGTCAGGGCCATCACGAGGAACGCCTCGCGCCTGTACGCCCACAGAGCCGTGAGGGTGCCCTTGCTGTCGGCGCCCGCGTCGTCGGCGGACTCCTCGTAGACGTCGGTCTCCAGCATGTTGCGCCGCAGATAGAAGATGACCGCGGCGCCGAGCGCGCCGATGACGAACGGGATGCGCCAGCCCCAGCTGTGCAGCGCGTCGTCGGACAGCGTGCGCTGGAGGACGATCTGGAGGCCGAGGCCCACGATCTGACCCGCGGTCATGGAGACGTACTGGAAGCTGGACGCGAAGCCGCGGCGGCTCGGGTCGGACGCCTCGGTGAGATAGGTGGCGCTGGCCGCGTACTCGCCGCCGACCGAGAGGCCCTGCAGGAGACGGGCGATGAGCAGGACGACGGCGCCGCCGTACCCGGCGACCGCGTAGGTGGGCGCGATCGCGATGAGGACGGCGGACGCCGACATCAGCGTGACGGTCAGGGTGAGCGCCGCCTTACGGCCCTTGCGGTCACCCACCCTGCCCAGCAGCCAGCCACCCACGGGCCGCATGAAGAAGCCGACGGCGAAGATGCCGGCCGTGTTCATCAGCTGTGCCGTGGGGTTCCCGTCGGGGAAGAAGGCCCCCGCGAAGTACGTGGCGAAGCTCGCGTACACGAACCAGTCGAACCACTCGACCATGTTCCCGGCCGACCCGACCAGGATCTTCTTCCATTGCTCTCGTCCCATGGGCGGCCACGGTGCCGGAATGCTTCGCTCCATGACAAGGGTGTAACGCGCAACGATCATGCGTACTTGCGTTCATAGTGTTCATGGAACGTCAGCGGATGCGGCGCGTACGAAGGGCTACGCGGATTTCTTGGCCAGTGCCTCGTCCAGGAACTCCCGTACGTGGGACAGGATCTGGGCCCGGTCCGTGCCGCGCAGGCCGATCGCGACATGGATGGAGAAGCCGTCGAGCAGCGCCCGCAGCCGGGACGCGAATCGGTCGGGGTCGAGCGGCGGGAGTTCGCCGCGCGAGATGCCCTCGGCGAGCAGCGCGACGAGGTCGCGGTGCCAGGCCAGCTCGATCGCGGCCTGCCGCTCGCGCGCGTCGCCGTCGGCCTCGGCGTTCTGCGAGCGGTTCCAGACCTCCAGCCACAGCGTCCAGTGCGGGTCGCCCTGGGCGTCGGGGACATACAGGTCGACGTACGCGTCGAGACGCTCGCGGACCGTGCCGCCGCCGGAGAGCAGCCGGGCCCGCTCCGCGCCGAGACGGCCCTCGCTCCACTCCAGGGTCCGCAGGAGCAGCTCGTCCTTCGAGCCGAAGTAGTAGAGGAGGTGGCCGCTGCTCATGCCGACCTCGCGGCCGAGCGCGGCCATGGTGAGCTTCTCCAGGCCGCGCTCGGCGATCATCTCCATGGCGGCGGCGAGGACCTCTTCGCGCGGAGGGGCGTTCTTCCGGCGGGCCTGGGCCACGGGGACTCCTGCGGGTCTTTCAGTGTGCGGGCGTGATCTCGGGTTGCTGCTGGGTGATGCAGTGGATGCCACCGCCCCCGGCGAAGATCGTACGGGCGTCCACGAGCTGGACGGTCCTGCCCGGGAAAAGCCGGCGGAAGATCCCGGCCGCGACCTCGTCGTTCGGGTCGTCGAAGGAGCACAGGACGACGCCGTCGTTGCACAGGTAGTGGTTGATGTACGAGTAGTCGACCCAGCCCTCGTCGTCCTTGAGGACGGTCGGCGCGGGGACCTCGACGACCTCCAGGGGCCGGCCCTTGGCGTCCGTCTCGCCCTTGAGCTGGGCGACGATCTGCTTGCTCAGCTCGTGGTCGGGGTGGGCGGGGTCCTGCTGCGAGTGGACCAGGACGACGCCGGGCGCGGCGAACGCGGCGACGATGTCGACGTGGCCGCGGGTGCCGTAGACGCCGTAGTCGCCGGTGAGGCCGCGCGGCAGCCAGATCGCCTTGGTGGTGCCGATCCTGGCGTGGATCTCCTGCTCGACCTCGGTCCTGGTGCGCCCCGGGTTGCGGTCGGGGTCGAGCTGCACGGTCTCGGTGAGGAGCACGGTGCCCTCGCCGTCGACGTGGATGCCTCCTCCCTCGTTGACCAGGGAGGAGGAGTGGACGGGGACGCCGGCGAGGTCCGCGATGTGGCGGGCTATCTTCGCGTCGTGCTCCCAGACGGCCCAGTCCTGGGCGCCCCAGCCGTTGAACGTCCAGTCCACGGCGGCGAGCTGGCCGTCTCCGACGACGAACGTGGGGCCGATGTCGCGCATCCACGCGTCGTCGAGGTCACGCTCGACGAGGTCGATGTCGTCGCCGAGGAGCGCGCGGGCCGAGTCGCTCTGGCCCGGGGCGACGATCACGGTCACCGGCTCGAAGCGGCGTACGGCGCGGGCGACGGACGCCCAGGCCTTGCGCGCCTCGGCCAGTTCCTCGTCGTTGGTGAAGGTCGGGTTGGGACTCGGCCAGGCCATCCAGGTGCGCTCGTGCGGGGCCCACTCGGGGGGCATGTGGAAGCTGCTCATGAGCGGGTCCTCACAGGAAGTAGAGACGGTTCAGGGAGACGGAGTCGGCCGGTTCCGAGCGGACCGGGTCGCCGTCGAGCGTGACGAGTCCGGTGGCCTGGTCGACGTCGATGGAGCCGGTGCGCGAGTTGAGCCGCAGGTCGGCGGGGCCGATGCCCCGGGTGCCGCGGACCGCGACGCGGCGGCGGCGGGTGGGCATCTTGTCGTTGCCCTGGTCGAGGGCGGCCCGGGCGACGAAGGCGACGGAGATGTCCGCCGCGGTCGCCCCGTGCGCCCCGAACTGCGGCCCCAGGACGAGGGGTTCGCAGGTGTCGGTGGCCGCGTTCGGGTCGCCGACGACGCCGTACGCGGGGAAGCCGGACTTCAGGACGAGCTGCGGCTTCGCACCGAAGAACTCGGGGCGCCACAGCACGATGTCGGCGAGCTTGCCGGCCTCGATGGAGCCGACCTCGGGGGAGAGGCCGTGCGCGATGGCGGGGTTGATGGTGAGCTTGGCCATGTAGCGCAGGACGCGCGCGTTGTCGTCGTGCGCGCCGTCGCCGGCCTCCCCGTTCCGGGGAAGAAGGGGCCCGAGCTCGCCCTTCATCTTCCCGGCCATGGCGAACGTGCGGCGCACGGTCTCACCGGCGCGGCCCATGCCCTGCGCGTCGGACGACGTGATGCCGATGGCGCCCAGGTCGTGCAGGACGTCCTCGGCGCCCATCGTCCCGGCGCGGATCCGGTCGCGGGCCATGGCGGCGTCGCCCGGCAGGTCGGTCTTCAGGTCGTGGACCGAGACGATCATGCCGTAGTGCTCGGCGACGGCGTCGCGGCCGAAGGGCAGCGTGGGGTTGGTGGACGACCCGATGACGTTCGGGACGCCGGCCATCTTCAGCACGTTCGGTACGTGCCCGCCGCCGCAGCCCTCGATGTGGAAGGCGTGGATGGTGCGGCCGTCGAGGACCCTGAGGGTGTCCTCGACGGACAGGCACTCGTTCAGGCCGTCGCTGTGCAGGGCGACCTGGACGTCGTGCTCCTCGGCGACGCGCAGCGCGGTGTCGAGGGCGCGGGTGTGGGCGCCCATGTCCTCGTGGACCTTGAAGCCGGACGCGCCGCCCTCGGCGAGCGCCTCGATCAGCGGGGCGTCGTGCGAGGACGAACCCCGGCCGAGGAAGCCGATGTTGACGGGCCAGGCGTCGAAGGCGTTGAAGGCGTGGCGCAGCGCCCAGGGCGAGTTGACGCCCACACCCCACACGGGCCCGAACTCCTGGCCGATGATCGTGGTCACGCCGGAGGCGAGCGAGGCCTCCATGATGCGCGGCGACAGCAGGTGTACGTGGGTGTCGACGGCGCCCGCGGTGGCGATGAGGCCCTCGCCGGACACGATGGACGTGCCGGTGCCGACGACGACGTCGACCCCGTCGAGGGTGTCCGGGTTGCCGGCGCGCCCTATGGCGTGGATCCGTCCCTCGCGGATGCCGATGGAGACCTTCCTGATCCCCTGCACGGCGTCGATCACCAGGACGTTGCTGATCACGACGTCGCAGGTCTCGCGGACGGCGGCGGCCTTGAGGTGCAGTCCGTCGCGGGCCGTCTTGCCGAACCCGGCGAGGAACTCGTCGCCGTACGCCTGCGCGTCGGACTCGACGCGGACGGTCAGGCCCGAGTCGCCGAGGCGGACGCGGTCACCGGCGCGCGGGCCGTGCGTGGCGGCGTACGCGTGCGGGTCGATGTGCCGGCTGCCCGGCGCGCAGTGGTCGCTGTGCTTGGTGGGCCTGCTCATGCGCCCGTTCCCTTCACTCCGAGATATCCGCAGGCGGCTGCCCTGCGCAGGGCCTCCTCCTTGGCGCCCGGCGCGTCCAGCGGGCCGTCGACGAGCCCGGCGAAGCCGATCGCGACGCGCGCGCCGCCGATGGGCACGAGGCCCACCTCGGCGCTCTCCCCCGGCCCGAACCGCACCGACGACCCGGCGGGGACGGCGAGCCGCATGCCGTACGCGGCCGCGCGGTCGAAGTCGAGCCGCGGGTTGGCCTCGAAGAAGTGGAAGTGGGAGGTGACGGAGACGGGGACGCTCGACGTGTTGGTCGCCGTGAGCGTCACCGTGGCCGGCGGGTCGCTGTGCTCGGGGCCCGGGAGCAGCGCGCCCGGTGCCTCGTCGCCCAGCGACGAGCCGATCGGGTCGCTGACCACGGCGAGCCGCGACCCGTCGTCGAAGACGGCCTCGACGTGCACCTCCGTCACGACGTCGGAGACGCCGGGGAGCACATCGTCGGGGCCGAGGACGGAGCGCGCCGCCTCGATGGCCTCGGCGAGCCGCCGGCCGTCCCTGGCCGCCTCGCACACCGTGTCCGCGATCAGGGCCGTCGCCTCGGGGACATTGAGCCGCAGGCCCCGAGCCTTCCGGGCCCTGGCCAGCTCGGCGGCCCCGAACAGCAGTAGCCGATCGCGTTCCGTGGGGGTCAGACGCACGCCACCACACCTCCCGTACAGGTTTAGAACTTCACTCTAACCATATGATTCACAACTCGGAAACATTGACGTGTCAGCTTGTGATGAGTCACATTGAACGCTGCTCTAAAGTACCCGACGTGACCGATGCAACGACGCAAAGATCAGGGGTCCCCCCATGGCGATAGAACAGCGCGGTGTAGACACCATCCCCGATGAGGAACGCACCAGCGGTCCCCGGGACATCGTCTCGATCCTCCTAGGCTCGAACCTCTGCCTCGGAGTGATCGTCTTCGGCTGGCTGCCCGTGTCGTTCGGACTCGGCTGGTGGGCCTCGGTCACCTCCGTGATCGCGGGCACGCTCCTCGGCACCGCGCTCACCGCCCCGCTCGCCCTGGTCTCCCTGCGCACCGGCACGAACCTGTCGACGTCGTCCGGCGCCCAGTTCGGCGTCCGCGGCCGGCTCGTCGGCTCGGTCGTCGGCCTGCTCCTGTCGCTCGGCTACACGGCGCTGACCGTGTGGATCGGCGGCGACGCGATGACGGGCGTCCTGCACCGCCTGTTCGGCGTGCCCGAGTCGGGCCTCACCTACGGCGTCGTCTACGCGCTCCTGGCCGCCGCCACCGTGATCGGCGCGGTCTACGGCTACCGCGTCCTGCTGCGCCTCTCGCGCGTCCTGGCCGTGGGCATGACCGCGCTCCTGGCGCTCGGCGTCGCCGCGTACGCCCCGCACTTCACGACGGCGCCGCTGCCGGGCGCGGGCGGCTACCTCCTCGGCTCGTTCTGGCCGACCTGGCTGCTCGCCCTCGTCGCGGCCGGCCTGTCGGGCCCCATCGCCTTCATCACGCTCCTCGGCGACTACACGCGCTACGTGTCCCCGGCCCGCCACTCCCATCGCAGCGTCCTGCGCGCCACCTGGCTCGGCCTGATCGTCGGCCTGCTCACGCCCCAGCTGTTCGGCACATTCACCGCGTACGCGGCCCGAGCCGCCGTCGACTACGCGGGCTCGCTCGTCTCCGCCTCACCCACCTGGTACCTGATCCCGCTGCTGCTCGCCGCCTCCGCGGGCTCGGTCGGCAACGCGGGCCTGATGCTCTACTCCATGGGCCTCGACCTGGACGCGATCCTGCCCCGCGCCTCCCGCACGGCCGCGACCTACACGGTCGCCGGCGTCGCCACGGTCTGCGTCTTCGTCGGCCACTTCGCGTGGGCCGCGCAGGACGCCATGACGTCGTTCGTCCTGCTCCTCACCGCGATCGGCACCCCCTGGGCCGTGATCACCCTGATCGGCTTCGTGCGCTGCCGCGGCGTCTACGACGCGGACGCGCTCCAGGTCTTCAACCGGCGCTCGCGCGGCGGCGTCTACTGGTACCGCAACGGCTGGAACCCGCGCGCCACCGCCTCCTGGGCCCTGGGCGCGTTCGTCGGCCTGCTCTCGGTGTCCCTGCCGTCGTACGAGGGCCCGCTGCTCTCCCTGACGGGCGGCGTGGACTGCAGCTTCCTGCTGTCGGGCCTGGTCGGCGGCGCTGCGTACCTGGCGCTGACGGCACGTGAGGTGCGCTCGGTACGCGTCAGGGCCGCCGCGGACAAGAAGTCCGAGGCGGCCCTGGTCACGAGCGGTGAAGGCTGAGCGCGAGCCGGTTCTAGGGTCTTTCGTCTGGGTCAGGCCGGATCAGGGAGCGAGGGTCTGGTGCTGTGCATCGCAAGGCGGAGGAGGGAGTCGACGCGATGGGGGTCCCCCCTACTCGAGCGCAGCCGAGAGCTCGGGGGAGTCGGCGACCGACGACAACGCCGCGAGGTGCGGCACCAGACCCCGCGAGCCCGGCATGATCCGAACGAGAGGCCCTAGCCGAGCTGGTGCATCCAGCCGTGCTTGTCCGCGGTCGTGCCGCGCTGGATGTCGAGCAGCGCCTCGCGCAGCTTCACCGTGACCTCGCCGGGCTCGCCGCCCGACTGGGCCCACTGAGCGCCGGCGCGCTTGACGGTGCCGACGGGCGTGATGACCGCCGCGGTGCCGCAGGCGAAGACCTCGGTGAGCGTGCCGTTCTCGGAGTCGGCCTGCCACTGGTCGATGGAGACACGGCCCTCGACGGACTCGTAGCCCAGGTCGCGGGCGACCGACAGGAGCGAGTCACGGGTGACACCCGCGAGGAGCGAGCCGGTCAGCTCGGGGGTGACGATCTTGTCCCCGTACACGAAGTACAGGTTCATGCCGCCCAGTTCCTCGACCCACTTGTGCTCGACGGCGTCGAGGTAGGCGACCTGGTCGCAGCCCTCGGCGGCGGCCTCGGCCTGGGCGAGGAGGGACGCCGCGTAGTTGCCGCCGGTCTTGGCGTCGCCCATGCCGCCGGGGACGGCGCGCACGCGGTCCTCGGACAGCCAGATCGACACCGGCTTGACGCCACCGGCGAAGTAGGCGCCGGCGGGCGAGGCGATCACGATGAAGAGGTACTCGTTGGCGGGCTTCACGCCCAGGCCGACCTCGGTCGCGATCATGAAGGGGCGCAGGTAGAGGGACTCCTCGCCGCCGTGCGCCGGGACCCACGCGATGTCCTGCCGGACCAGCGCGTCGCACGCCTCGATGAACGTCTCGACCGGCAGCTCGGGCATGGCCAGGCGGCGCGCCGAGGCCTGGAAGCGCTTGGCGTTCATCTCGGGGCGGAAGGTGGCGACGGTGCCGTCGGGCTGGCGGTAGGCCTTGAGGCCCTCGAAGATCTCCTGCGCGTAGTGCAGGACGTTCGTCGCCGGGTCGAGGGAGAGCGGTCCGTAGGGCACGAGCTGCCCGTCGTGCCAGCCGCGGCCCTCGGTCCACCGGATCGTCACCATGTGGTCGGTGAAGTGGCGGCCGAATCCCGGGTTGGCCAGGATCGCCTCGCGCTCCGCGCCGGACAGCGGGGTCGAGGAGGGCTTGAGCTCGATCGTGGGCGTCGTCATGGTTGCGTGTCCTTCACCGGTTGTGTGTGACGGACCGCTCTTCTCGCTCGCAGCTGGAAGCATGAACTCCCCAACTACTCGGTCGTCCGAGCTTTTGCGTTCACCGCGGCCCCACGTCCGATTATCGCTCGTGGGGTCCGATGGACGAAAACAGCCCGTACGGGTCCTGCGTGAGGTGCGGCCCTGGGGTTGATGGTGGCACCCGGGGACCGCAAAGGTGAAGCCGCCGGGTGCGGATGCGACCCGGCGGCTGCTTAAGTGCATTAAGAGCGGCGGGTCAGCCGGCTACTCGTCCGGCGAGCGCGTCGCCGATCTCGTCGGTCGACCGGGCGCTGGTGCCGCGCTCGGCCAGGTCGGCGGAGACGGCGTCCTCGATGCGGGCGGCCTCGGCCTCGTAACCGAGGTGACGCAGCAGGAGCGCCACGGACAGGACCGTGGCCGTGGGGTCGGCCTTGGCCTGGCCGGCGATGTCGGGGGCCGAGCCGTGGACCGGCTCGAACATCGACGGGAACTCGCGGGACGGGTTGATGTTCCCGGAGGCCGCGACGCCGATACCGCCGGAGACGGCGGCGGCGAGGTCGGTGATGATGTCGCCGAAGAGGTTGTCGGTGACGATCACGTCGAACCGCTCGGGGTCGGTGACGAGGAAGATCGTCGCCGCGTCCACGTGCAGGTAGTCCGTGGTGACCTCGGGGAACTCCGCGGCCACCTTGTTGAAGATGTTCGTCCAGAGGTGGCCCGCGAAGGACAGCACGTTGTTCTTGTGGACCAGCGTGAGCTTCTTACGGGGGCGGGCCTGGGCGCGGGCGAAGGCGTCACGGACCACGCGCTCGACACCGAACGCCGTGTTGACGGAGACCTCGGTGGCGACCTCGTGCGGGGTGCCGGTGCGGATCGAGCCGCCGTTGCCCGTGTACGGGCCCTCGGTGCCCTCACGGACCACGATGAAGTCGATCTCCGGCTGGCCCTTGAGGGGCGTCGCCACACCCGGGAGCAGCTTGCTCGGGCGGAGGTTGACGTGGTGGTCGAAGAGGAAGCGGAGCTTGAGCAGGAAGCCGCGCTCGAGGACGCCGGACGGGACCGAGGGGTCACCGATCGCGCCGAGCAGGATGGCGTCGTGCTGCTTGAGCGCCTCGACATCGGCGTCGGTGAGGGTCTCACCGGTCGCGTGGTAGCGCCTGGCGCCGAAGTCGTATTCCTTGGTCTCCAGCTTCACATCCTGCGGGAGGACGGCGCCGAGGACCTTGAGCCCCTGGGCCACGACCTCCTGGCCGATGCCGTCACCGGGGATCACTGCGAGATTGAGGATGCGAGAGCTAGCCGACATACGGGCACCCTACTTCGGCGTCCCATGGGATGACACTCGCAGTCCACCATTCGGACAGATCTCGTGCGGGCCGTTCGCCGGGTCCGCCGTACGGGCCGCCGTGCGGTCGATTTCTGTTCACCCGCAGGTATGGCCCTTGTCGGTTGTTACTGGGAAGTTTTCTTCTCATGGACACACCGAACGTCGGTATTCCCGAGCAGCTGGCCCGCCGCCTGAGCATGCCGGAGCAGCACGAGTACCTGCGGGCCCGGTTCAGCAGGCGGCGCGCGCTGACCGGGACCGCGGCGAGCGTGGGCGGCCTGACTCTCCTGGGCGGCTCGGCCTCCGCGGCGCCTTCCGCTGCCACCTCGCCCGCCGCGCCCGTCCGCTCGGCAGCCGTGCAGGTCGACGGCTCCTTCGTCGCACCCTTCGCCCGCCATCTCGCCTTCGGCGCCGACCCGAAGACGCAGATGCGGATCTCCTGGCAGGTGCCGTTCGCGGTGCGCAAGCCGTTCGTACGGGTGGGCCTCAAGCCCTGGGACCTCAGCCGGAAGATCGAGGCGGAGGTGCGCGCGCTGCACACGCCGAGCCTGTCGAAGAAGCTCCCGGCGGTCGAGCAGCACTATCTGCACGCGGCCCTGGACCGCCTGACGCCCGGGACGACGTACTACTACGGAGTGGGCCACGACGGTTTCGACCCGGCGTCCGCGGAGCGCATCGCGACGATCGGCTCGTTCCGCACGGCTCCGGCGAAGGCGGAGAAGTTCGTCTTCACGGCCTTCGGCGACCAGGGCGTCAGCTATGACGCGCTCGCCAACGACCAGTTGATCCTGGGCCAGAACCCGTCGTTCCATCTGCATGCGGGCGACATCTGCTACGCCGACAGCAGCGGGCACGGCAAGGAGTCGGACACGTACGACGCGCGGGTGTGGGACCAGTTCCTCGCGCAGACGGAGTCGGTCGCGAAGTCGGTGCCGTGGATGGTGACGACCGGCAACCACGACATGGAGGCCTGGTACTCCCCCAACGGGTACGGCGGGCAGTCGGCCCGCTGGACCCTGCCGGACAACGGCCCGGACCCGCGGAACGCGCCGGGCGTCTACTCCTTCGTGTACGGGAACGTGGGCGTCGTCGCGCTCGACGCGAACGACGTCTCGTACGAGATCCCCGCCAACAAGGGGTACACGGACGGGAAGCAGACCGCGTGGCTGGCCGAGCGGCTCGGTGAGCTGCGCGCGCGCAAGGACATCGACTTCGTGGTGGTCTTCTTCCACCACTGCGCGTACTCGACGTCGACGCACGCCTCCGACGGCGGGGTGCGCGCCGCGTGGCTGCCGCTGTTCGCCGAGCACCAGGTGGACCTGGTGATCAACGGGCACAACCACGTGTACGAGCGCACGGACGCCATCAAGGACGGAGAGGTGGGCAAGCCGGTGCCGGTCGGCGCGTCGACCGATCCGACGCGCGACGGCATCGTGTACGTCACCGCGGGCGGCGCCGGCAAGGACCTCTACGGGTTCGGCATCGGGGTCGGGGACAGCTACGAGGGCCATGTCCACGACCGCGAGTCGATCGTGACGTTCCACTGGACGAAGTCACGCCTGCCGGACCCGGACGCCGTGGAGTGGTCCCGGGTGCGGTACACCGGCTTCTCGTTCCTCGCGGTGGAGGCGGAGACCGGCGGGGCGGGCGTGGCACCGACACTGAAGGTCTCCGCACTGGCCGAGAGCGGCGAGCGCATCGACTACTTCGAGATCAGGCGCGGCACACAGCCGTAGGGGCGGGGGCCCTAACGGGTTTCGTGCCCCGTCTCGCCGCCGTTGTCCCTGCGGTCGAGGGCTCGCTGCAGGGCAGCGGCAGCGTTCTTACGGTCTGAATCGGACGGCGATGTGTGACGGACTCGGCGGCGGACGGGCGTCGCTGTGGCCATGAGAGATCGACTCCTTGAGATCACTTGGGATTTCGAGGCGCCGGAAGAGGCGGGGAGCCTGGAGCCGCAGGGGTTGCCTGCTTTCTGCTCAGCTCACGACCGCCATTCGCTGGATCGAGCGAGACGTTCGGCTCCTACAAAGCTAAGCGAGGAGCCTGCTTCTGTCTCCACAATTACTCGGACTTCCTACTATCTGAGACGGCAGTCACGGCGACGGGTGACTCCGCGTCGGGGTCAGCCGGCGCTCCGCGCTCAGAGAATGTCGCCGCCCCGCCACTCGAAGAGGAGCGCGTGGGCCGGGTCGAGTGCGGCGGTGACGCGGCGCAGGTACGGCGCGCTCTCGTCGTCCGGCAGCGGCACCGGCCCGTCGGGGCCGTACGCGGCGAAAGCGCCCTGCCACTGTTCCCAGCCGCGCGCCCGGTAGAGCCCGGCCCCGTCGGGCGACGCCGACAGCGCGCCCAGTTCGTAGGCGGCGTCGATCACCCGCTCCAGGGCCGCCATGACGACCCCGCCCAGACCGCTCCTGCGCGCGTCGGCGCGGACGGCGACGCCCTCGACGTAGCCGGTGCGCAGCGAACGGCCCGCATGCGCGACCCTGCGCTGCACCACGGAGCCGTGCGCGACGAGGTCACCGGCGCTGTCGCGCACGAGAGCGTGCACGCCGCCGACGGTGTGGTCCCAGTCGTCGTCGCTGAAGCCACCCTTGAAGGCGTCGTCCAACAGGGCTCGCACGGCCAGGAGTTCGGCTCGGGTGAGGTCGGCGGTGTGTGCGGTGCTCAGCGTGGTCACCGGGACACCGTACTCACGCGCTATTTGAGTACGCGTGCCGATTTCACGCCGCGTCCGCGGCGGCACAGTCGTCCTCATGAACGGCCTCTACGCTCTCAAGCCCTGGTACGCGGACCGGCTCTCCGGCCTGCGCCGCGCGCTCGCCGACCGGCAGGTCTCGCCCGACACCCTGACGGCGGCCGGTGTCGTGTGCGCCGCGGGCGCGGCGGCGGCGCTCGCGTGGCTGCCGGCGCCACTGGCCGCGCTTCCGGTGGCGGTGCTGCTCGCGGGGCGGCTCGCCTTCGCGAACCTGGACGGCGCGCTCGCCCGAGACACCGGCCGCACGACGCGGCGCGGCGCGCTCCTGAACGAGCTGGGTGACCGCGCGGCCGACCTGCTCGTCATCACGGGTTTCCTGCCGCTGGCCCCGCTGTGGCTGGTGGCCGCGGCGGCCTTCGCGGCGACGCTCCCTTCGTGGGTCTCGCTGGCGGGCGCGGCGGCGGGTGCGCCCCGGCGCAACGGCGGCCCGGTCGGCAAGACGGAGCGCTGCCTCCTGGCGGTCGTGGCCGCGGCCTCGGGCTGGGCGGTACCGGTGCTCGCGGTCGTCGCGGCGGGATCCGCACTGACAGCGGTGGTGCGGGCGGTGTGGGTATGGAGGGCGCTGGGGAAGCCTGAGACGGCTGGGGCTGCTGCGGCTACAGAACGGGCTGTGCTTACGGAGAGGACTGTGGCTACAGAGAGGGCTGTGGCGAGCGAGAAGCCTGTGGTGCGGGTGGCGGAGCCCGCGTCCCCGACCAGCCGTCGCCGCCCGTCCCCGTCCTCCTCCCCCACGCTCAGCTCCCTTCCCTCTGAGCACGCTCGGAGCCTCCCTCTCGACCCCGGCGAGGTGTCCGGCGGCATCACGCACACCCGCCCGCGGTCCCCCGCGGACCGCGGCACGCAGCCGCGGGGCACCCGATGAGCGCCGTGTTCGTCGCCGGCGAGGTGGCCGGGCGGGCCGTGCCGGTCGTGGCCGGGCTCCTCGGAGCCGGCGGTGTCGCCGTCGCCTCGCTGCCGTCCCGGGTACGGATGCGCGCCGAGCTGCGCAGGCGGTGGCGGACCTGGGCGCTGTCCGCGCCGCTGTTCATCGGGGCCTTCTTCGTGGGCCGCGCGGGCGCGTTCGCGCTCGCGGCCGGGCTCGGCGTGGTCGCCGTGGGCGAGTACGCACGGATGGCGGTCCTGCCCCGCGCCGAGCGGGCCGTACTGGTCTCCGCGGCAATCGCCGTACCTGGAGCGGCACTTGCGGGGCCCGACCCCCGCACGACGGGAGCACTTCTCGTACTCGCCGTCCTCGCGGCGGTCTGCGCGGGCGACACCGAGCAGGGCTTCACGCGCGCGTCGCGCACGCTCTTCGGTCTCCTATGGATCCCGGTGTCGCTCAGCGGCCTGGTGCTGCTCGGAGACACGGCGCTCGCGGTGGGGGTCGCGGTGGCCCTCGGTGACGTGGGCGCGTGGTGCGGCGGTACGGCGCTCGGCCGGCGGGGGCCGCTCGCGCGGCGCCTCTCGCCGCTGTCCCCCAACAAGACGTGGGCGGGTGTGGGCGGCGCCGCTGCGGCAACTGCCGCCGCGCTCGCGGCAGTCGGCGCGTTCACGCCGGTCCTGTGGGCGGCCGTCCTGGCCGGCTGCGTCCTCGGCGATCTCGTCGAGTCGATGGTGAAGCGCGAGGCGGGAGTGAAGGACGCGGGCAGCTGGCTGCCGGGCTTCGGCGGGCTCCTCGACCGTATCGACTCACTCCTCGCGGCCCTGCTCCTCGTGATGGTGGTGACCCTGTGACGACGACCGTGACCGCTGCGGCCCGTGTGCGCCCGTCCCGTGCGGCCGCCCGGCTCCGCCACGCCCTGTGGTGGCTCGTCCTCACTCTCACCGGCGGTGTGGAGCGCCGGGGCCGGCTCCCGCACGGCGGCTGTGTCGTGGTCGCCAACCACAGCTCGCACGCCGACACCGCGGCGCTGCTCGCCGCGCTCGACGCGTCGCACGCGCCGGCGATCGGTGCGGCGGCCGACTACTGGTTCGCCTCGCCCTGGCGCAGCCGGCTCTGCAGCCGCCTCGCCGCCGGGTTCCCGGTGCGTCGCTCCGGCGGGGGCATGGACGATCTGCTCGGCATGGCGGACACGCTGCGCGCGGGCCGCGCAGTGGTTCTCTTCCCCGAGGGCACACGCGCGCGTGCGGGTGAGCTGGGGTCGTTCCACCGGGGCGCGCTGGTCCTGGCGGAGCACGCGCGCGTGCCGGTCGTGCCGGTCGGGATCGCGGGCACGGACCGGCTGCTGCCCAAGCACGGCAGGCTGCGTCCGTCCCTGGTCCGGGTGCGGATCGGCGAGCCGCTCCCGCACACGGCGACTCCGGAGGAGGCCCGTAAGGCGGTCGCGGCGCTGCATGACCGTACGGTCGCGGAGCCGCTGCGGGACTCCCGCGTCCGCAAGGTCCTCGCCCGCGTGATCAACGCACGGCTCGGGCTGCTCCTGGCCTTCGCGTGGGCGTGCGCGGAGGCGCTGAGCTGGCCACTGATGCCGGAGCTGTTCCTCGCGGTGGCGTGCGTGGCGGTGCCGCGCCGGGCCCTGAAGTTGTCCGTCACCGCGCTCGCGGGCAGCCTCGCGGGCTGCCTGCTCGGGCTCCAACTGGCCTCCGTGGGCGTGTCGTTGCCCGCACCCCTGACGACGGACCGGATGCGGGCGGAGGTCCCTCACGAACTGTCCGTCGAGGGCGCGTCGGCGGTACGCCACCAGCCCTGGAACGGCATCCCCTTCAAGGTCTACGTGAAGGAGGCGGGCCACGCGGACGTCCCCGTCACGGACTGGCTGTCCGAGTCGGCGCGCGCCCGCGGTTCGCGCACGCTCACCGTGGGGCTCGCGTTCGGCGCGTTCGGCTTCCTGGTGCACCGGCTGCGCAGGCTCTACGGGCTCTACCTGGGCCTGCTGTGCGGCGGCTTCGCGGCCGGTCTCTCCCTCGTCGTGGCGGGCTGGAGCTGACGCGGCCGGTCACAGCGGGCCGCGCGGCGCCACGAACCAGGCGATGACACCGGCATCCCCGACCCCGCTCACGTACCTTCGAGATCATGAATTTACCTCCCTCCCGCAGGACCCTCCTCGGCGCAGCGGCCCTGGCGCCCGTCCTCCTCTCCGTGCCCGGCACCGCGAGCGCGGCGCCCGCCCCCGAGGCCGGCGGCGACGCCCGGCACCGGCTGCGCGAGCTGGAGGCGGGCTACCCCGGCCGCATCGGGGTGCACGCCCTGCACACCGGAACCGGCGCCTTTCTCGCCTACCGCGCGCACGAGCGCTTCGCGATCGCTTCGACGTTCAAGGTGCTCGCCGCCTCGGCGGTCCTGCACAGGGCGCGCGAGCAGGAGCCGGGACTGCTCGACGTACTGATCCGCTACGGACGCGACGACCTCGTGGCCGCCTCGCCCCGCACCGAGCTGCACCTCGAAACCGGCATGACGGTGCGGGAGTTGTGCGACGCCGCCATCACGTACAGCGACAACACCGCGGCCAATCTGCTGATGCGCCGGATCGGCGGCCCCGCCGGCGTCACCACGTTCGCCCGCTCGCTCGGCGACTCCGTGACCCGGCTCGACCGGTGGGAGACCGACCTCAACACGAACCTCCCCGGCGACCGGCGGGACACCACGACGCCCGCCGCCATGACCGAGGACCTGCGCGCGCTGGTCCTCGGCGACGCCCTCCACCCGCTCGACCGGGGCCAGCTGACCCGGTGGCTGGTGGAGAACACCACCGGCGACAAGCGGATCCGCGCGGGGCTCCCGCCGGGCTGGCGGGTCGGCGACAAGACCGGGTCGCCTGCCTACGGCGGGGTCAACGACGTGGCCGTGGCCTGGCCGCCGGGCGGCGGGGCTCCCCTGGTCGTCTCCGTGTACACGACCCGGCTCGACCCGGACACCCCGGGCCAGGACCGGATCGCCGCCGACATCACGCGCGTCGCCGTGGACGCACTGCTCTGACCCCGGACACGACACCGCCTCCGACCGGGGTGGGGCCCTGGTCGGAGGCGGGGGCGGGTGGGGGCGGCCCGTGCGGGCCGCCCGGGGTGGGCGTCAGCCCATGTGCGGGTAGCCGTACTCGGTCGGCGGGACCAGCGTCTCCTTGATGGCGCGGGTCAGGGTCCAGCGCTGGAGGTTCTGCGGGGCGCCGGCCTTGTCGTTGGTGCCGGAGGCGCGGCCGCCGCCGAAGGGCTGCTGGCCGACGACGGCGCCGGTCGACTTGTCGTTGATGTAGAAGTTGCCCGCGGCGTAGCGGAGCTTCTCCATCGTGTAGGCGGCCGCGGCGCGGTCGTTGGAGATGACCGAGCCCGTCAGGGCGTAGTCCGACGCCGACTCCATCTGGGTCAGCATGTCGTCGTACTTGTCGTCCTCGTAGACGTGGACGGCGAGGAACGGGCCGAAGTACTCGGTCTTGAAGACCTCGTTCTCCGGGTCCGCGCACTCGACGACGGTCGGGCGCACGAAGTAGCCGACCGAGTCGTCGTAGGTGCCGCCCGCGACGATGGTGCAGGAGTCGTCGGCCTTGGCGCGGTCGATGGCCGCCTTGTTCTTGGCGAACGCGCGGTCGTCGATGACGGCGCCGATGAAGTTCGACAGGTCGGTGACGTCACCCATCTTGATGCCGTCGACCTCGGCCGCGAACTCCTCCTTGAAGCCGGAGTTCCAGATGGAGGCCGGGACGTAGGCGCGCGAGCTCGCGGAGCACTTCTGGCCCTGGAACTCGAAGGAGCCGCGGGTCAGGGCCGTCTTGAGGACGGCGCGGTCGGCGCTCGGGTGGGCGACGACGAAGTCCTTGCCGCCGGTCTCGCCGACGAGACGCGGGTAGGTGCGGTACTTCGCGATGTTCTCGCCGACCGTCTTCCACAGGTGCTGGAAGGTCGGGGTCGAGCCGGTGAAGTGGATGCCGGCCAGGTCGCGGTGGTTGAGGGCGACCTCGGAGACCGCGATGCCGTCACCGGTGACGAGGTTGATGACGCCCTTGGGCAGACCGGCCTCTTCGAGGAGCTGCATGAGCAGCACGGCGGCGTGGGTCTGCGTCGGGGACGGCTTCCAGACCACCACGTTGCCCATGAGGGCGGGGGCGGTGGGGAGGTTGCCCGCGATGGCGGTGAAGTTGAAGGGCGTGATCGCGTAGACGAAGCCCTCGAGCGGGCGGTGGTCCATGCGGTTCCACACGCCGGTGGAGTTCGCCGGGGGCTGCTCGGCGAGGATCTGGCGCGCGTAGTGCACGTTGAAGCGCCAGAAGTCGACGAGCTCACAGGGGGTGTCGATCTCGGCCTGCTGCGCGGTCTTCGACTGGCCGAGCATCGTGGACGCGGCGAGCGTCTCGCGCCACGTCGTGGACAGCAGCTCGGCGGCGCGCAGGATGATCGCGGCGCGGTCGTCGAAGGACATCGCGCGCCAGGCCGGGGCGGCGGCGAGCGCGGCGTCGATCGCGTCCTGCGCGTCCTGCTGCGTGGCGCCGCGGCCCGTACCGATGACGGCCTTGTGGTTGTGCGGCTGGACGACGGAGAACTCGTCACCGCCACCGAGGCGCTTGACGCCGCCGATGGTCATCGACAGCTCGATCGGGTTCTCGGCAAGCTCCTTGAGCTTGACCTCGAGGCGCGCCCGCTCCGGGGAGCCGGGGGCGTAGCCGTGCACCGGCTCGTTGACGGGAGCGGGGACCTGGGTTACAGCGTCCATGACTTACCTCTTCCGAGTGAATCTCGGGCTTCAGCAGGGAGGATCTGAAACCGCGTACGTTGTCTGGTGGTCAGGGCTTGACCTTCACGAGACCGCGGCGTCGGTCCGGTGAGAAGCCCCCAGGGGCGGAGTCACGAGTCTCGGAACTCCTTCGAGAGGGGTGGGGCTCAGCCCTTGGTGAGGATGGAGCGGGCGAAGAACAGCAGGTTGGCGGGCTTCTCCGCGAGGCGGCGCATGAAGTAGCCGTACCAGTCGGTGCCGTACGCGGTGTAGACGCGCATCCGGTGGCCCTCGGCGGCGAGACGGACGTGCTCGTCGCTGCGGATCCCGTACAGCATCTGGAACTCGTACTCGTCCAGCTTGCGCCCGGCGCGGCGGGCGAGCTCCTGGCTGATGGAGATGAGGCGCGGGTCGTGGGACCCGATCATCGGGTACCCGTCGCCCTCCATCAGAACCTTCAGGATGCGGACGTACGCCTTGTCGATCTCGCCCTTGTCCTGGTACGCGACGGAGGCGGGCTCCTTGTATGCGCCCTTCACGATGCGCACGCGGCTGCCGGCGGCGGCCAGGCGGCGGGCATCGTCCTCGGTGCGGAAGAGGTAGGCCTGGATGACGCATCCGGTCTGCGGGAAGTCCTTCCGCAGCTCCTCGTGGATGGCGAACATCGAGTCGAGGGTGGTGTGGTCCTCGGCGTCGAGGGTGACCGTGGTGCCGATCGCGGCGGCGGCCTCGACGACCGGGCGGACGTTGGCGAGGGCCAGCTCGTGGCCGCCCTCCAGCGCCTGGCCGAACATCGACAGCTTGACGGACATCTCGGCCTTGGTGCCGAGGCCCAGGTCCTTGAGGCGCACGATCAGCTCGAGGTAGGCGTCGCGCGCGGCGGCGGCCTGCTCGGGGGTGGTGATGTCCTCGCCGACCACGTCGAGGGTGACTTCGAGGCCCTTGTCGCAGGCGTCCACGACGATCGGCACGACGTCGTCGACGCCCTCACCGGCGATGAACCGGTCGACGACCTGCTTCGTGCCGGGGGCTGCCGAGATGAAACGGCGCATCCTGTCGCTGCGCGACGCGGCGAGAATCACGGGACCCAGCACGGGGCACCTCCACGGAGAGTACGAAACGAGTGGCGGTATCGGCGTAAACGAACTGAATCGCAACAGACCGGTACGGCACGGAGAACCACCGTGAAATCTAAGGATCCCTCCGATCCAGTGCCATCGACAGCTGTCACGCATCTGCGGCCGCCACCTCAGACATTTGTCTGAAGAGTTCGGTGGGTTGCGCGAGAATGGCGGGGTGAAGGGCGACTACCAGGAACTGGTCGACGAGATCTCGGCGCTGCTCAGCGCCCCCGCGACGCTGGAGAACCGGGATTTCGGGCTGATCGCGTTCGGCGCGCACGACAGCGACAGCGATTTCGACGAATCGACGCTGGACCCCGTCCGCACCCGCTCGATCCTGACCCGCCGCTCCACCGCGGCGGTGCGCACCTGGTTCGAGGGCTTCGGCATCGCCCGCGCCACCGGGCCCGTCCGCATCCCGCCGACGCCGGAGGCCGGGGTCTACCGGGGCCGCATCTGCCTTCCCGTACGCCATCGGAGTGTCGTCCTCGGCTACGTGTGGCTGCTCGACGACGATCCGGGGCCGACCGAGCAGCAGCTGACCGCCGCGATGGAGGTGGCGGGCCGCATCGGCGCGCTGCTCGCGGACGAGGCGCAGGCGGGCGCCGACCTGACCCGCGAGTTCCGAGAGGTGCTCACGGCCGAGCGCGGCTGGCAGCGGGACATGGCGGTGGCGGCCCTGCGCACGGCGCTCGGCTCGCGCGCGGACGGGCTACACGCAGTGGTGTGCGTCGCCCCGTGGCCTTCGGCGGACCCCGACGACGCGCCGTCCTTCCGTACGATCCCCGCGGCCGACGCGCTGTGCACGGTGCCGTGGGGCGCGGCCGGGCAGGCCCTGGCCCTCCTGGTGCGGCTGCGTGCGGCGGACGCGCTCGGGCCGGCCATGGCGGCGACGGCGAAGCTGCGGGAGCGCGCCGGTACGGCGGTCGTCGCGGCTGGGTTCGGGGGCGCTCGGCGCGAACTGGGTGACCTCGGGGCCGCCTGGCAGGAGGCGACGGCCGCGGCGCGCGCGGCGCTCGCCGAGCCGCGTCTCGGCCCGGACGCGCACTGGGCGGCGATCGGCCCGTACCGCCTGCTCACCGCGCTGCCCCCGGACACGGCGCACGACCCGGTCCTGGCCCCGCTCCTGCTGCCGGCCAACCGTCAACTGGCCCGCACCACCGAGGTGTTCCTCGACTGCGCGGGCCAGGCGGGCCGCACGGCGGCGGAGCTGGGCATCCACCGCCAGACCCTCTACTACCGCCTGTCCCGCGTGGAGCAGCTCACCGGGCTCGACCTGGACGACGGCGAGGACCGGCTGCTGCTGCACATGGGGCTCAAGGCGTCACGCCTGTGACGCGCGCATCGCGTCCAGCAACAGCCGCAAGCCCTCGGTGAGTTCGTCGGCGCTGGGCGAGTAGTCCGCGTCGAAGGTGTGCTGGGCGACGAGCCCGAGGACCAGCACCGAGAAGAGCTTCCCGAGCGTGTGCACGCTCGGATCGTCGGCCGGCGGCTCCTCCCCCATGACCATGCCGATGAAGCCGCGCCCCGCCTCGTGCTGAGCTTGCGCCAGCTGCTCGCGCACGACCGGCATCTTGTCGCCCATCGTCACGAGCTCGATGCTCAGGTGCCAGATGGACCCGGGCTTTCCGAGGCTGCCGGTGATCCCGGCCATCACGGCACGGAACCGCTCCAACGAGCCGGGCGCACCAGGCAGTTCGCCCACCGCGCTCCAGTCGTCCGAGGCTCCCTCGGCCAGTGCCACGTACGCCTGCGCGAGCAGCGCGTCCTTCGAGCCGTAGTGGTAGCCGATCGACGCCAGGTTGGTCCCCGACTCCTTGACGATGTCGCGCGCCGTCGTGCGCACGAACCCCTTCTCCAGAAGGCAGCGCTTGGCGCCTTCGAGCAGATCCTCGCGATGTCCCATGCGGCCACCGTACCCCCGTTCCATACGGGCGTCCCATACATACGTCCCATACCAACGTCTTACACAGCCGATCCATACAGCCGTACTAGACAAACGTTTAAGACGCTCGTACAGTCCTCCTCATGACGAACTCACCGAGCACCAACTCCCGTGCGGGGCACCGTGAATGGACGGCTCTCGCGGTCCTGATGCTTCCGCTGCTCCTCGTCTCGATGGACGTCTCCGTCCTCTACTTCGCGATCCCCTCGATCAGCGCGGACCTCGAGCCCACCGGCACCCAGCAGCTGTGGATCTTCGACATCTACGCGTTCGTGCTCGCCGGCCTGCTGATGACGATGGGCTCCCTCGGCGACCGCATCGGCCGTCGCAAGCTCCTGATGATCGGCGCCACCGCCTTCGGCGCCGCCTCCGTCTGCGCGGCCTACGCGAACAGCGCGGAAATGCTGATCGCGGCCCGTGCGATCCTCGGCATCGGCGGCGCCACCCTGATGCCCACGACGATGGCACTGGTGCGCAACATGTTCCGCGACGACAAGCAGCGCGCGACGGCCATCGGTATCTGGTCCGGCGTCATGACCGGCGGCATCGCGCTCGGCTCGGTGATGAGCGGCATCCTCGTCGAGCACTTCTGGTGGGGCTCGGTCTTCCTCGTCAACCTGCCCGCGATGGCCCTGCTCCTGCTGCTCGCCCCGGTCCTGCTCCCCGAGTTCAAGGACCCGCAGCCGGGCCGCTTCGACTTCCTGAGCGTTCCGCTGTCGATGGCCGCGGTGCTCCCCCTCGTCTACGGCATCAAGGAGATCCCCTCCGAGGGCTTCGAGCCGCTCTACGTCGCCTCGATCGTCGTCGGCCTCGTCTTCGGCGCCCTGTTCGTACGCCGTCAGCGCACCGTCGAGTCACCGATGATCTCGCCGGCCCTCTTCCGCGGCCGCGGCTTCGGCCCCGCCGTCACCCTCAACCTCATCTCGGCCTTCGCGATGATGGGGTCGGCCTACTTCACGACGCAGTACCTCCAGGCCGTCCTCGGCAAGAGCGCACTCGAAGCGGCGCTGTGGGCGCTCGCGCCGACCGTGTTCATCGGTCTCGCGGCCCCCATCGCGACGGTCCTCGTGCAGCGGGGCGTGCACCGGGGCTCCGTCGTCACGGCCGGCTTCCTGACCAGCGCCTGCGGCTACGGCCTCCTGACACTGACCGGTACGGACTCCCTGTGGACCGTCCTGGCCGGAGCGGGTGTACTCGCCTCCGGCGCGGTGATCGTGGGCTCGCAGCTGACCGACCTGGCGCTCGGCGCGGCCCCCGCGGAGAAGGCGGGCGCGGCGTCGTCCCTGCTCGAGACGGGCCAGGAGTTCGGCGGCGCCCTCGGCATGGCCGTCCTGGGCTCGATCGGTACGGCGGTCTACCGCCACGAGATCGGCGACGCGCCGGCCGAGGCGAAGGAGACGCTGGGCGGAGCGCTCGCGGTGGCGCAGCACCTGCCGGGCCGGGCGGGCGACGCTCTCCTCCTGTCAGCCCGGGAGGCGTTCACGAGCGGCATGCACATCGCTGCGCTGGCCGGCGGGGCGGTCCTGCTGGGGGCGGCGGTACTGGCTCTGCGGGGCCTGCGCGGGGTGGCTGCGCCGCAGCGGGAAGAGCAGCGGGAGCCGGAGCGGGCGACGGCCTGACCTCTCCCCCGACCCGCCCCTTCCCGAATGTCCTCAAATGCCGGACGGGCTGAATATCAGCCCGCCCGGCATTTGGGTCAGGGGGAGAAAAAAGAAGGGCCCGGGCCACCAAAAGGGTGACCCGGGCCCAACCACGTACCAAGAACTAGTCCGTCAGGTTCACGGAGCGCGCCGACGTCGCGCCGATCTCATCACCCAGCTCGCCGAGCACCCCGGCGGGAACCGTGTCGTCGACGGTCAGGACGGCCAGCGCCTCGCCGCCCACGTCCGCACGGGCGACCTGCATGCCGGCGATGTTGATGCCCGCCTCGCCGAGCACGCGGCCCACGGTGCCGACGACACCGGGACGGTCCTCGTAGCGCAGGACGACCATGTGGTCGGCCAGGGCGAGGTCCACGTCGTACTCGCCGACGGCGACGATCTTCTGGAGGTGCTTGGGGCCGGCGAGCGTGCCGGAGACCGAGATCTCCTCGCCGCCGGTCAGCGTGCCGCGCACGGTGACGACGTTCCGGTGGTCCGGGGACTCGGAGCTCGTGGTGAGGCGGACCTCGACGCCGCGCTCCTGCGCGAACAGCGGAGCGTTCACGTACGACACCGTCTCGTCGACGACGTCCTCGAACACGCCCTTCAGAGCGGAGAGTTCGAGCACCTTCACGTCGTGCTGGGTGATCTCGCCGTAGACCTCGACGTCGAGGCGGGCCGCGACCTCGCCCGCGAGCGCGGTGAAGATCCGGCCGAGCTTCTCGGCGAGCGGCAGGCCCGGCTTGACGTCCTCGGCGATGACGCCGCCCTGGACGTTCACCGCGTCCGGTACGAGCTCACCGGCGAGCGCGAGCCGCACGGAGCGGGCGACGGCGATACCGGCCTTCTCCTGCGCCTCGTCCGTGGAGGCACCGAGGTGCGGGGTGGCCACGACCTGGTCGAACTCGAACAGCGGGGAGTCCGTGCAGGGCTCCTTCGCGTACACGTCGAGGCCGGCGCCGGCGACGCGGCCCTCCTTGAGCGCCGAGTACAGCGCCGCCTCGTCGACGATCCCGCCGCGCGCGGCGTTGACGATGCGGACGGTCGGCTTGACCTTGCGCAGCGCGTCGTCGCCGATGAGGCCGACCGTCTCGGGGGTCTTGGGGAGGTGCACGGTGATGAAGTCGGAGACCTCGAGCAGCTCGTCGAGGGTGAGGACCTTGACACCCATCTGGGCGGCGCGCGCGGGCTGCACGTACGGGTCGTACGCGACGACCTTCATGCCGAAGGCCGACATGCGCTGCGCGACGAGCGCGCCGATGCGGCCGAGGCCGACGACGCCGAGGGTCTTCTCGGCCAGCTCGACGCCCGTGTACTTGGAGCGCTTCCACTCGCCGGCCTTGAGGGCCTGGCTGCCCTGCGGGATGTTGCGCGCGGTGGCGATGAGCAGGCCGCAGGCGAGCTCGGCGGCGGTCACGATGTTGGAGGTCGGGGCATTGACGACCATCACGCCGGCCTTGGTGGCGGCGGAGACGTCGACGTTGTCGAGGCCGACACCGGCTCGTGCGACGACCTTCAGCTTCTTCGCGGCGGCGATCGCCTCGGCGTCGACCTTGGTGGCCGAACGGATCAGGATCGCGTCGACGTCGGCGATGGCCGGGAGCAGCTCGGCCCGGTCGGCGCCGTTGCACTGGCGGATCTCGAAGTCAGGGCCAAGAGCGTCGACGGTCGCGGGAGACAGCTCTTCCGCGATGAGTACGACAGGTTTGCCGGTTGCAGCAGTGCTCACGTGAGTCCTCACAAGTCCCATTGCGGACGGCCGTCCCGACGGCCGCAGGCGGTGGAGGGGTGTCATCGGCACCGGGGAAGTGCGGGTGCGTTCCCGCGTCGTTCGGTGCGTGCTCTCGGTGTGCCGGACGAAGGCTCTCGTAGCAGGGCTACTTGTGCCTTTGGCCGGTCCGGCGAGAGTGCGTGCCGGGCGGCGTGGGGACGTGCTTGCACTTCTTCGGTGTCGCTGTGCCGCGTGGTAGACGCACGACGCTGTGGGCCCGACGCGAATGTGTTCTGCAGTCTAGTGGCGCTTCGGAGGTGGTCTTGCGCCTCCGTGGAAGGATCACCCGTCCGTGGCTGGACGGGGTGGACAACCACGTTGACACGAGAGCGCCGCGGGCCGTCCACCTCGACGAGGGGGCCGGGGCGTTCGCCCCGGCCCCCTCGTCGCAAGGCTTACGCCTCGTCGTTGTCCACCCAGCTCATGAGCTTGCGGAGCTCCTTGCCGGTGGTCTCCAGGAGGTGGTTCTCGTCCTGGGTCTTGTACTCGTTGTACTTCTTCAGGCCCGAGTGGTACTCGTCCATCCAGTTCTTGGCGAACGTGCCGTCCTGGATCTCGGCGAGGACCTTCTTCATCTCGGCCTTGGTGGCGTCCGTGATGATGCGCGGGCCGGTGACGTAGTCGCCCCACTCGGCGGTCTCGGAGATCGACCAGCGCATCTTCTCCAGGCCGCCCTCGTACATGAGGTCGACGATGAGCTTCAGCTCGTGGAGGCACTCGAAGTACGCGATCTCCGGCTGGTAGCCGGCCTCGGTCAGCGTCTCGAAGCCCGCCTTGACCAGCGCGGCGGTGCCACCGCACAGGACGGCCTGCTCACCGAACAGGTCGGTCTCGGTCTCCTCGGTGAAGGTCGTCTTGATGACGCCGGCGCGGGTGCCGCCGATGCCCTTCGCGTAGGAGAGGGCCAGCTCGAAGCCCTTGCCCGTGGCGTCCTGCTCGACGGCCGCGATGCACGGAACGCCGCGGCCCTCTTCGTACTGGCGGCGCACCAGGTGACCCGGGCCCTTGGGCGCGACCATCGCCACGTCCACGTTGGCCGGGGGCTTGATGAAGCCGTAGCGGATGTTCAGGCCGTGGCCGAAGAACAGCGCGTCGCCGTCCTTGAGGTTGTCCTTGATGGACTCCTCGTAGACCTGGGCCTGGAGCGGGTCCGGGACGAGGATCATGATGACGTCGGCCTCGGCGGCGGCCTCGGACACGGTCACCACACGCAGGCCCTGCTCCTCGGCCTTGGCCTTGGACTTGGAGCCTTCGTGCAGACCGACGCGGACGTCGACACCCGAGTCACGCAGCGACAGCGCGTGGGCGTGGCCCTGGCTGCCGTAACCGATCACCGCGACCTTGCGGCCCTGGATGATGGACAGGTCGGCATCGTCGTCGTAGAACAGCTCGGCCACTGGATTTTCTCCTTGGTGTGCAGGTGGTGCGTCCCACCGTACGGCGGGATTGCGGAGGGAAGTTTTCGGGTCTCGGTATACGAGAGGGCGCTCGAAAGCACCTGGGGGGCTCAGGCCGTGCGGTCGAGCGCCCGCAGGCTCCGGTCGGTGATGGAGCGCGAGCCGCGGCCGACCGCGATGGTGCCCGACTGGACGAGCTCCTTGATGCCGAAGGGTTCCAGCATCTTGAGCATCGCTTCCAGCTTGTCGCTGGAGCCGGTGGCCTCGATGGTGACGGCCTCGGGGGAGACGTCCACGGTCTTGGCGCGGAACAGCTGGACGATCTCGACGATCTGCGAGCGCGTCTCGTTGTCGGCGCGGACCTTGGCGAGGACGAGCTCGCGCTGGACGGCGTGGCCCTGCTCCAGTTCGACGATCTTCAGGACGTTGACCAGCTTGTTGAGCTGCTTCGTGACCTGTTCGAGCGGCAGCGCCTCGATCACGTTCACCACGATGGTGATGCGGGAGATGTCGGGGTGCTCGGTGACGCCGACCGCCAGGGAGTCGATGTTGAACCCGCGGCGGGAGAACAGTGCGGTGATCCGGGCGAGGACACCTGGCTTGTTCTCGACCAGGACGGAGAGCGTGTGCTTGGACATGGCTCTTGGTCTCTCTTTCGCTCTCGGTCTCAGTCGTCTTCGTTGTCGCCGAAGTCGGGGCGGACCCCGCGGGCGGCCATGACTTCGTCGTTGGAGGTGCCGGCGGCGACCATCGGCCACACCATGGCGTCCTCGTGGACGATGAAGTCGACGACGACGGGGCGGTCGTTGATGGAGTTGGCCTCTTCGATGACCTTGTCCAGATCCTCGGGGCGCTCACACCGGATGGCGTAGCAGCCCATGGCCTCCGACAGCTTGACGAAGTCGGGGACGCGGGTGCCCTTGTTGTCCTTGACGTCGTCCGGGCCGCTGTGGAGCACGGTGTTGGAGTAGCGCTGGTTGTAGAACAGCGTCTGCCACTGGCGGACCATGCCGAGGGCGCCGTTGTTGATGATGGCGACCTTGATCGGGATGTTGTTGAGCGCGCAGGTGGTCAGTTCCTGATTGGTCATCTGGAAGCAGCCGTCGCCGTCGATCGCCCAGACGGCGTGGTCCGGCATGCCGGCCTTCGCGCCCATCGCGGCGGGCACCGAATAGCCCATCGTTCCGGCGCCGCCGGAGTTGAGCCAGGTGGCGGGCTTCTCGTACTGGATGAAGTGCGCGGCCCACATCTGGTGCTGGCCGACGCCCGCGGTGAAGATCGTGCCCTCGGGCGCGAGCTGGCCGATCCGCTCGATGACGTTCTGCGGCGAGAGCGAGCCGTCCTCGGGCTGGTCGTAGCCCAGCGGGTAGGTGTCGCGCCAGCGGCTGAGGTCCTTCCACCAGGCGCTGTAGTCGCCCTTGTGGCCCTCGCTGTGCTCCTTCTGCACGGCCTGGACCAGGTCGGCGATGACCTCGCGGGCGTCACCGACGATCGGCACGTCGGCGGCGCGGTTCTTGCCGATCTCGGCCGGGTCGATATCGGCGTGGACGATCTTCGCGAACGGGGCGAAGCTGTCCAGCTTGCCGGTGACGCGGTCGTCGAAGCGGGTTCCGAGGGCGACGATCAGGTCGGCCTTCTGCAGCGCGGTGACGGCGGTGACCGCACCGTGCATGCCCGGCATTCCCACGTGCAGCGGGTGGCTGTCGGGGAATGCGCCGAGCGCCATCAGGGTGGTGGTGACGGGCGCTCCGGTGAGTTCTGCGAGGACCTTCAGCTCGGCCGTGGCGTGCGCCTTGAGCACACCGCCGCCGACGTAGAGGACCGGCCGCTTCGCGGCGGTGATCAGCTTCGCGGCCTCGCGGATCTGCTTGGCGTGCGGCTTGGTCACCGGGCGGTAGCCGGGCAGGTCGGTCTGCGGCGGCCAGCTGAAGGTGGTCTGCGCCTGGAGGGCGTCCTTGGCGATGTCGACGAGGACGGGGCCGGGACGGCCGGTGGACGCGATGTGGAACGCCTCGGCGATCGTCTTCGGGATGTCCTCGGCCTTGGTCACCAGGAAGTTGTGCTTGGTGATCGGCATGGTGATGCCGACGATGTCCGCCTCCTGGAAGGCGTCCGTGCCGATGGCCTTGGAGGCGACCTGGCCGGTGATCGCGACGAGCGGCACGGAGTCCATGTGCGCGTCGGCGATCGGGGTGACGAGGTTGGTGGCGCCGGGGCCCGAAGTGGCCATGCACACCCCGACCTTGCCGGTGGCCTGCGCGTAGCCGGTCGCCGCGTGGCCGGCGCCCTGCTCGTGCCGGACGAGCACGTGACGGACGCGGGTGGAGTCCATCATCGGGTCGTACGCGGGAAGGATCGCACCGCCAGGAATCCCGAATACCGTGTCGGCCCCGACCTCCTCGAGCGAACGGATGAGGGACTTCGCACCCGTGACGTGCTCGACGGGGGCGGACTGCTGTCCTCGGGGCCGCGGCTGCGGATGGTGGGCCCCGGTGGCCTGCTCGGTCATCGGCATTCTCTTCTCGATGCTGAGGGTTTTTGCGAGGTTTGTACGGTGTTCTGTTACTGGACTACACGCGCTGGTGCAACAAAAAACCCCTCGTGCCGTGAGGCAAGCGAGGGGAGCGCGCCGGGTGCGGTCGCTGGGATCCGGTGTTCCGACCGGTGGGTCCCAGCTTCAGCCGACGCGCTTTCCAAGTACGAGAATTCGGGTGCGCATGGCATTGACCCTCCCCCCGGCACACAGTGCGTGTCAAGTAGGTGGGACGGGAGTCTCATTATGTGAGCGGAGCAGGGACGTCCGGCCGGACGGCGACGGTACGCCCGCGAACACCGGCTCGGCCGGACCACTGGGCACCGGGTAGTTCCCCGAAGCCAGCGCGCGGCGCAGCCGGTACTCGTCGAGCGGCCCGGAGAAGGCCATCCCCTGTCCATGTGTGCACCCCATGGCGCGCAGTGCGACGACCTGCTCGGGCAGGTCGACGCCGTCGGCCACGGAATTCAGGCCGAGGTCGCCGGCGATGCGCAGCAGACCACTGGTGATCTTGTGCAGGCGGGCGGATTCCACCACTCCTTCTACGAGACTGCGGTCGAGTTTCAGTACATCGACAGGGAGCCTGCGCAGCGCCGTGATGGCCGCATATCCGCTGCCGAAGCCGTCCAGGGCGATCCGGGCGCCGAGTCTGCGCAGCGCGGTCAGACGGCGCTCCAGTTCGTCCAGGGGAACCCTGGGGTCACTGTCGGCCAGCTCGATGACCAGCGCGCCGGAGGGCAGCCCGTGCCGGGTCAGGAGCGCCTCGATGGAGCCGAGGGGCAGCGACCGGTCGAGGAGCCTGCGGGCGCCGATCCGGACGGCCACGGGCACGGCATGACCTCTGCGGCCCCGCTCGGCGGCCTGCTCGACGGCCTCCTCCAGCATCCAGCGGCCGAGCTCGGCGGTGCGCTCGCCCTCCTCGGCGGTACGCAGGAACTCGGCGGGCGTGAACAGGATGCCCTGGGTGGAGCGCCAGCGCGCCTGCGCGGCGACCGACGTGATCCGGCCGGTGGCGAGGGAGACGACCGGCTGGTGCAGCAGGGCGAACTCGCCCTCGTGCAGGGCGGTGCGCAGCCGCGTGGCGAGCTCCGCCTTGCGGACGACGTCGGCCTGCATCTGGGGCGCGTACAGCTCCACCCGGCCCTTGCCGGCGGCCTTCGCCCGGTACATCGCCAGGTCCGCGTTCCGCAGCAACTCGCCTGCGGACACGTCGGGTTCGGCGAAGGCGGCGCCGATGGAGGCGGCCACCCGGACATCGTTGCCGTCGATGGCGTAGGGCTGCGAGAGGGTGACCCTGAGGCGGTCCGCGAGCTCGTAGATGTGCTGCTCACGCGCGGTGTCGTCCCGGCTGCCGTCGCCGACGATCAGCGCCGCGAACTCGTCGCCTCCCAGGCGGGCGGCGGTGTCCCCGGAGCGCACGGATTCGGCCAGCCGCCGGGCGGCCTGGACGAGGAGTTCGTCGCCCGCCTGGTGGCCGATGGTGTCGTTGACCTGTTTGAAACCGTCGAGGTCGATGAAGAGGACGGCCGTGCCGCGGTCGGTGGCGCGGCGGCCTCCCAGCGCGTGGCCGACCCGCTTGGTGAACAGGGCGCGGTTGGGCAGGTCGGTGAGCGGATCGTGCTCGGCGTTGTGCTGCAACTGCGCCTGGAGGCGCACCCGTTCGGTGACGTCCCGGCTGTTGAGGATGAGGCCGCCGTGGTGGCGGTTGACCGTCGACTCCACGTTCAGCCAGGCGCCGGTGCCGGAGCGGAAGCGGCACTCGATCCGGGTCGTGGGCTCCTCGATCTGACTCGCCGCGAGGAAGCGGCGCACCTCGTGGACCACGCGCCCGAGGTCCTCGGGATGGATGATCGAGGCGAGCTCGGACCCGACGAGCTCCTCGGCGTCACGCCCGTAGACCCCGACGGCGGCCGGGCTGACGTATCTGAGGATGCCGTTCGGAGCGGCGATCATGATGACGTCGCTGGAGCCCTGCACCAGGGAGCGGAAGTGGTTCTCCTTCTGCGCCAGCTCCTGGGTGAGGGTGATGTTGTCGAGGAGCATGATGCCCTGGCGCACGACGAGCGCCAGGACGACCGTGCAGGCCGTGAAGAGGACCACGCGGTCCACGCTGTGGCCGTTGAGGACGTTGTAGAGAATCCCCAACGTGCAGACGGCGGCGGCCAGATAGGGCGTGAGCGCCGCGAGCGATCCGGAGATGGGGCGGGTGACCTGATACCGAGCGAACGCGGGGCCCCCGTCGTGCTCCCCGCGCCGCGGCCCTACCCAGGGCGCGCACGCGAGCAGCAGCGATCCGGCGAACCAGCCGGCGTCGAGGATCTCCCCCGAGTGGTAACTCGCGTGGAGCAGGGGCGAGGTGAACAGGGCGTCGCACATGACGGTCAGGGCGAGCGCGCCGATCGCGGTGTTCACCGCCGTGCGGTTGCCGGGCGAGCGGCGGAAGTGCAGCGCCAGCACCATGCTGACCAGCACGATGTCGAGGAGCGGGTAGGCGAGGGAGAGCGCGGTACGGGTGACGCTCTGCCCTTCGAACCGCGCGGTGTGCGCGAGGGCGAGGCTCCAGGACAGCGTGATCAGCGAGCCGGCGATGAGCCAGGAGTCGAGCGCGAGACAGACCCAACCGGCCTTGGTGAAGGGGCGCTTGGCAAGGACGAGCAGCCCGACGATGGCGGGCGGCGCGAAGCACAGGAAGAAGACGTCGGCGAGGCTCGGCGTCGGCACGGGGCGCTGGAGTACGACCTCGTACCAGCCCCACACCCCGTTCCCCAGGGACGCCATGGCGGAGGAGACCGCGAACAGGATCCAGGCCGGTCGAAAGCAGCTGCGCCGGCTGCGTGCGTACGCGAAGTTCGACACGGCGGCGACCGCGGCGGCGGCGCTGAGTCCGAAGTCGCCCATGAACAGGGCGAGTCGGTCGGATCCCCAGCCGAACACGGACCCCGTGGCGTACCCGCCGCACAGGAGGGCGAACACGAGCTGCGAGGCGAGGCCGGACCCTCCGCCCTGGAACAGGCGGCGGCCGGTGATCACGGTTCCGGGGGCGCTCACGGGGTCACTCCGGTCCGCGCCGCCCCCGTGTCCCGGTTTCCGTGTGCTGCTCGCTGAGGCCTTCTGCGTCCGCCGCTCCTGTGGCGTACGCCCCTGCGGCTGCCGTGGCGGCTGGGCCGGCTTGTGCGGACCCGTGCGCGCGCGGGTCGTCGCCGGCGGCCCCGCCGCGTCGGATCGTTCGCCCATAGGCCATGCATCGCCCGTCGCCCCCCTCACAGTCCGGTTGTCCGTCCCCGGCGCCGAACTCTCCACGGCGCTGCCCCAGTCGGGACGATACACCAGACTCGTCACTCAGGGACATAGTCTCTCTACTCTCCGTGACGACCAGGGGAGATGCGCGTACGGGGCGCATCCGGGCGGGCGCGGAGCGTGTGCGGGGGCGCGCGAGGTCGGGCCGGGAGGCGGTGGATGGGCCTCTCCGGAGCCCGCCCTCAGTCCGTCGTCAGGACGACGTTCTCGAGCGGTTCTCCCGCCGCGAACCGGGTCAGCTGCGCGGCGAGCAGTCGCTTGGCCCGCGGCCAGAAGGCGGATGTGGAGCCGCCGACGTGCGGGCTGACGAGTACTCCCGGAGCGTGCCACAACGGGTGCCCCTGGGGCAGGGGTTCGGGATCGGTGACGTCGAGAGCGGCGGTGATCCGGCCGCTCTCCAGTTCGGCCAGGAGCGCCTCGGTGTCGACGACGGCCCCGCGCGCGACGTTCACGAGGAGGGCGCCGTCCTTGAGTCGTGCCAGGAAGGCCGCGTTCGCGAGACCACGCGTCGCCTCGTTGAGCGGCGTCGAAAGGATCACCACGTCCGCGTCGGGGAGCAGCGCCGATAGCTCGGTGAGCGGGTGCACGGGGCCGCGTGCGGTGGTGCGGGCGGAGCGTGCGACGCGCACCACCCGCGCGCACTCGAAGGGAGCGAGCCGGTCCTCGATGGCGGAGCCGATCGACCCGTACCCGATGATCAGTACGTTCTTGTCGGCGAGCGCCGGATAGAAACCGGAGCGCCACTCCTCGCTCTCCTGTCCCCGCACGAACCCGGGGATGCCCCTCAGAGACGCCAGGATCAGGGCGAGGGTGAGCTCGGCGGTGCTCGCCTCGTGCACACCGCGCGCGTTGCACAGCCGCACGCCCGACGGGAGCGCCTTGAGGCCTCCCTGAACGTGGTCGACGCCGGCGGAGAGCGTCTGCACGGCCCGTACGGACGTCATCTCCGCCATGGGGCGTACGCCGACGTCCGCGCCCTTCATGTAGGGGACCACGTAGAAGGCGCAGTCGGCCGGGTCGGCGGGAAAGTCGGGGCCGCCGTCCCAGAAGCGGTAGTTGAGCCCCTCGGGAAGCCCGGGGACCTCGTCTTCACGGAACGGGAGCCAAACGTCGGCGGATACCTCAGCACTCATGGTCAGGAGGCTAATGGGAGGTGGGCTGTGCGCGGCGGGCCGGGTCCCAGAGGTTAGTTTGGGTGCCTCTCGAACACGCAGGGGGAGGCTACTTCCAGGTGGAGCGCAGGACGATCGGGGCGGCAGCGCTCGAGGTGGGCGCGATCGGGCTCGGGTGCATGCCGATGAGCTGGGCCTACACCGGCTCGCGGCAACGGGGGGACGAGTCCGTGCGCACGGTGCATGCCGCGCTGGACCGGGGGTCGACCCTGCTGGACACGGCGGACATGTACGGGCCGTTCACGAACGAGCTGCTGCTCGGACGGGTCCTGAAGGAGCGCCGGGGCGACGCCTTCGTGTCGACCAAGTGCGGGCTGCTCGTCGGGGAGCAGCACATCGTCGCCAACGGCCGGCCCGGGTATGTGAAGCGGGCCTGCGACGCGTCGCTGCGGCGGCTCCAGACCGACACGATCGATCTGTACCAGCTGCACCGGGCCGACCCCGAGGTGCCCGTCGAGGAGACGTGGGGCGCCATGGCGGAACTGGTGGGCGCGGGGAAGGTGAGGGCGCTCGGGCTGTGCGCGGTGGGGGCGCGGGCGACACGGCGGGGCGGGGCCGGGCTGCATGCGGGAACGATCCGGCAGCTGGAGCGGGTGCAGCAGGTGTTCCCGGTGAGCGCGGTGGAGGCCGAGCTCTCGGTGTGGTCGCCGGAGGCCCTGAAGACGCTTCTGCCGTGGTGCGAGGCGCGGGGCGTGGGGTTCCTCGCGGCGATGCCGCTGGGCAACGGCTTCCTCACGGGCACGCTGACGCCTGGGCAGGGCTTCGAACCGGACGATCTGCGGGCCCGGCATCCCCGGTTCACCGCGGAGATGATGGCGGCCAACCAGCCGATCGTGGCGGGCCTGCGCCGGATTGCCGCGCGGCACGGGGACGAGGTGACTCCGGCGCAGGTGGCGTTGGCGTGGGTACTGAGCCGCGGACAGCACGTGGTCCCGGTGCCGGGTGCCAAGCGGGAGCGGTGGGCGGCGGAGAACGCTGCGGCTGCGGAGCTGCGGCTCACGGACCGTGATCTGGCGGAGATCGGGGAGCTGCCGCGGGCTCGGGGGTCTTGGGACTGACTCGGGGGTCTTGGGACTGAGGGGGAGCTCTTGGACTGGGGGCCGAGGACGGAAGTTCTGGGGGCTGAGGGGGGGGAATTCTGAGGACTGGGGGAGTTTTGACGGCTGGGGCTGTGAGAGCGGCGGGCGGGAGTGGGTTGGTCCGAACGCGTCGGGGTTGATCGGGAACCTGCGGGGTGGCTGCGGTGTATGAACAGTAGAACCGCAGCACAGAAGAGCAGCCCAGTCCGCAGCGTCGAGGGGATCCGATCGTGCAACGTCCAGGTGTGCAGCCCGTCTTGGCCGTGTTGGCCTGCGCCTCGATCCTGTTCACGGCGGGGTGTTCCTCGGGTGACGACGGCCCGTCGGGCAGCCGGCACAGCGCCTCCCCCGGCTCGTCCGAACCAGGAACGTCCGCTTCCGGGCGCGCAGGGGGCGACACCGGTCCGGTGAAGGGTTCGGTGAAGGTGGTGCGCACGGTCGCCGAAGGCCTGAATTCCCCCTGGGGCCTGGCTCCGCTGCCGGGCGGCGGCCTGCTGGTGTCCTCGCGAGACAAGGCGACGATCACGCGGGTCGACACGAAGACGGGCAGGAAGACCGAGGTCGGCACCGTGCCCGGGGTGGTCCCTGGCGGCGAGGGCGGACTGCTCGGCCTGGCTCTCTCCCCGTCGTTCGCCTCCGACCACTGGCTCTACGCGTACTTCACCGCGAAGTCGGACAACCGCATCGTGCGGATGCGGTACGACGCGAAGAAGCCGCCGGGCGATCAGCTGGGCGCGCCCGAGACGGTGTTCAAGGGCATCCCGAAGGGCACGAACCACGACGGTGGACGCATCGCGTTCGGCCCGGACAAGCTGCTCTACGCGGGCACGGGCGAGACGTACGTGACGAAGTACGCCCAGGACAAGAAGTCCCCGGGCGGCAAGATCCTCCGGATGACCCCGGACGGCAGACCGGCGCCCGGAAACCCCTTCGGCGACTCCGTGGTCTATACGTACGGTCACCGCAATGTGCAGGGGCTCGCCTGGGACAAGGACAAGCGGCTGTGGGCCTCGGAGTTCGGCCAGGACACGTGGGACGAGCTCAACCTGATCGTGCCGGGTGACAACTACGGCTGGCCCGACGTGGAGGGCAAGAGCGGCAAGTCCGGCTTCCACGACCCGGTGGCCGTGTGGCACACGTCCGAGGCGTCACCGAGCGGCATCGCCTACGCGGAGGGCTCGGTCTGGATGGCGGGCCTGAGAGGCGAGCGGCTGTGGCGGATCCCCCTGAAGGGGGCTGAGGTGGCGGCGGAGCCCCAGTCCTTCCTCATCGACGAGGCGACCGAGCAGGGCAAGTACGGGAGGTTGCGCACGGTGGTCGCCGCGGGCACGAACAAGCTGTGGCTGACGACGAGCAACACGGACTCGAGAGGCACGCCCCGGAAGGGCGACGACCGGATCCTGGAGCTCGAGGTGTCCTGAACGGCGGGGCAGGCCCCGGTCCCGGGCGGGGCGGGAGCGGAACCAGGGGCTCAGGTCTCGCCGTCGGAGGGGGCCGTGGGGGCGAGGCCGGGCGCGTCCGCCTCGGGGGCCGGCTCCCCGGACTCCGCTTCGTCCGTCGGGTCCGGTGGGGTCTGGGCGGGGATGCGGACCACCACCTTGCCGGAGGTGAGGTCTATGGGGCCGCGCCCCGGGTCGCCGTCGTTGAGGTCGACGCGGGTCAGCTCCAGCCGTTTGCGCTCCTCGTTGGTGTGCTTGCGGCCGGGCGAGAACAGCTCCTCGAACATGTTGAACACGGCGCCTCCGGGTGGCCGAGACCTCAGTCCAGCGTACGACAGCGCGAAATTTCACCCATCGTGACGATCCCGTCGCGCCCTGGGGCTCAGCCCGTCGGCGCGAACAGTCTCAGGCGGTGGGCCAGGGCGGCTGCCTCGCCGCGGCCGGCGACGCCCAGCTTGGCGAGGATGTTGGAGACGTGGACGCTCGCCGTCTTCGGGGAGATGAAGAGCTCCCCGGCGATCTGGCGGTTGCTGCGTCCGGCGGCGACGAGGCGCAGGACGTCGCGTTCGCGGCTGGTCAGGCCGAGTTCCTCGGCGGGGTCGGCAGGGATCTGGGGGCGTGGCGCGGCGGGGTTCAGGGTGAGACGGGCGCGCTGGGCGAGGAGGGCGACCGCTTCGGTGAGCGGGCGCGCTCCGAGGTGGTCGGCGACGGCTCCGGCGAGCCGCAGCAGTTCCGTGGCCCGCTCCCTCTCGTCCTCGAACGTGGCGGCTGCCGCGAGGAGTGATTCCGCCGCGCGGAAGCGGACTCGGGCGAGGTCGTGGGGGCGGTCGAGCGACTCGAAGGAGGTGAGGGGATGGGACCAGTCGTCAGGCGTGTCGCGGCCTTCGGCGCGCAGGAGTTCGGCGCGGACCCACTGTTCGTGGGCGAGCCACACGGGCATGGGTGTGGCCAGGCGCTTGGCGGCGGTGCGGATGCGGTCGACGGCTCCGGCGCGGCCGGGCTCCGCGGTCGGCAGGCCCCGCGCGTCGGCCTCGGCGACGGCGGCCGCGACGAGGAGGGGCCAGGCGTAGCGCTGGTTGCTGGGCGGGATGCCCTCGCCGACGACGCGGGCAAGTTCGGCGCGGGCGTCGAGGAGTCCCTGGGTGCCACCGGCGGCGGCCGCGATGCCTACGGCGAGGGCGGACAGGGGCAGCGCGTACTGGGGCATGGTGTCGTGGGTGCCGTAGGTGGCGCGGGCAGCGGTGAGCTGGGCGCCCGCCTCGGCATGGTCGCCGCGGCCGAGGGCGACAGCCGCGCGGCGGAGGGCGGCCGTGCCGCGGGGCTTGGCGCTCAGGGCGGAAGACCGCAGCGCTGTGTCGACGACGGCGTCGGCCTCGGTCCAGCGGCCCAGGGAGGTGAGGGACTCGGCCATGTTGGTCAGGACCCAGCCCTCCGAGTCGAGGAGACCGTACCGACGGCACAGGTCCATGCCCGACTCGGCGACGGTCACGGACTCGAGGGAGCGGCCCGCGCTCTCCAGAGCGGAGGCGAGATTGATGTGGACGCGGCCGACCTGCGGGACGAGGCCGATCTCGACGACCCGGTCGCGGACGGCGTACATCTCGGCCAAGCCCCGGTCGGCCTCGCCCGCGTCGACGAGGAGGCTGCCGAGGGTGAGTCTCGCGTTCAGTTCGATGTCCTCGGCTTTGACCATGCGGGCGTATTCGACGGCCCGTTCGGCGGCGGCCAGGGTCTCCTCGCCGGGGTTGTGGAGCATGCCCCAGGAGGCGACGTTGGTGAGGACCTCGGCGTGCACCTCGGACGGCGGCAGTCCGCGTACGAGTTCCTGAGCCGTGGCGATCTCGGCCCAGCCGTCGCCGCGGCCGAGGGACGGGACGAGGCGGGAGCGCTGGATCCAGAACCAGGCGGCGCGCAGGGGGTCCTTCTCGTCGTCGGCGTCGTCGATGAGGCGCAGGGCGCGCTTGGTGATCTTGAGGGAGCGTTCGCGTTCGCCGCACAGGCGGCCGGCGACGGCGGCCTCGGCCATCAGGTCGAGATAGCGCAGGGGGGTGGTGGCGGGGTCGCAGCCGCAGGGCGGGTAGACCTCGGTGTAGTCGACGGGGCGCAGTTCGGCGCGGATGTCCTCGGGGGTCTCGTCCCAGAGGTTCATCGCCCTTTCCAGGAGCCGCAGTTGCTCGGAGTAGGCGTGCCGCCGGCGGGCCTCGACGGATGCGTCGAGGACGGCGGGCAGGGCCTTGGCCGGGTCGTGGGCGTGGTACCAGTAGCTCGCGAGGCGCGTGACGCGTTCGTCGGCGCGGACGAGGGAGGGGTCGGCCTCGAGTGCCTCGGCGTAGCGGCGGCTGAGGCGGGAGCGTTCGCCGGGCAGGAGGTCGTCGCCGACGGCCTCGCGGACCAGGGAGTGGCGGAAGCGGTAGCCGTCCCCGTCGGGGGTGGCGAGCAGGATGTTGGCGCCGACGGCGGCGCGCAGGGCCTCGATCAGTTCGTCCTCGCCGAGCCGGGCGACGGCGGCGAGCAGCGCGTACTCGACGGTGGAGCCGCCCTCGGCGACGATCCTGGCCACGCGCTGGGCGCCGTCGGGAAGGCTCTCGACGCGGACGAGGAGCACGTCGCGCAGCGTTTCGGACAGGCCGGTGCAGCTGCCCTCGCTGGTGGCGACGGCCAGTTCCTCGACGAAGAACGCGTTGCCGTCGGAGCGCTCGAAGATGTCGTCGACCTGGGCCTGTTCGGGCTCGGCGGCGAAGATCCCGGCGACCTGGCGGGCCACCTCGTCGCGGCTGAAGCGGTCGAGTTCGAGGCGGGTGACGGTGCGCAGGCGGTCGAGTTCGGCGAGGAGCGGGCGCAGAGGGTGGCGGCGGTGGACGTCGTCGGCGCGGTACGTGGCCACGATGACGAGGCGGCCGCTGCGCAGCGTACGGAAGAGGTAGGAGAGAAGGTGGCGCGTGGAGGCGTCCGCCCAGTGGAGGTCTTCCAGGACGACGAGGACGGTGCGGTCCGCGGCGACGCGTTCCAGCAGACGGGCCGTCAGCTCGAAGAGCCGGGCCATGCTCTCCTCGTCGTGGCGTCCGTCGCGTCCGGTCGGCGCCGGGGAGAGTTCGGGCAGGAGCCGTGCGAGTTCGGTCTCCTGTCCGGCGGCCGCCGCGACGAACTCCTCGGGCAGCAGTCGGCGCAGGGCGCGCAGAGCGGTCGAGAAGGGGGCGAACGGAAGCCCGTCCGCACCGATCTCGACGCATCCGCCGAGCGCGACGACGGCGCCCTCGCGTCGTGCGGCGAGCGCGAACTCCTCGACGAGACGGGTCTTTCCGACCCCCGCCTCCCCGCCGAGCAGCATGGCCTGCGGCTCCCCCGTGGTGGCACGGGCGAGCGCCTTGTTGAGTACTCCCAGCTCGCCGGCGCGGCCGACGAACACCGGGCTGACGCACCTGGTCTCCACAGGGGCGAGCATCGCACAGGGGTCCGACGCAGCGGCACCCGTTATCGCCGAGGGCAGAGTCGGGCGCGGGTCAGCGACCTCGATATGCCTGTCGGCTGCGCCGGAGTTGGAGCTGAAGTTGAAAGGGAGGACCACACCCGTGTGGCCCTCCCCCGGCTCTGCCCTCATCGTCAGGCCGCACGTGCGAAACGCGAACGGCGTGAGCGCGGACTGTTCACCCGCCCCTCCGCGTCCTGGCCGGCAGAAGCGGCGCGGCGCTCCGCGCGCCGGCTGCGCCGGGCCTCGCGGACCAGGCGGCTGTGCTCGGCCTGGCGGACCAGTTCGGCGGCGCGGACCTGGTGGATCTCGTACTCGTACATCTGGTGCTCCCTGGTGGCGAGTGGGTTTCGGCTTCGCTTTCTGCGATGCCTCAACACTCGTCTCCCAGGGGGGTCCGCCACATCGGGAGAGTGCCGCATGTCCCGGGTACGGGGTGCCTTAGATGTACCTCAGGGGTGCCTCAGACCGGCCTGAGGCACCCCCGACCCGGTCTGAGGCACCCCCGCCGCACGTCTCAGGAAGCAGGAATCAGGAAGAGGTCGAGGGAAGCGCCATAAGGATGTCGGTGTACTTCGCCACGGCGAGAAGCAGACCGAGGATGCCGAGGGAGACACCCGCCCACGCGACCGACTTGATCCACACGGCCTGCGGCCTGCCCGGGGCGCCGAACGCGGGCCTGGCCAGGACGACCGCGCCGACGATCAGCGCGAGGAGCGCGAAGATGCCGCCGACCAGGGCGGTGGCGTGCCACGAGTCGCCGTAGACCTCGGAGACCTGCTTGGCGACGCTCGCGCTCTGCGAGGTCTGGAGCTGGCCGATCAGGGACTCGCGGGCCGAGGCGACGGTCGCGACCCAGCTGCCGCTGAGTGCGACGACGCCGAGTGCCGCGGAGACGACGGCGCCGGCGCCCTGCCCCGCACCGGAGGAGTCCTCCACGGGCGCGGCGGTCGCGAACGGCTCGTCGTCGAGGTCCGCGTCCGTGCCCTCGGCGGCGTCGGCGGCGTCGGTGCCTTCGGCCTCCTTGGTGACCTCGATGACCTCAGGACTCTCGTCAGCAGTCTCAGCGGCCTCGGCGGTGGTGGACTCAGGGGTCTCGGTCGTCTCGTCATCAGTCTTCGTAACCATGCCCCGCACCGTACGGACGGAGTCTGAGAGCTCTCTTAACGAGCTGAGTCCTGGCTGAGACCGGCCTGTGCCGGGCCTGTGTGCGGCCGGGGCACTCGTCCGATCAGGCGCGTACCAGTACACGTCGATAGAATTCGGACATGGCAGAGCGGCCCGTCGCGTCGACTGCGCCCGAGCTTGTGCTCGAAACCGATGCCGGACCCACGGTGATGAGCCCGAGCAGGGACTACCACGTCGGTCGCGACCCCCTGAGTGACATCGTCATCGACGACGTCCGCGTCTCGTGGCACCACGCGGTGCTCCGGCCCGTCGCCGACCACTGGTCTCTGGAGGACGAGGACAGTACGAACGGCACGTACACCGGGGGCCGGCGCATCCACGAGTCCGGGGTGGGACCCGGGACGGTCATCAGGTTCGGTCACCCCGCGGACGGGCCGCGCGCCGTACTGGTCGGCCATGAGCCATCGCCACCGCCACCCAAACCCGTGACGGATCACCTGGCGGATCAAGTACCGGACCGCATTCCTGATCACGTACTTGATCAGGTGTCAGCTACACCCCGCGCCCCCGAACGGCCCTCCTCCGTCTCCATGCCCGGCGCGACCGGCACGTTCCGGCAGCCGACGACCGTGCGGCCGCTGCCCGCCCGCACCGTGCGCATCGGCCGCAGCGCCGACAACGACCTCGTGGTCGACGACCTGATCGTCTCCCGCCGCCACGCGGAGCTGCGGGCGCAGCCCGACGGCACATACGAGATCGTCGACCTCGGTTCGCACAACGGCACCTACCTCAACGGCACACCGGTCTCCCGCGCCCGGGTCTCGCCCGGGGACATCGTGGGCATCGGCCACTCCGCGTTCTGCCTGGTCGGCGACACGCTGCAGGAGTTCGTCGACACCGGCGACGTCTCGCTCGACGTCCAGGGCCTGGCGGTCACCGTGGACCGGGGCCGCAAGACGCTCCTCGATCACGTCTCGTTCCCGGTCGGCGAGAAGTGCCTGCTCGCTGTCGTGGGCCCGAGCGGCGCGGGCAAGTCCACACTGCTCAACGCGCTGACCGGGCTGCGCCCCGCCGATCAGGGCACGGTCCTGTACGACGGCCGTGACCTGTACCGCGACTACGCCGAACTGCGCCAGCGCATCGGGCTCGTGCCGCAGGACGACATCCTGCACTCCCAGCTGACCGTGCACCGGGCCCTCGGCTACGCGGCCGAACTCCGCTTCCCGCAGGACACCGAGAAGTCGGAACGGCGCGACCGCGTCGATGAGGTCGTCCGCGAGCTGGGCCTCGAACAGCGGGCAACGCAGCCGATCCACAGCCTGTCCGGCGGTCAGCGCAAGCGCGTCAGCGTCGCCCTCGAACTGCTCACGAAGCCGTCACTGCTCTTCCTCGACGAGCCGACGTCCGGGCTCGACCCGGGCATGGACCGTTCGGTGATGCACATGCTGCGCGGCCTCGCGGACGACGGGCGGACCGTCATCGTCGTCACGCACAGCGTCCTCAGCCTGGAGGTGTGCGACCGGCTGCTGGTCCTCGCCCCCGGAGGGAAGATCGCGTTCTACGGCCCGCCGGGGGACGCGCTCGGGTTCTTCGGCTTCGAGGAGTGGCCGGAGGCGTTCGAGGCCTTCGAGAACGACAGCGACCGCGGCTGGGCGGAGGACTACAACGCGTCCCTGTTCCACCGTCAGTACATCGTGAACTCCACGGCGCAGCCCCGGCTGCCGACCGCCCCCTCGGCGGAGGTGGCGCCGCCGCCGAGGACCCGGAGCTGGGGAGCGCAGCTGAGGACGCTCGTACGCCGGTACGCGGCCGCGCTGAGCGCCGACCGGACCTTCCTCGTCATCATGATCGCGCTGCCTTTCGTCATGGGTGCGATGGTGCGTGCGCTGGCCGGCAGCCGTCTCACCCAGGAGTCGGCGATGAACGCGCTGCTCCTCCTGTGTGTGGGCGGTGTGCTCACGGGCGCCGCCAACGCCGTGCGCGAGCTGGTGAAGGAACGGGTGATCTACCAGCGGGAACGTGCCGTCGGGCTGTCCAGATCCGCGTATCTGATGTCCAAGGTCGTCGTCCTCGGCACGATCACGGTGCTTCAGGCCATCGTGCTGACGCTCGTCGGGCTCGTCGGTGTCGACCTCAACGCGCCAGGTGGCAAGGGAGTGTTGATGCCTCCGCTGGTGGAGATCACGCTGACCGTGGCCCTCCTGTCGTTCACGGCGATGATGCTCGGTCTGCTCGTGTCCGCGCTGGTGCGCAAGGAGGAGGTCACCATGCCGCTCCTGGTACTCCTCGCGATCATCCAGGTCGTGTTCTGCGGTGCGCTGCTCAAACTGCACGGGGTGCCCGGAATCGAGCAGTTGTCGTGGCTGGTCCCGTCGCGGTGGGCGCTCAGCGCGATGGCGGGCACGGTCGGTCTGTCCCGGATCGTGCCGGGGAAGCTGACGAGCGACCCCCTGTTCGAACACTCCGCCGGGGTGTGGCTGCTCAACATGGGGATGCTGGTCGTGCTCTCGGTCGTCTTCGGATTCGCCGTCGCGCGCCTGCTGCGCCGGCACGAGCCCGCCATCATGCGGAAGTAGCGGAGAGGCGCCCATGGCGACACCGGAGTTCCGCCCCACCCATGTCGTGCCCCCGGACGGGATGCCCGCCTGGGAGGAGCCGGACGTGTCCCGGCCCACGCAGCCGCTCGACCCGCTGCTCCCCGTCGAACTGGTCGACCGGCGCGCGGACTGGGGCCGGATCGTGTGCGCCAACGGCTGGTCGGCGTGGGTCGACGGTCGCCTGCTCGTCGCCGTGCCGCGCGACCCGCCGGAGGCCGGAAAGCCCATGGCCCGCACGGCGGATCCGCGCCCGCTGATGGCGCGCGTCGAGGAGGCTGCGGGCCAGTACCGGCGGGCCGCGCAGGAACTGGCCGAGGAGCGCATCGACGGGGAGACGTTCCAGCGCCGCACGCAGGGGCTGCGGGTGGGGATGGTCGTCGACGGCGAGGCGGTGTGGCTGTACGACGCCGAGCACGAGCGGTGGGTGTACTGCGACGGCACACAGCTGAGTACGTACGCGGTGGGGGCGGGACCGGGACGGCCGAGCGCGGCGCCACCGGCGCCCACGCCCACGCGGGCCGCGGACCCGTACACCGGCCCGTCCGAGGCACCCCCCGCCCCGGACCAGGCCCCGGCCCCCAACGCCCCCGAGCCCACACGCGTCGTCGACCCCGAGCAGATGACCGGCATCGACCCGGCCGAGCGCGAGCGCAGCACCCAGGCACCAGGTGACCGGTGATGACGGACGATCCGCAGTTGCCCGTCGGCCGACCGTCCGATCTGCTCGGGCGGCAGATCGCCGGGTACCGCGTGGAGAGCGAGATCGGCCGGGGCGGCATGGCGGTCGTCTACCGGGCCATGGACCTGCGCCTCGATCGCACCGTCGCGCTCAAGCTGCTCGCCCCCGAACTCGCCCGTAACGACACCTTCCGTAAGCGGTTCACGCACGAGTCGCGCGTCGCCGCCGCGATCGACCATCCGCACATCGTGCCGGTCTTCGAGGCCGGCGAGACCGAGGGCATCCTCTACATCGCCATGCGCTTCGTCGCGGGCCAGGACCTGCGCGCGCTCATCGACCGCCAGGGTCCGCTGCCCGTGGGGACGGCAGTACGGATCGCCGCGCAGGTCGCGTCCGCGCTCGACGCCGCCCACGACCACGACCTGGTGCACCGGGACGTGAAACCAGGCAACATCCTGGTCGCCGCGGGAACGGACAGCGACCACCCCGAGCACGTGTACCTCACCGACTTCGGCCTGACGAAGAAGTCGCTGTCGCTGACGGGGTTCACGTCCGTGGGCCAGTTCGTCGGCACGCTCGACTATGTGGCGCCCGAGCAGATCTCCGGCCGCCCGGTCGACGGCCGGTGCGACGTCTACAGCCTCGCCTGCGTCGTCCAGGAGACCCTGACCGGTCTGCCGCCGTTCCAGCGCGACGACGACATGGCGCTGCTGTGGGCCCACCAGTTCGACCCGCCGCCGCCCGTGACCGGGCCGCGTCCGGATCTCCCGGCGGCGATGAACGACGTACTCGCCAAGGCGCTGGCGAAGAGCCCCGACGACCGCTACGACTCGTGCCTCCAGTTCGTGGCGGCCCTGCGCGCGGCGGCCCGTGGCGGCGCCCGGGACGACCATCCCCCGACGCAGGTGAACGGCCGGATCAGTACGTGGTCCCCCAGGGCCGAGCCCCCGCCCGCACCCCCGCGATGGGCGCTGCCGGTCTTCACGGGCCTCGTGCGCTAGCCCGTCCCCTCCCTTCAGCTCAGCTCAGCTCCGGTCAACTCCGGTCCGGTTGCGCCGTCTCCACCTCTCCGCGCCGGTGGCGCCGGGACGCGAGCAGGCCGCCGAGGAACCCGGTGACCAGGCCCCACAGGACCGCGAGGCCGAGGGCGCTCCACACTTTCGGGCGGAGCGACACCTCGCCCCCGAGCCCGCCGCCCATGTCGCCGATGCCGAGGAGCGACAGGCCGTAGTGCGCGGAGACACGGGCGAGGAGGCAGATGGCGAGCACGGTCAGGACGAGGGCCACCGCCATGTGGAGGGCGTGCTGCCAGGCCCGCATCCGGGCGGGTGACCGCAGCGCCATGCCGAACGCGGCCGCCAGCGTCAGGATCGCGGCCACCGCGACCGACCACCAGATACGGCCGTCCTGCTCGGCGAGCGTCCTGACGTCGACGGTGGAGACGTCGGGCGTGCGGAGTACGGCGTCGAGGATGTGCGGCACGGGCAGGCCGAACGGACCCTCGACCTTGCCTTCCCAGGACGCTCCGAGGCCGATGGTGTAGCAGAACCAGACGAGGTTGGGCAGGCCGAGGAGGATCACGGCGAACGTCTCGGACGCGTGGCCGCGCGTCGCGGCGACGACGAGACCGATGACGACGCCCAGGGCCACGTACACGAGCAGCAGCGCCACCATCGCGTACGCGGCCGGGCGCACCGACTCCTGGAAGCGGACGAGGCGGGCGGGGAGCGGGGCGCCGCGCGACACGAGGACGGCGAGGATCATGACGCCCGCGAGCCACAGCAGGCCGAAGAGCAGCGTGAGGGGCAGGTTCGTCCGGAATCCGACCTTGGGTGCGCCGTCCAGGACGTCCTCGATGATGCCGCCGGTCGGGTCCGTGACGGGGATGGCGAAGTCCTGCCTGGCCAGGAGCGAGAGGACGATGAGCGCCACCACCCACGGCACGGCCACCCGCCCGGCCCAGCCGAGGAGTTCGCCGCCGCTCGCGATGGCCCGGTGGCGCAGGGGCCGCAGGAAGCCGGCGGCGATCACCAGTGCTCCGGCGAGGGTGACGGACAGGGGCAGAACCGAGATGTCGGCGTGTGTCTGGGCGAGTTCTCCGGCGTTTCCGGCCAGTTCGACGGAGCCGCCGGCCGCCATCACCACGACGGCGGCGACCACTCGGGGGAAGGAGTTCCCGGGAAGCCCGGCCGCGCCCGCGGCCCACAGACCGAGGGCGGCCGTGACCACCATGGCCACGAGCCCGGCGAGCACGGCCACGAGGGCCGCGACCCAGCCGTGTTTCGCGCTGCGCCTGGTGCCGGTCCGGCCGTCGGATGCCTGTTCGCTCACGGAGGCCACGCTAGGCAGGCGCCGGGCGGTCCGCCCCTCGGGAGGGCCGACCGCGTCGCGTCACGGACCGTACGAGTTCGGCTTGCGGGCCGTACGAGTACGGAGCACACAATGTGGAGGTAACGGGGTATAGGGGACTGCCGCCGGACCACGAGGCGGGTCCTCCCCCGTCCCGCCCCATGCCTCCTACGGTGAGAAGAAGCGCCCGTGAGTGACCGACCGACGGAGCCCGGCCGCCCCACCGGCCCCCCATCCGGCCCACTCTCGGGCCCGACCCAGCCCGCGTCCGTACCCCCACCGCCGCCCGGGCACCCCTCAGAACCACCGCCCGGCGAAGGCTCCGGCTCGGGCGCCGGTTCAGGCTCCGGCAGTACGGGCGGCGGCCCCGGCGGCACGCCACCCCCGGGCGACACCCCCCCGGGCGGCCCGCACCCCGATCGCCCCTGGTGGCGGTTCACGCCCAAGAAGCTCGTGGCACTCGGCGTCCTGATCGTCGCCGCAGTGGTCCTCACCGTCGTCCTCACCAGATCCGGCGGTGGCGGCGGAACCGCGGCCGGCGACGAGCTCTTCCTCCAGAGCGCCGATTCGTCCGGCCCCGACCCGTACACCGAGTCGAGCACCCGGAAGGGCGCCACCGCGACGACGCCGACCGCGCTGCCGAACGCCTCGGGGACCGGCCCGTCGGAGAACGCGAACATCGTCCGGGGCGTCGAGGGCTCCGCCCCCGGTCTGTACGGCGGCACCCGCAACGTCTCCAGCTGCGACGTGGAGAAGCAGATCCGCACGCTGGGCGCGGAGCCGGACAAGAACAAGGCGTTCGCCTCGGTCCTCGGTCTCGACCCGTCCCGCGTCCCCGCCTATCTGCGGTCGCTGACGCCGGTCCAGCTCCGCCTCGACACCCGGGTCACGAACCACGGCTTCCGCGACGGCGCGGCGACGACTTTCCAGTCCGTGCTGCAGTCCGGCACGGCCGTGCTCGTGAACGACCGCGGGGAGCCGCGCGTGCGGTGCTCGTGCGGGAATCCACTGCTCGCGCCGGTGCCTGTGCAGGGGTCGGTGAGGCGTCAGGGCAAGGCCTGGTCGGGGTACAAGTCGTCGAACGTGGTGGTCGTGTCGCCGGCGCCGCAGCCGGTGAACAAGTTCGTGATGTACGACCCGGAGACCGGGGGCTGGTTCACCCGAACCGCGGGGACCGTGGGCGGCAGCGACCAGAAGACCACGCCGCGAACCCCGCCCGGGGTCTCCCCCTCCAACGCCTCGACAGCCTCGTCGTCCGAGACGTCACAGTCGTCCTCGTCCCAGTCATCCGAGTCGTCGCAGCCGCCGTCGTCCGAGGCACCCGGAGCGTCGTCGGCCCCGCCGTCGAGCGCAGAGTCCCCCGCCCCCGAGTCACCCGCCTCACAACCGGCGAGCTAGGGCCTTTCGTTTGGATCGGGCCCCGTGAGCCCGGCATGCCCCGAACGAAAGACCCTGGCCCCGGCCTACGAGGTCACGGGCAACCGGAACGGCCCGGCGGATCAACGCGCGCGCCACTCCGGCGCGAGCACCGACCACACCTCAAGATCCTGCTTGACGCCCTTGTGCGTGCTTGCCTCGCGCAGGACGCCCTCCCGCTTCATGCCGAGCCGCCGCGCCACGTTCAGGCTGGGCCCGTTCTCGGAGGAGGCGACCCACTCCACGCGGTGGATGCCGCGTTCGAGGACCGCCCAGTCGATGAGGACGCGCGCGCCGCGCGTGACGAGGCCGCGTCCGGCCACGGCGGGCTCGAGCCAGCAGCCGATCTCGCAGTTGCCGCCGTCCGCGTCGAAGATCCGGAAGAGCAGGCCGCCGACGAGCGTCCCGTCCAGCCAGATCCCGTGCAGGCTTCCGCTGTCGGCGGCGCGTTTGTCGGCGTAGGACCTGAGCAGGTCACGGGCCGAGGCGACGTCCTTGATGTTCGAGCCGAACGAGATGTGCTGCCCGATGAACTCGCGGCCGCGCTCCAGATGGGCGAGGAACTGCTCGGCGTGCCACGTCTCAAGGGGCCGCAGTTCCGCGCCGTCGTCACCCAGGGAGATCGTGTACATCGCGCTTCCGCTCCTCGGCTTCTGCCTTCACCAGTGTGTCCAGCAGGGCGCCGTCCGCGGCCGGGTGCTGTCCAGGAATAGTCGCATGCGGCTCGCGGCACTCGGACGGCTCGATGCTGATGCGGGGCAGCCGGCGGTCGAGCCACTTGGGAAGCCACCAGTTGGCGCCACCGAGCATGTGCATTAGGGCGGGCACCAGGAGCGTGCGCAGGACGAACGCGTCGAGGGCGACGGCGGCGGCCAGGGCGATGCCGAACATCGCGATGACGCGGTCGCCGCTGAGGACGAAGGCCAGGAAGACCGAAATCATGATCACGGCCGCGGAGTTGATGACGCGGCTGGTCTCGGCGAGCCCGACCCGGACGGCCCGACGGTTGTCGCGGGTCTCCAGCCACTCCTCGTACATACGGCTGACCAGGAACACCTGGTAGTCCATCGAGAGCCCGAACAGGACCGACACCATGATCACGGGGAGGAAGGGCTCGATCGGGCCCGCTCTGCCGAGGCCGAGCATCTCGCTGCCCCAGCCCCACTGGAAGATCGCGACGACGACGCCGAAGGCGGAGGCGACGGCCGCGACGTTCATCGCGGCGGCCTTGAGGGGGATGCCGATCGAGCGGAAGGCGAGGAGCAGCAGGACGCAGCCGAGTCCGATGACGACGCCCACGAAGAGCGGCAGTTTGCCGATGATGACGTCGGCGAAGTCGTCGTAGCTGGCTGTGACGCCGCCGAGCTGCACATCGAGGGAGGTGCCCTTCTCGGCCGCGGGGATGACGTCGGTGCGCAGCCGGTCGACGAGCTCGCTGGTCTTCTGGGACTGGGGCGCGGACTTCGGCACGACGGTCAGGAAGGCGGCGGTGCCGCTGTCGTTGTACGTCGCCGGGGTCACGGAGGAGACGCCCTCAGCCGAGCCGATCATGGACTCCAGACGGCTCACGGCCACCTGGTCGCCGGCGCCGTCTATGGGCGTGACGAGGGTCAGCGGCCCGTTCACGCCGGGCCCGAATCCGTCGGCCAGAAGGTCGTACGCCTGCCTGGTCGTGGACGACGACGCGTTGTTGCCCTGGTCGGACGTGCCCAGGTGCAGGAAGAGCGTGGGTACCGAGAGCACCGAGATCACGCCGAGGGCGAGGCCGGCGAGGAGCCGGGGATGGCGCTCCACGAAGGCGGCCCAGCGGGCGGCGAGCCCGGTCGGCAGCTCGGGCTCGGGCCCGTGCGCGGCGAGTCTGCGCCGCTGCCGCCTGCTGAGCGCACGCATGCCGATGAACGAAAGGAGCGCGGGCAGCAGCGTGACGGACGCGGCGACGGTGAGGAGCACGGTCAGGGAGGCGGCGATCGCGACGCCGTTGAGGAAGCTGAGGCGCAGGATCAGCATGCCGAGGAGCGCGATACAGACGGTGGCGCCGGCGAAGACGACCGCGCGTCCGGTGGTGGCGACGGCGCGCTCTGCCGCCTCGTTCACGGGCAGGCCCTGTTTCAGGCCACGCCGGTGCCGGGTCACGATGAACAGCGCGTAGTCGATGCCGACGCCGAGGCCGACGAGCATGCCGAGCATCGGGGCGAAGTCGGCGACGGTCATCACATGGCCGAGGAGCACGATGCCGGAGGCTGCGGTGCCCACGCTGACCAGGGCCGTGGCGATCGGCAGGGCGCTGGCCGCGAGAGAGCCGAAGGCGAGCAGCAGGACGACGGCGGCGACCACGACGCCGACGATCTCGGCGACATGTCCCTGGGCAGACTCGGTCAGGGCGACGGCGCTGCCGCCGAGTTCGACCCGCAGCCCGTCGGGGGCGTTGCGCTCGGCGGCCTTGGCGGTGTCGACGAGACGTTGCGCGTCCGCTTCGGCGATGTCGCCGGACTGCTTGTCGAAGGTGACCGTGGCGTAGGCGGTGCGGCCGTCGGCGCTTATCTGGCCGGTGCTCTGTTGCTCGTACGGGCCGGTGACCGCGGCGATGCCGGGAAGGTGCTCGATCCTGTCGAGCGTGCGGGTCATGCGCTCTTTCACGTCGGCGGCGCGGACCATGCTGCCGTCCGTGTGCCAGACGACGGTGTCGCTGTCGCCGCCGAGGCCGGGGAATCCGTCGTTGAGGAGCTGGGTGGCGCGCCCCGACTCGGTGCCCGGTGCCTCGTAGTCGTTCGAGTAGGAGGAGCCCGCGACGGCCGCTGCCGCGCTCGTGCCGCCGAGGGCGAGAAGCCACAGCAGGACGACTACGAGGCGGTGCCGTGCACACCATCGTGCGAGTGCTGCCACGGACGTGCTCCCAGGGTTTGTGGATCTTCACCGGGAACAGCCCGCAAAGACACATGAGCAATGGCAAGCCACTCTTACAGCAAGAAGTGATCCTTTGTCGCTTTCGTGGCCTTAGTCACAAGAGTGCACGGAGTTCACGGTCGCCTTCCGGTCCGATGACGCTGCTCGCCTTCTGTGACCCGTCAGCCGAGGATCTGAAGTCCCGCCCAGAGCGCCACCGTTGACACGACCAGCGTCGCGGGGACCGTGAGCACGCCGAGCCGTGTGAAGTCACCGAGCTCGGGATACACGTCGTGGGCGTGGACGATGCGGCGCCACAGGAGCGTGGCCAGCGAGCCTACATACGTGAGGTTGGGGCCGAGGTTGACGCCGATGAGGACGGCGAGGACCGGACCCGGACCCGCGGGCCCCGCCACGGGGAGCAGCGCGAGAACGGCCGGAAGGTTGTTGATCAGGTTGGCGAGCAGGGCCGCCACCCCGGCGACGGCGAGCAGCGCGGGCAGCGACGAGCCCTCGGGCAGCAGCCGGTCGATGCCGTCCCCGAGCCCGTTGTCGACGACCGCCTTGACCACGATCCCGAGCGCGAGGACGAAGAGGCAGAAGTACGGGTGCGCCGACTTCACCAGCGCGAGCGGGGTCGTGCGCCGCTGCCCGAGGGCCCGCACCGCCAGGACGGCCGTGCCGACGATCGCCGCCCACAACGGGTCGATCCCGGCGAACGAGGTGACCACGAAGCCCACGAGCGTCAGGGCGAGGACGGTGAGGGTGAACACCGGCAAGCCGGGCGGCTCCTCGGCGTCCGGCTCGTGCGCGGGCGCCGCCAGGTCGTCGGCGAAGTACCGCCGGAACACCGCGTACTCGACGGCGATCGCGCCCAGCCACGGCAGGGTCATGAGCCCCGCGAACCGCGCGAAGGTGAGTCCGCTCGCGGTGAAGGCGAGCAGATTGGTGAGGTTCGAGACCGGCAGGAGCAGCGAGGCGGAGTTGGCGAGGTGGGCGCTCGCGTAGACGTGCGGGCGCGGCCTCGCGCCGATCCGGCGGGCGGTGGCGAGGACGACCGGCGTGAGCAGCACGACCGTGGCGTCCAGGCTCAGTACGGCCGTGATCACGGCGGCCGCGGCGAAGACCCCGCCGAGCATGCGGCGCGGACTGCCCTTGCAGGCCCGCGCGATGGCGTCGCCCGCGGCCTTGAACAGGCCTTCGTCGGCGCAGAGCTGAGCAAGCACCAGGACGGCGGCGAGGAATCCGACGACCGGGAGCAGGTCCCGCGTCTCGGCCCACGCGTGCGCGGGCGACACGGCGCCGACGGCCACGACGATCACCGCGGCGGGTACGGCGACGACGGCCTCCGGCAGCTGCCGGGGACGGACCACGGCGAAGCCGAGGATGAGCAGGAGGAGAGTGACGGAGAGGAGTTCGGCGGGGATGGTGCTCAACGTGCGACTCCAGGATTCGTACTCCCCCTGCCCCCCTCCGAAGTCCAGGGGCTCTGCCCGGGACCCCGGTCCTCAAACCGCCGGACGGGCTGGATCTCCGAGCCCGTCCGGCGGTTGAGGACACAGAACCTCAGCCCTCGGAGACGCCCAGCTTCTCCAGGATCAGCTCCTTGACGCGCGCCGCGTCGGCCTGGCCCCGGGTCGCCTTCATGACGGCACCCACGAGCGCGCCGACGGCGGCGACCTTGCCGCCACGGATCTTGTCGGCGATCCCGGCGTTGCCCGCGATGGCCTCGTCGACGGCCGCGCCGAGCGCGCCCTCGTCCGAGACGACCTTCAGGCCGCGCTTCTCGACGACCGTGTCCGGGTCGCCCTCGCCCGCGAGGACACCCTCGATGACCTGGCGCGCCAGCTTGTCGTTGAGGTCACCGGCGGAGACGAGCGCCGCCACCCGGGCCACCTGGGCCGGGGTGATGGGCAGCTCGTCGAGGGCGGTGCCCGACTCGTTGGCGTTACGGGCGAGCTCGCCCATCCACCACTTGCGGGCGGAGACGGAGTCCGCGCCGGCCTCGATCGTGGCGACGATCGGGTCGACCGCGCCCGCGTTGAGGATCGACTGCATGTCGTGCTCGGAGACGCCCCACTCCTCGCGCAGCCGGTTACGGCGCACGCGCGGCATCTCGGGCAGCTCCGAGCGCAGCTCCTCCACCCAGGCGCGGGCGGGCGCCACCGGCACCAGGTCCGGCTCGGGGAAGTAGCGGTAGTCCTCGGCGTTGTCCTTGATGCGGCCCGCCGTGGTGGAGCCGTCCTCCTCGTGGAAGTGACGGGTCTCCTGCACGATCGTGCCGCCGGACGACAGCACAGCGGCGTGGCGCTGGATCTCGTAACGGGCGGCGCGCTCGACGGAACGCAGCGAGTTGACGTTCTTCGTCTCCGAGCGGGTGCCGAAGGGCGCCTCGGGGCCGGTGCGCAGCGACAGGTTCACGTCGCAGCGCATCTGGCCCTTGTCCATGCGGGCCTCGGAGACGTCGAGCGCCTTGATGACCTCACGCAGCTCGGCGACGTACGCCTTCGCCACCTCCGGCGCACGCTCCCCGGCGCCCTCGATCGGCTTGGTGACGATCTCGATGAGGGGGATGCCGGCGCGGTTGTAGTCGAGCAGGGAGTGCGAGGCGCCGTGGATACGGCCCGTCGCGCCACCGACGTGCAGCGACTTGCCGGTGTCCTCCTCCATGTGGGCGCGCTCGATCTCCACGCGGAAGATCTCGCCGTCCTCCAGCTGTACGTCGAGGTAGCCGTTGAAGGCGATGGGCTCGTCGTACTGGGAGGTCTGGAAGTTCTTCGGCATGTCCGGATAGAAGTAGTTCTTCCGGGCGAAGCGGCACCAGTCGGCGATCTCGCAGTTGAGCGCGAGGCCGATCTTGATGGCCGACTCGATGCCGATCGCGTTGACGACCGGGAGTGAGCCGGGCAGACCGAGACAGGTGGGGCAGGTCTGCGAGTTGGGCTCGGCGCCCAGCTCGGTGGAGCACCCGCAGAACATCTTGGTCTTCGTACCCAGCTCGACATGGACCTCGAGGCCCATGACGGGGTCGTACGTCGCGAGTGCCGCGTCGTACGACATCAGTTCAGTGACGGTCACGGTGAGACTTTCCCTCTCAGCCCAGCAGGACGTCGTCGTCGCCCAGGCGCTTCAGCTCCCGGTAGAGGATCGCCAGGCCGGTAACGATGGCGGCGGCGGACACCGCGGCGTCGATGAGCCGCAGGGTGTCGTGATCGTTGCGGGCCAGCTTCGCCTGCTTCGCGACACTGATCGCGCCGAATGCAGTGGTCGCGATCGACACGTATGCGCCGGTCTTGGACTTCTTGAAGTTCTTGGCCTTCTTTGCCATGGCACTCACAGCGACGGAGCCTCCTCGAGCAGCGGGTGCCCCCACTTTTCCACGAAGGCGGCCTCGACGGCAGCGCCGACCTTGTACAGGCGGTCGTCCTTCATGGCGGGGGCGATGATCTGCAGCCCGACCGGAAGGCCGTCCTCCGGCGCGAGGCCGCACGGCAGGGACATGGCGGCGTTGCCCGCCATGTTGGTCGGGATCGTGCACACGTCGGCCAGGTACATCGCCATCGGGTCGTCGGCGCGCTCGCCGATCGGGAAGGCGGTGGTGGGCGTCGTCGGCGAGACGATCACGTCGACCTGCTCGAAGGCCCGCTCGAACTCCTGGGTGATCAGGGTGCGGACCTTCTGGGCGCTGCCGTAGTACGCGTCGTAGTAGCCGGAGCTGAGCGCGTACGTGCCGAGGATGACGCGGCGCTTGACCTCGTCGCCGAAGCCGGCCTCACGGGTGAGGGCGGTGACGTCCTCGGCGGACTTCGTGCCGTCGTCGCCGACCCGCAGGCCGTAGCGCATGGCGTCGAAGCGGGCCAGGTTGGACGAGCACTCGGACGGCGCGATCAGGTAGTACGCCGACAGGGCCAGGTCGAAGGTCGGGCAGTCCAGCTCGACGATCTCGGCGCCGAGCGACTTGAGCAGCTCGACCGACTCGTTGAAGCGCTGGACGACGCCGGCCTGGTAGCCCTCGCCGGAGAACTGCTTGACGACGCCGACGCGCATGCCCTGGACCGAGCCGTTGCGCGCCGCCTCGACGACCGGCGGGACCGGCGCGTCGATGGACGTCGAGTCGAGCGGGTCGTGGCCGGCGATGACCTCGTGCAGGAGCGCCGCGTCCAGGACCGTACGGGCGCAGGGGCCGCCCTGGTCGAGGGAGCTGGAGAACGCCACCATGCCGTAGCGCGAGACGCCGCCGTAGGTCGGCTTGACGCCGACGGTGCCGGTGACGGCCGCGGGCTGGCGGATCGAACCGCCGGTGTCCGTGCCGATGGCGAGCGGGGCCTCGTAGGCGGCGAGGGCCGCGGAGGAACCGCCGCCGGAGCCGCCGGGGATGCGGGTGAGGTCCCACGGGTTGCCGGTCGGGCCGTACGCGCTGTTCTCGGTGGAGGACCCCATGGCGAACTCGTCCATGTTGGTCTTGCCGAGGATGACGACGTCGGCCTCCTTGAGCTTGCGCGTCAGGGTGGCGTCGTACGGCGGGATCCAGCCTTCGAGGATCTTCGAACCGACCGTGGTCGGGATGCCCTCGGTGGTGAAGATGTCCTTCAGCGCGAGCGGTACGCCGGCCAGCGGGCCGAGCTTCTCGCCCGCGGCGCGCTTGGCGTCGACGGCGCGGGCCTGCGCGAGCGCGCCCTCACGGTCGACGTGCAGGAAGGCGTGCACCTTCTCGTCGACGGCCTCGATCCGGGCCAGGTGGGCCTCGGTGACCTCGACGGCCGTGAGCTCGCCGGCGGCGATCTTCGAGGCGATCTCGGCGGCGGTGAGCTTGATGATGTTGCTGTCCGTCATGGTGATTAGTCCTCCCCCAGGATCTGCGGCACCTTGAAACGCTGCTGCTCCTGGGCCGGGGCGCCGGAGAGCGCCTGCTCGGGGGTGAGCGACGGACGAACCTCGTCCGCCCGCATGACGTTCGTCAGCGGGAGCGGGTGGGAGGTCGGCGGTACGTCTTGGTCGGCGACCTCCGAGACGCGGGCGACCGCGCCGATGATGTCGTCGAGCTGTCCGGCGAAGTGGTCGAGCTCTTCGTCCTTCAGCTCCAGACGCGCCAGCCGTGCGAGGTGTGCGACCTCCTCGCGCGTGATGCCAGGCATGCAGCGATCCTCTGGGGTGAGTGAGTGTGGTTCGGGCCGGGGTCGGTCGTCCCATTCCCGTCGTCCGCCCGAAGGGCGGGTCGTGCGTCGTCCGGTGCGTGCGATCGCAAGGCGCCGGAGCGTCCTCGTGGCGGAGCCACGTGGACGCTTCGGCAACGCGGCGAGCGTGCGTGCCGGGCGTCGCACGACAGACGGGAATGGGACGACTGGCCCCAATCCTATGGGGCGCGGTGCCGTGCCCCCTAAACGGTTTCCCGTTCGGAGGTCCTGGCGCCTCAGGTCACCCCTGTACGGCTCAGTTGACCGTCTGTCCCGACGACTGGTCCTCGGCCTCGGCGGCGAGGACGGAGGGCCGCTGCCATCCGCGGGAGCCGCGTGCCCGCAGCCACGCCGTCGTCTCGTCCGGCGGCATCGCGGCGGCGACCAGCCAGCCCTGGACGGCGTCGCACCCGAGGTCGCGCAGGCGCTCCCAGGTCTCGTCGTCCTCGACGCCCTCGGCGACGACGAGCAGGCCGAGCGAGTGCGCCAGGTCGACGGTGCAGCGGACGATCTCCGCGTCCTCGTTGTCCACGGCCAGGCGGGCCACGAACGAGCGGTCGATCTTCAGCTCGCTGACCGGGAGACGGCGCAGGTGGACGAGGGAGGAGTAGCCGGTGCCGAAGTCGTCGAGGGACATCTTCACGCCGTGCCCGGTGAGCCCGGCGAGGGTGTCGGCGGCGCGCTGGGGGTCCTCCAGCAGGACGTGCTCGGTTATCTCCAGTTGGAGGGCGCCCGGGGGGACGCCGTGCCGGGCGAGCCGCGCGGCGACCGCGCCGGCGAATCCCGGGGTGTGCACGTCCCTCGGCGACACGTTCACCGCGACCGGCACGCGCAGGCCCTGTGCCCGCCAGCGGGCAACCTGCGCGAGCGCCGTCTCCAGGACGTACTCGGTCAGATGGGGCATGAGTCCGGACGACTCGGCGATGGCGATGAACTCGTCCGGCGGGACCTTCCCCCGTTCGGGGTGCACCCAGCGCACCAGCGCCTCGAGACCGGCGACCTGTCCGTCGAAGCGGACCTTCGGCTGGTAGTGCAGCTCCACGTCGCCCGCGTCGAGCGCGCGGCGCAGATCGCCGAGCAGGCCGAGGCGGTCGGGGGTGTTGGAGTCCCGCTTCGACTCGTAGACCTCCACGCCCGTACGGTCGCGCTTCGCCTGGTACATGGCGACGTCCGCGCGGCGCAGGAGCCCTTCGGCGTCGAGCGCGTGGTCGGGGAAGACGGCGAGCCCGGCGCTGGCCTCCAGGACCAGGGTGAGTCCGTCCAGGTCCAGCGGGGAGCCGAGGGCGGCGACCAGGGTGCGCGCCACTCGGGTGGCGGAGGTCGTGGAGTCGGCCACGGGCAGGAGTACGGCGAACTCGTCGCCGCCGAGGCGTGCGGCCTCCGCCCCGCGAGGCAGGGCCATCCGGAGCCGGTCGGCTATCTGGAGCAGGAGCCGGTCCCCCGCGAGGTGGCCGAGGGTGTCGTTGACCGACCGGAAGCGGTCCATGTCGATCAGCATGAGGGCGCTGCGCGCGCCGATCCGCTCGGCGTCGTCGAGCGCGGTCCAGGTCCGCTCCAGGAGCCACTGCCGGTTGGGCAGCCCGGTGAGCGGGTCGCGCAGCTGCTCCTCGGCGCGGGCCCGGGCGATCCACAGCGTCGAGTCGAGCGCGATGAGCGGGACGGCGAACAGCGGCAGCAGCACGGGCAGCGCGATCGCGACCACGCAGATCAGCGGGGCGATGCCGAGCAGCGCGACGCCGACGAGGCCCTGCCGGACGAGGGCCGTGCGGGCGACGGTGGGCAGGCCGGAAGTGCGCGGCGCGTGGGCGTACCAGAGCAGGCTGCGGGTGACCGTGAGGTAGGCGGCCGCGACGAGCGCCACCTCGGGGACGTTGAGGACCGTCCAGGTCTCCGGCTGCCACGGGGACTCCACGGACGGAACCTGGCCGAACACGGCGAGCACGAGGCCGGCCGTGCCGATGCCGATGATGTCGACCGCGCCGTGCAGGACGCCCTGGCGCCAGCGGTGCCGTCGGGCGATGCCGACGAGGACGACGACGGTGAGGCTGACCATGCCGGCGGGCACCCAGCCGTAGAGCAGCAGGACCGCGAGCGTCAAGGCCGCGCCCGAGCCGGTGCCGCCCCACCAGCGGTCGCGGCCGAGCGCGACGAGGTGGCCGACGATGATGCCGGTCAGTACGGCCAGGGACCAGCCGGCGGCGCCGGACGGGAAGAGCGCGTGGCTGCCGGTGAAGGCACGGTAGAAGCCGGTGCCGAGGACGGCGGAGGCGAGGGCGACGATCGATAGGGGCAGCATGGGCAGCGCGCCCAGCCAAGAGCGCTCCCGGCCGTCCCCCTCCTCACCGAAGGCCTCGCCGAACGCCCCGCCGAAGGTGCCGTACGCACGCGGCCAGCCGCCCGCGTCCCCCGCTTCGGTGCCCGTCCACCCGGAACCACCGTCAGCGGCGGCCCCGGTCCAGCCGGTCCCGCCGCTCACCGCCGCTCCGGAGCCGGTACCGCCGATGGCACCGATGCCCGCCCCGCCGTTCGAACCCGGGGCGGGCCAACCGGGCGCCGCCGCACCGGATCCGGGGACGCCGTAGGCGCCGATCCCGGCTCCGCCGTTCGAACCGGACGCGGGCCAGCCGGGTGCGGGCGCCGCGGATCCGGCCGATGCGCCTGCGGAGCCGCTCCGTCCGCTCTCGCCCTGCGCACCGGAGCCCGCGCGACGGCGCGTACGCCCTGCGCCGCGGATCCCGAACGCTGCGCGCCACGCACCGCGCCTGCTCACCGAATCACCGCGCTCGCTCCCGCCCGGACCGTCGTCCGCGGAGCGCGCCGCCGGGGCGGCGTCGTCCGCGGAGCGCCAGTCCCCCTGGTCCGTCTCACCGGTCTCGTCCTTCTCGCCGGTCTCGTCCTGTCCCGGCACGCTGCGCGCGGCCGGCGCCGGGCTCGCGGTGCCTCGCCACACGCGCCAGCGTGTGCGCAGCCGTGAGTCCGGAGCGGCGCTCTCGGTCGGTTCCATTCCCGTCCCTCTCACAGCCGGCGGTGCCCACGCCACGCGATCCGCCGCGGACGACTTCCGTCAGCGGTACCGCGTCCTCGTTCACTGCCCCGTGCCCGTCGTGGGCATGGGGTGCCCCATCCGCAGCCGGGCACGGCAGGCGCACCCCTCAACAGTAGGCCGCAGAAGGCTTCCAGGGGCAGCGGTCGCCCACGGTTGCCCGAATGCGCCCCGGCCACCCGTATGCATCTGGTATGCGCTGAACGGGTGGCCTTCAACCGCTACTCCTCGGTCGGAAGCGCCGCGTCCGCCGCCGCGTCCGGCCCCTGTTCGAGCAGGACGGCGAACCCGTCCTCGTTCAGAACCGGAACCTTCAGCTGCATCGCCTTGTCGTACTTGGAGCCCGGGTTGTCCCCCACTACGACGAAGGAGGTCTTCTTGGAAACGGAGCCCGTCACCTTGGCGCCTCTGCTCTGCAGGGCCTCTTTCGCGCCATCTCGGGTGTGGTGCTCGAGGGTGCCGGTGACGACGACGGTGAGGCCTTCGAGGGGACGCGGTCCCTGGTCCTCACCGGCACCCTCCTCCTCCATCCGCACCCGGGCGGTCCGCCACTTGCGCAGGATCTCGCGGTGCCAGTCCTCCGCGAACCACTGCTTGAGCGAGGCGGCGATGATCGGCCCGACGCCGTCGGTGGCGGCGAGCTCCTCTTCGGTGGCCTGCTCGATGCGGTCGATGGAGCGGAACTCGCGGGCCAGCGCCTCCGCGGCGACGGGCCCCACATGGCGCACGGACAGACCGGTGATGACGCGGGCGAGCGGCCGCTCCTTGGCCGCCGCGATGTTCTCCAGCATGGACAGGGCATTCTTCCGGGGCTCGCCCTGCTGGTTGGCGAAGACCGTGGCGATCTTCTCCTCACCGGTCTTCGGGTCCCGCTTGGGCAGGCCGCTGTCCTGGTCGAGGACGTACGCCCGGATCGGCAGCAGCTGCTCGATGGTGAGGTCGAACAGGTCGCCCTCGTCGGCGAGCGCCGGCTCGGCCGGCTCCAGGGGCTTGGTGAGGGCGGCGGCCGCCACGTAACCGAAGTTCTCGATGTCGAGGGACTTGCGGCCCGCGAGGTAGAAGAGGCGCTCGCGCAACTGGGCCGGGCAGGAGCGGGCGTTCGGGCAGCGGAGGTCGATGTCGCCCTCCTTCATGGGCCGCAGCGGGGTGCCGCACTCGGGGCACTCGGCGGGCATCACGAACTCCCGCTCGCTGCCGTCGCGCAGGTCGGCGACCGGGCCGAGGATCTCCGGGATGACGTCGCCCGCCTTGCGCAGGACGACGGTGTCCCCGATGAGGACACCCTTCTTCTTGACGACGTCCTGGTTGTGCAGGGTCGCGAACTCGACCTCGGAACCGGCCACGGTGACCGGCTCGACCTGTGCGTACGGCGTGACGCGGCCGGTGCGGCCGACGCCCACGCGGATGTTGACCAGCTTGGTGTTGACCTCCTCCGGCGGGTACTTCCAGGCGATGGCCCAGCGCGGCGCGCGCGACGTGGAGCCGAGGCGGCCCTGGAGGGGGATCTCGTCGAGCTTGACGACGGCGCCGTCGATCTCGTGCTCGACGATGGAGTGGCGGTTCTCCCCGAAGTAGGCGATGAACTCCCGTACGTCCTCGATGCTGTCGACCACCCTGTTGTGCCGGGCGGTGGGCAGGCCCCATTCGTGCAGCAGCTCGTAGGCCTGGGAGAGGCGGTCGATGTCGAAGCCCTCGCGGGCGCCGATGCCGTGCACGACCATGTGGAGCGGGCGGGTCGCGGTGACGCGGGGGTCCTTCTGGCGCAGCGAACCCGCTGCCGCGTTGCGCGGGTTGGCGAAGGGCTTGTCGCCGGCCTCGACCAGCCGCGCGTTGAGCTCCTCGAAGCGCGCCATGGGGAAGAAGACTTCGCCGCGGATCTCGACGAGTGCCGGGACGCGGTCGCCCTTGAGGCGGTGGGGGATCTCCGCGATCGTGCGCACGTTGGGAGTGATGTCCTCGCCGGTGCGGCCGTCTCCGCGGGTGGCGGCGCGGATGAGCCTGCCGTCCTCGTATGTGAGGTTGACCGCGAGACCGTCGATCTTGAGTTCGCACAGGAAGTGGTAGTCGGGCGTGCCGACGTCCCGGGCGATGCGGTCGGCCCAGGCGGCCAACTCGGCTTCGTCGAAGGCATTGTCGAGGGAGAGCATGCGCTCGCGGTGCTCGACGGCGGCGAACGACGTGGACACCGCCGCGTACGAACCCGCGACCTTCTGCGTCGGTGAGTCGGGCGTACGCAGCTCGGGGTACTGCTCCTCCAGCGCCTCCAGGGAGCGCAGGAGCTTGTCGAACTCGCCGTCGCTGACGACCGGCTGGTCCTTCACGTAGTACCTGAAGCGGTGCTCCTCGATCTGCTCGGCGAGCTGCGCGTGCTGCTCCCGTGCCGTCGCGGGCACCTCTGCGGGCTGTGCGTGCTGCTGTTCGCCGGCCACCGTCTCGTCCTCCCGTTTGTCCCTGTGCGGACCACGCCCCGTCACTCTGGGTTGTCCGCGAGTGATCTCGCCGCCCGGACGCAGTGGGCGAGCGCGGCGCGCGCATACGCGGGAGAGGCCCCCGCGAGACCGCACGACGGAGTGACCGTGACCGACTCCGCGAGGGAGCCGGGATTCAGCCCCAGCCTGCGCCACAGCGTCCTGACTCCCATGACGCTACCGGCAGGGTCTGACAATGGGCCGTCCGTGCCCGGCACAACACCGGCGAAGAGCCGCGTGCCGGCCTCGACAGCCTCACCGATCGCGTCGTCGTCACGTTCGGTGAGCAGCGAGAGGTCGAAGGAGATGGCGTCGGCGCCCGCGCGGCGCAGGAGGGCGAACGGGACGTCGGGGGCGCAGGAGTGCACGACGACGGGCCCGTCGTGGACCGAGACGACCTCGCGGAGCGTGCTCTCCACGAGCTGGCGGTCGACGGCGCGGTGGGTGCGGTATCCGCTGGCGCTCTTGACCTGGCCCCGCAGCACTGCGATGAGTGACGGTTCGTCGAGCTGGAGCACGATCTCGGCGCCGGGGACGCGGCGGCGCACGTCGTCGAGGTGGAGGCGCAGTCCCTCGGCGAGCGAGCCGGCGAGGTCGCGGCCGGCGCCCTCGTCGGAGAGGGCGACCTCGCCGTTGCGCAGTTCCAGGGCGGCGGCGAGCGTCCAGGGGCCGACCGCCTGCACCTTCAACGGCCCCAGGTAGCCCTGCGTGAACTCCTCGAGGGCGTCCAGGTCCTCGCCCATCCAGGACCGGGCGCGCCGGGTGTCGCGGCCCGGCCGGTCCCCGAGCCGCCAGCCGCTGGGCTCCACGCGCGCGTAGAGCTCGACGAGCAGTCCGGCGGTCCGGCCGATCATGTCGGCGCCGGGTCCGCGTGCGGGCAGCTCCGCCAGATACGGAAACTCCTCGACACTGCCGGTGACCGTCTTGGCCGCCTCGCGCGCGTCGCCACCGGGCATCGATCCGACACCGGTGGCCGGCCCCGGCCTGAACTTGCTGTTTTCGCTCACCCGCGAAGCGTACGTAACGGGGCCGGGGCCGGCTCAAGCGCAGGTGGACCGAGGCGATCCGTCAGCGGCCGGGGCGCACCGTGAGGTCGTTGACCTCGGCGTCGCGCGGCAGGTCGAGGGCCATGACGATCGTCGTGGCGACCGACTCGGGGTCGATCCAGCGGGCGGCGTCGTACGGCTTGCCCTCCTGCTGGTGCACCTTGACCTGCATGGCGCTGGCCGTGCGGCCCGGGTAGACCGACGTGACCCGCACACCGTTGCCGTGCTCCTCCTGGCGCAGGGAGTCGGCGAGCGCCTTCAAGCCGTGCTTGGAGGCGGCGTACGCGGACCAGTCCGCATGCGCGCTGAGGCCCGCACCGGAGTTGACGAAGATCACGTGGCCGTGGGCGACGCGGAGCTGGGGCAGGAAATGGCGGGTCAGCTCGGCGGGGGCGATCAGGTTCACGTTCAGCTGGTGGCGCCACGACTTGGGGGTGAGCTCGCCGACCGGGCCGAGGTCGACGACACCCGCGATGTGCAGCAGCGAGTCCACCCGGTCGGGCAGCGACTGGTGCGAGAACGCCCAGGAGAGCTTGTCCGGGTCGGCGAGGTCGCCGACGAGCGTGCCCGCGCCGGGGAACTGGGCCGCGAGTTCCTTCGCGCGGGCCGCGTCGCGCGCGTGGAGGACGAGTTCGTCCCCGCGTGCGTGCAGACGGCGCGCCACTGCCGCCCCGATACCTGATCCGGCCCCGGTGATCACATGTGTTGCCATACGGGCCATGCTCGCATTAGAGCGTGCCGACTTCCGCGGCGGCAGCCGCTGACGGGTGCGTCTCCAGGTAGGCCAGCGCGCCGGCGGGCTCATCGGCGAAGAAGACGAGTTCGGTGAGCGGCAGCGGCAGGAACCCTTCCTCGTCCATGCGGCGGAACTGCTCCTTGAGGCCGTCGTAGAAGCCCGCCGTGTTCAGCAGGACGACCGGCTTGGTGTGCTTGCCGTGCTTCTTCAGCTCAAGGATCTCGGTGGCCTCGTCGAGCGTGCCCGTGCCGCCCACCATGATCACGACGGCGTCGGCCTTCTCCAGGAGCAGTGCCTTGCGTTCGGCGAGGTCACGGGCGATCACCATCTCGTCGGCGTTCGTCCGCGCCTTGGCGGCCAGGAAGTCCACGGAGACGCCCACGAGGCGCCCTCCGGCCTCCTGCACGCCGTCCGCCACCACCTTCATGAGCCCGCTCTCCGAACCGCCCCACACGAGCGTGTGCCCGCCCTTGCCGAGCAGCTCGGCGAACTCATGGGCGGGTCGGGTGTAGCGGTCGGCGAGGTCGGCGGCGGAGAGAAAGACACAGATGTTCATTCGTCCTACGGTACGGGGGAAGAACGGCGCCCCTGCCGGCGCTGTCCCAGGTATGGCTGATGGACACACGATCACGATCGAGCAGGGCACCGGTTCCGTACGCGTCGTCCACGGCGGGGTGGTGCTCGCGCAGAGCACGCGTCCGCTGCTGCTGCGCGAGACGGGCTGTCCCGTGCGCTACTACATCCCGCCGGCGGACGTCCGCGTGGATCTGCTGACCCCGTCCGACACGCAGACGTACTGCCCCTTCAAGGGAACGGCGTCCTATTGGTCCCTGCCGGACGCCCCCGACGTGGTGTGGTCGTACCCGGACCCGAAGCCGGACGTGGCCGAGATCAAGGACCACCTGTGCTTCTACGAGGTGGAAATCGCCTGACCGCGTGATGAGTTCCGCCGGGCGGGGGAGTCTTCACGTTCATGGACAAGAAGACGAACTCCTCCGACGGCACGGCCATCGCGTACGAGTGCACCGGCGCGGGTCCGGCGGTCATCCTGGTGAGCGGCGCCCTGTCGGCGGGCTCGTCGATGGAGCCGCTGGCCGCCCGGCTGAGCGGCGGACTCGGCGCCGTCCCGTATGACCGCAGGGGCCGGGGCGCGAGCGGTGACACGGCCCCGTACGCGGTCGCCCGCGAGGTGGAGGACATCGCGGCACTCATCGACGCGGTGGGCGGCAGCGCGGCGCTGTACGGCATGTCATCGGGCGCGGCGCTGGCCCTGGAGGCCGCGGCGAGCGGGCTTGCGGTGACCCGAGTCGCCGTGTACGAACCCCCGTTCGCGGTCGACGAAGGGGGCGACAAGGAGCGCGCGGAGTACACGCGGCAGCTGTCCGGGCTGCTGGCCGACGGCCGCAACGGGGACGCGGTGGAGCTGTTCATGTCGCTCACCGGCACGCCCGCCGAGATGATCTCGGGCGCCCGGCGGTCACCCTGGTGGCCGGACATGGAGGCGGTCGCGCCGACCCTCGCCTACGACGACGCCGCGATGGGCGACGGTCTGGTGCCGCGGGAGCGGCTGGCCTCGATCACCGTGCCGGTGCTCGCCGTGGCGGGCGGGGCGAGCCCCGCGTGGATGCGCGAGGCGGCGCGGACGGTGGCGGAGGCGGTGCCCGACGGGACGTACCGCACGCTGGACGGCCAGACCCACGCGGTGGATCCGGACGCGCTCGGTCCGCTGCTCACCGAATTCTTCTCGGCGTAGGCCCGCGCACCCCGGAAGCGACGGACGGGACTGGGCGGACTAGGCCATGGCCTTCGCGCGCGTGGTCGTCGCGATCGTCGCCGAGCCGACCACACGCGTGCCGTCGTAGAGCACGATGGCCTGGCCTGGGGCGACGCCGCGTGCGGGCTCGTCGAAGGTGACAGCCAGGGTGCCGTCGACCAGCTCCGCCGTCACCGGCGTCTCGTCGCCGTGGGCGCGCAGCTGCGCGGTGTACGTGCCCGGTCCCGAGGGGGCCGTGCCGCACCAGCGGGGCTTGATGGCTGTGAGGGCCGTGACGTCGAGGGAATCCACGGGGCCGACCGTCACCGTGTTGTTCACCGGCGAGATGTCGAGGACGTAGCGCGGCTTGCCGTCGGGGGCCGGGGTGCCGATGCGCAGGCCCTTGCGCTGGCCGATCGTGAAGCCGTACGCGCCCTCGTGCGTGCCGATCTTGCTACCCGTCTCGTCGACGATGTCGCCCTCGGCCTTGCCCAGGCGCGACGCCAGGAAGCCCTGGGTGTCGCCGTCCGCGATGAAACAGATGTCGTGCGAGTCGGGCTTCTTGGCGACGGCGAGGCCGCGCCGCTCGGCCTCCGCGCGGATCTCGCCCTTCGTCGTGACCGTGTCGCCGAGGGGGAACAGGGCGTGCGCGAGCTGGCGGTCGTCGAGCACTCCGAGGACGTACGACTGGTCCTTGGCCATGTCGGAGGCGCGGTGCAGTTCGCGGGTGCCGTCCGGGTGCTCGACCACCTTCGCGTAGTGGCCGGTGGCGACGGCGTCGAAGCCGAGGGCGAGGGCCTTGTCGAGGAGCGCGGCGAACTTGATCTTCTCGTTGCAGCGCAGGCACGGGTTCGGGGTGCGCCCGGCCTCGTACTCGGCGACGAAGTCGTCGACGACGTCCTCACGGAACCGCTCGGCGAGGTCCCAGACGTAGAAGGGGATGCCGATGACATCGGCGGCCCTGCGGGCGTCGCGGGAGTCCTCGATGGTGCAACAGCCGCGGGCTCCGGTGCGGAACGACTGCGGGTTCGCGGAGAGGGCGAGGTGGACGCCCGTCACGTCGTGGCCCGCTTCCGCCGCGCGGGCGGCGGCGACGGCGGAGTCCACGCCGCCCGACATGGCGGCGAGGACGCGAAGGGGGCGGGTGCTCTGCGGGGTCTGCGAAGTCATAGCTCTAACAGGGTACGGGGCCGCGGGAACCGAATCCCGCGAGTATCCGTTGTGGATCTCGTACGACGTGAACGGGGGCGGGTCGTGGGAGCACAGGGAAAGTCCCGGCGGAAGTCCGGGGGCCGCGCGAAGCGCGACGGTGACCGGGGGGTCAGCCGGCGGACGCTGCTGATCGGAGGCGCGGCGACGGCCGTCGGTGTGGGCCTGCTCGCCCGCAGCGACCTGGCGCACATGTGGTGGCAGATGCCCGGCATCGACAAGCCGCGCAAGGCCGGCGAGGTCGACTTCAGGGGCGCGGAGTGGGTGGCCGCGGCGGCGGCGAACTGGCGGCGGGCGGACCGCCCGGCGGACTACACGATCGACCGCGTGATCATCCATGTCACACAGGGCAGCTACCAAGGCACGCTGAAGGTCTTCAAGGACCCGTGGCACGGGGCGGCCGCGCACTACGTGGTGCGCAAGGACGGGCACATAGCGCAGATGATCCGCGAGCTGGACGTGGCGTTCCACGCGGGGAACAAGGACTTCAACGAGCGCAGTGTGGGGATCGAGCACGAGGGGTTCGTGGACCGCCCGGCCGACTTCACGGACGCCATGTACGCGTCCTCCGCGCGGCTCACCGCCGGGATATGCAGGCGTTACGGGATACCCGTCGACCGGAAGCACATCATCGGGCACGTCGAGGTGCCGGGCACGGACCACACCGATCCGGGTCCGCACTGGGACTGGGACCGGTACATGCGCCTGGTGAAGCGCGCCCATGAGGAGGGGCGTACGGCCAAGGCGTAGGTCCGGGGCGCCCGGCATGATCCAGCCGAGAGCCCCCAAGGCCCTAGCTCAGCCCGGCCGTCCTGGCCCGCTCCACCGCCGGTCCGATCGCGTCCGCCACCGCTGCTACGTCCGCCTCGGTCGACGTGTGGCCGAGGGAGAAGCGCAGGGTGCCGCGGGCCAGGTCCGGGTCCGTGCCGGTGGCCAGCAGCACGTGGCTGGGCTGCGCCACACCGGCCGTGCACGCGGAGCCGGTGGAGCACTCGATGCCCTGCGCGTCCAGGAGCAGCAGAAGGGAGTCGCCCTCGCAGCCGGGGAAGGTGAAGTGGGCGTTGGCGGGCAGCCGGCCGCCGGGGGCCGGGTCGCCGCCGAGGATCGCCGCGGGGACGGCCGCGCGCACGGCGTCGACCAGGTCGTCGCGCAGGCCGCCGATCTCGCGGGCGAACCACTCGCGCTGTTCGGCGGCGAGCCGCCCGGCGACGGCGAAGGCGGCGACGGCGGGCACGTCGAGCGTCCCGGAGCGCACATGCCGCTCCTGACCCCCGCCGTGGAGCACGGGTACGGGGGTGTACTCGCGGCCCAGGAGCAGCGCCCCGATGCCGTACGGGCCGCCGATCTTGTGGCCGGAGACGGTCATCGCGGCGAGGCCGGACGCGGCGAAGTCGATGGGAAGCTGACCGTAGGCCTGGACGGCGTCGGCATGCAGCGGGACACCGAACTCGGCGGCCACGTCGGCGAGTTCACGGACGGGCTGGATCGTGCCGATCTCGTTGTTCGCCCACATGACGGTGGCGAGGGCCACGTCGTCGGGGTTGCGGGAGATCGCCTCGCGCAGTGCGTCCGGGTGCACGCGCCCGTACGCGTCGACGGGCAGGTACTCGACGGTGGCGCCCTCGTGTTCGCCGAGCCAGTGCACGGCGTCGAGGACCGCGTGGTGTTCGACGGGGCTGGAGAGGACGCGGGTGCGGGCGGGGTCCGCGTCGCGGCGGGACCAGTACAGGCCCTTCACCGCGAGGTTGTCGGCCTCGGTGCCGCCTGAGGTGAGGACGACCTCACTGGGGCGGGCGCCGAGGGATTCGGCGAGGGTCTCGCGGGACTCCTCGACGGTGCGTCGGGCGCGCCGGCCCGCTGCGTGCAGCGAGGACGCGTTGCCGGTGACGGCAAGCTGGGCGGTCATCACCTCGACGGCCTCCGGGAGCATCGGAGTGGTCGCGGCGTGGTCGAGGTAGGCCATGGTGGGCTCGATTCTACGAGCCCCGGTCCCGGTGCTTCGCGCCGCGTGGGGTCCCGTCCCACGCAGAGCGTTGAAGGGGTCAGCCCGTGAGGCTCCAGGACAGCGTGTGGTCGGTCGCGACGAACGCCGCGAGGACCGCCAGGTCGGCGATTCCGAGCCCCAGTCCGAGCAGCGCACGGCCACGGCGGGCGGTGCCGCGCATGAGGGCGAGGCCGGCGAGCACGATGGCGATCGGGCCGAGGAAGAGGTTGAGGACGAGCAGTCCGAGCAGCCCGAGGACGAACGAGGCGACGGCCATTCCGTCGGCGTCGCGCGCACCGGTGCGGGGCTGCTCCGCAGGGGCCGTCCCGGCCACGGCGTCCGTGTGGGTGCTGGTGCCGGTAGTGGTGTCAGCGGTGATGTTCATGGTGGTACCCCCTCTTGGTTCAGGCGTGATCAGGCGAGATCAGGCTGATGGTTCAGCGCTGATGGATCAGTGCTGATGGCTCAGTGCTGATGGCTCAGTGCTGGTGGCGTCGCCGGGCGGTCCGCTCGCGCACGGCGAAGACGACCAGCCAGATGCCGATGACGGCGGCGGCGACGAGGGTGACGGGAAGAGGCGCGTGGGCCACGGAGCCCAGCGCGACGCCGAGCAGAAGCAGGGCGGCTACGAGGAACAGCATGAGTGCCTCTCATGGTCGGGTCGGCGACAGTTGGGATTACAACCGTTCACTGACTCCCGAGTCTAGCGCGCGCACGGCTTCCGAATTACAGAGAACAAGTGTTAACTGCATGGCATGAGTCACACCCTCGGCATCCGGCAGGCCCAGAAGCAGAAGACCCGACAGGCGCTGCTCGACGCGGCGTTGGAGCTGCTCGAGGACCAGAGCCTGTCGAGCCTGGGGCTGCGCGAGGTCACCCGGGCCGTCGGGGTCGCGCCTACCGCGTTCTACCGGCACTTCGACTCGACGGCCGAGCTCGGCGTCGCGCTCGTCGAGGAGGCGCTCGGCAGCCTGCACGAGACGATCACCACCATGCTGACCACGACGGGCAGCAACGAGGAACGTCTGGGTCAGACAGTCGAGTTGATCGCCCGTCTGGTCCGCACGCACCCCTCCCACGTGCGCTTCATCGCGCGTGAGCGGCACGGTGGCGTCCAGCGCGTGCGGGACGCCATCGGCGGGCAGCTCGCGCGGTTCGCCGAGGAGGTGGCCGAGGGTCTTGCCGCGGACCCGGTGTCCGCCGGCTGGAGCCAGGACGACCTGCGGATGCTGGCGTGGCACTACGTCGAGCACATGGTGATGACCGCGTCCGTCTTCCTGGAGACCCCGCCGGAGCGCATGGACGCGGCGATCGACATCGCCACACGGCAGTTGCGCCTCGTCAACCTCGGCAGGGCGCACTGGCTGGACTGAACGCCGCCGGCCGCAGGCCACCGCCCACCGGCGCCCAAGTCCCCGCGCCCCCAGCCGGAACACGCCCTAGCCTGAAGGGCATGACCGCCGACTGGAATCTCGACCGCTCCTACGCCAGTTCGTCCGGTGACGTCGCCTGGGCCGCGCTCGGCCCTGCGGACGCGCCGCCGGTCGTCCTCGTCCACGGCACGCCCTTCTCCTCGTACGTCTGGCGCGGCCCGGCCCGCGCGCTCGCCGCCCGGCACCGCGTGTACGTGTGGGATCTGCCCGGGTACGGCGCCTCGGCCAAGCACGACGGGCAGGACGTCACCCTCGCCGCCCACGCCCGCGTCCTGACCGAGCTGCTCGGGCACTGGGGCCTGGACCGGCCCGGCGCCGAACCCGCCGTCGTCGCCCATGACTTCGGCGGCTGTGTCGCCCTGCGCGCCCGGCTGCTGCACGGCGCGCGCTACGAGCGGCTCGCGCTTGTCGACCCGGTGGCGCTCGCTCCATGGGGCTCCCCCACGTACCGCCATCTCGGCGCGCACACCGACGTGTTCGCCGAGCTCCCCCCGGCCCTGCACGAGGCGCTCGTGCGCGAGTACATCAGGTCGGCGAGCCACCGGGGCCTGCACCCGGCGACACTCGACCGACTGGTCGCACCCTGGTGCACACCCGAGGGACAGCCCGCGTTCTACCGTCAGATCGAGCAGAACGACCAGCGTTTCACCGACGAGATCCAGGGCCGGTACGGGGAGTTGGACCTGCCTGCACTGATCTGCTGGGGCATCGATGACACCTGGATCCCGGTCGCGCGGGGGCACGAGCTGGCGAAGTTGATCCCCGGCGCGGAGCTGCGGCTGATCGAGGGCGCGGGGCATCTCGTACAGGAGGACGCGCCGGCCGAACTGACCGGCGTCGTCACGGAGTTCCTGTGGGCGGACCGTACACGCCGGTGATCGCGGCGGCGCAGCGGGCGAGTTCGTCACGGATCTCGGGCGGGCCGACGACCTCGACGTTGTCGGCGAACGACAGGAGCGAGCGCGCCTCACGCACCTCCCCGTAGCCGAGACGCACGATGACCCACTCGCTGCGGCCGTCGTCGTCGGGCGGCGCCGTCAGCGCGTTGCCGCACAGCCGCAGGAACAGGTCGAGGTGGGTGCGCCGCACGCGCGCGGTGGCCTCGACGGCGCCCGGCCTGTCCTCGACCTGACGCTTCAACACGTCCCAGGCGTCGGCCAGTTGGACCCCGGGGCGCCGCCGTACAGACGCGTCCGTGAGGGTCGCCTCGCGCACCCGGTCCGCCCGGAACAGCTGGGGCTCGGCACGCCGGTCGGCGACGAGGTACCAGACCCCGGCCTTGGAGACGAGTCCGTACGGGTCGACGATGTAGGTGCGGGGTGTGTCGGTGCCGCTGTGCCGGTAGCGCAGGCGCAGACGCCGCTCGGCGAGCACCGCCTCCTGGAGCACGCCCAGGTCCACGGCGGGCATGGGCCCGCCCCTCCAGCGTGACGCCTCGACGAGGATGCGGCGGCTGGTCAGCTCGGCGGCGGGGCGGTGCGGCTCGGGCAGCGCGGCCATCACCTTGCGCAGGGCCGAGCGGAACGCGGAGTCGAGACCGAGCGCGCTGTGGGCACCCTGGGCGGCCAGGATGAACAGGGCGCGCGACTCGTCGGCGGTGAGTCCGGTGACGTCTGTGCGATAGCCGGGCAGCAGGGCGATGCCTCCGTGCCGGCCGCGCTCGGCGTACACCGGGACGCCGCTGGCGGAGAGCGCCTCGATGTCGCGGTAGATGGTGCGTACGGACACTTCGAGCCGCTCGGCGAGCTCGGGGGCGGCGACCCGCCCACGGGTCTGGAGCAGCAGCAGGATCGAGAGCAGCCGGTCGGATTTCACACGTCAGAGGATCTCGCGGCGCGCGGCGTCCGAGGGCGCCGGGCTCATCTCACACCCCGATCCGCCGCACGCCGTGCGGCCGAGCCCCGGTCAGCTCAGCTTCGCCCGCGCAAGCTGCCGGGACTGGGCCACCAGGCGGTCCTCGCTGTCCCAGACCTCGGCGTCCTCCTCCAGGAAGCCGCCCGCGAGGTTGCGGGTGGTGATGGAGACGCGCAGGGGGCCGGGGGCGGGGCGGCAGCGCACGTGGACGGTCAGTTCGACGGTCGGGACCCAGCCGGTCAGGCCCATCTCGAACGCGGTCGGGGGCAGCGCGTCCACGGCGAGGAGCAGGGAGAGCGGGTCCGCGTCGCGCCCGTCCGCGAGGCCGAACCAGGCCCGCATCTCGCCCTTGCCGGAGGGCGAACCGATCGCCCAGCCGAGCGTGGCCGGGTCGAGCTTGAGGGCGAGCCGCTCGGTGATGGCGGAGCTGCCCTTGATCGGCGTGGGGCCGTCCTGCGCGCCGAAGCACTGCTCGGCCGGGGGGAGGTGAGGGGGCTTCGCGGTGGTGCGGACGTCGTCCGGGAGCGCGTCGAGGTCGCCGTAGGAGGCGAGGACGCGGATCCGCTCGACCTCGGCGCCCTCGTCGTCGTACTGGAAGAGGGAGGCCTGGCCGGTGGAGAGGGTGCGGCCGGTGCGTACGACGTCGGTCCTGATCACGGCCGGGCCGGGACGGGACGCGGTCAGGTAGTGCGCGGAGATCGTGAACGGGTCGCTGTGCGGCAGTGCGTCGCCGAGTGCGCGGCCGAGCACGGCGAGCAGATAGCCGCCGTTGACGGCGCTGATGATCGTCCAGCCGGCCGAGAGGTCGATGTCGTACACACCGGGCTCGCGCCGGGTGACCGCGGTGTCGCGGTCGAACTCGCTGTCGCCGATGACCGCCTGCGCGGCGGACGATACCTGTGCCATGCAGGTACGGTACAACAGGAAACTACTAAGCGGTAGCTTTTATTGCAGGCCTAGCTCCGGGACCCCGGTCAGGGCGTCTCCTCCGGCACCTCCGTCGCCGACGACCTGCGGTGCCAGGCCCGCGGCGCCCGCCAGTGGTAGCGCATCGCGAGCAGCCGCAGCACGAACGCCGTGATGACCGCGGCGCCGCTGCTGAACGCGGACAGCACGTCGAAGCGGATGCACAGGACGATGATCGTCGACCCGACGATCGCCGGCACCGCGTACAGATCGCGGTCCCAGCGGACCAGGGACGGGACCTCGTTGGCGATGATGTCGCGCAGCACGCCGCCGCCCACGGCAGTCGTGAGGCCGAGCGCCGCGGAGGCCGTGAGCCCCAGCCCGTAGTCGTACGCCTTGACCGTGCCGGTGACGCAGAACAGGCCGAGACCCGCCGCGTCGAAGATGTTCACCGCGACCTGGGTGCGCTCCACCTCGGGGTGCAGGAAGAACACGAGGCCGGCGGCGACCAGCGGGGTCAGGAAGTACCCGAGGTCGGTGAACGCGGCCGGCGGGACGGCGCCGATGATCACGTCGCGGAACAGCCCTCCGCCCAGCGCGGTGACCTCGGCGAGAACGGCGATGCCGAAGACATCGAAGTTCTTGCGGACCGCGAGGAGAGCGCCGGAGATCGCGAAGACGAAGATCCCGACGAGGTCCAGCCAATGCTGGACGGAGGGGGTGAAGAGTTCCAGAAGCACCCGACATTGTTACGCACTGCCGGGTGCCCCCCCGAGCCAGGTGTCGAGCGTGGCCTACAGCGCGGGCTTGCCCTTCGTGTAGAGCCATGTCCGGAAGAGCCCGTCGAGATCCTGCCCGGAGACCTTCTCGGCGAGGCGGATGAAGTCGGCGGTCTGCGCGTTGCCGTAGCGGTGTGTGGCGGTCCAGGTACGCAGCAGCTTGAAGAAGTCCTTGTCGCCGATCCGTTCGCGAAGGACCTGGAGTGTCATCGCGCCGCGGTTGTAGACGGCGCTGTTGAACATGGTGTCGCGCTGCGGGTCGGCGATGACGCTCTGCCAGAAGGACGAGGAGGCGGGGACGGAGTTGTAGGCGGCGAGGAAGGAGTCATGGGCGCTGGAGCGGCCCTTGTGCTCGTTCCACAGCCAGGGCCCGTAGCTGGCGAAGCCCTCGTTGAGCCAGATGTCCTTCCACTGCCGCACCGAGACGGAGTCGCCGAACCACTGGTGGGCCAGCTCGTGCACGATCGTGCCTTCGGAGCGGACGGCGGAGTAGCTCGGCTTGGACTGCGTCTCCAGGGAGAAGCCGGCCTGCGGCATGTCGTCGACGACCGCGCCGGTCTCCTCGAACGGGTAGGGGCCGAACACCTTCGACCAGTAGTCGGTGACCTCGGCCGTGACGCCGTAGACGTCGACGTTGTTGCTGTTCTTCAGGACCGGGTCGATGGCTACGTAGATCGGAATGCCCGAAGGGGTCCTGCCGGTCTTGACGTCGAACTTCCCTATGGAGGCGGTCGCGAGGTAGGTCGCCATCGGCCGTGACTCGCGCCAGTGGTGCACGGTCTGCCCGCCCCGGACGTCGTACGTGTCGACGAGGCGGCCGTTGGAGACCCCGGTGAGGCCCTTGGGCGCCTTGATGCGGATGTCGTACGTCGCCTTGTCCGAGGGGTGGTCGCTGGAGGGGAACCAGGTGGAGGCGGCGTTGGGTTCGCAGGCGACGAAGACGCCGTCGTCGGTCTTCATCCAGCCGTAGTCGGAGCCGAAGACGATGGGGCCGTTGAGCGCCTCGGGGACGCCGCCGTAGGTGACCGTGACGGAGAACGTGCGGTGGTCGCGGATCGCGTCGCGCGGGGTGACGCGTATCTCGTCGCCGGAGCGCGTGAACTGGGCGCGTCTGCCGTTCACTTCGACGGAGGTGACGGTCAGCTTCTGGAGGTCCAGGTCGAAGGAGGAGAGGTTCTGGGTGGCGCGCGCGGTGACGGTGGTGACGCCGTCGAGGCGGTCGGTCGCGGGGTCGTAGGCCACGTTCAGGTCGTAGTGGGTGGCGTCGAAGCCGCCGTTGCCGAGCTGCGGGAAGTACGGGTCGCCGATGCCGTCCGAGCCGGGGGTGGGGGCCGGGGCCGCAGCGATCAGACAGAACGAGGCGGCCGCTGTCGCGACCGCTGCCAGACGTGCCGAACGGGAGAGTGCCATGAGTCGTCCCTTCGCGCGTGTTCCGATGTAACGGACACGCAGACTCTGCACTCTCCCGTCAGGGCGTGTACATGACCTGCTCGGTCAAATCCCCGCTAACTGCCGGACGACTCCTGTACGTCATCCGTCCCGTCCGCGTCACCCGCGTCGTCCGACGGCTGTACGTCACTGTCGTCACCGGCGTCGACGGCCGCCCCGGGAGCCTCAGCAGGCTCCTTGGCCGACGCCTTGGCCGGCTCCTCAACCGGGGCCTCAACCGGGGCCTCAACCGGCTCCTTGGCCGATGCCTCGGCCGGCTCCGCGGCCGGCTCTTCAGGAGCGTCGTCCGCGTCCGTCCGCGCCAGCGTCACCACCTCGATCGCCTCCTTGGCGACCGCGAGCAGCTTGGTGTCACCCGGCGCCTGGTCCTCGGCGTTCTCCGGGTGGTGGCAGGCGACTTGGCGTCCGGGGGCGAGCTGGAGCAGCGGGGGTTCGGCCGTCCTGCAGATCTCCGTCGCCTTCCAGCACCGCGTGTGGAAGCGGCAGCCGCTCGGCGGCGAGATCGGCGAGGGCACGTCTCCCTTGAGCAGGATCCGCTCGCTCTTGGCGCCCCTGCGCTTGGGGTCCGGCACCGGCACTGCCGACATCAGGGCCTTGGTGTACGGGTGCATCGGCGCCTCGTACAGCGAGGTGCGGTCGGCGAGTTCGACGACCTTGCCGAGGTACATCACCGCGATGCGGTCCGAGACATGGCGGACGACGGAGAGGTCGTGCGCGATGATCACGTACGTCAGGCCGAGCTCGGACTGCAGGTCGTCCATGAGGTTGACGACCTGCGCCTGGATCGACACGTCGAGCGCGGAGACCGGCTCGTCCGCCACGACCAGCTTCGGCTTGAGCGCGAGCGCGCGGGCGATGCCGATGCGCTGGCGCTGGCCGCCGGAGAACTCGTGCGGGTAGCGGTTGAAGTGCTCGGGGCTGAGGCCCACCAGCTCCAGGAGGCGCTGGACCTCCTTCTTCACCCCGCCCTCGGGCTCCACGCTCTGGAGCCGGAACGGCGCCGAGACGATCGAGCCGATGGTGTGCCGGGGGTTCAGGGAGCCGTACGGGTCCTGGAAGATCATCTGGATGTCCCGGCGCAGCGGGCGCATGCCCCGCGTGCCGAGGCGGGTGATGTCCTGGCCCTCGAACTCGATCTTGCCGCCGGTGGGTTCGATCAGCTTCGTGATGACCCGGCCCATGGTCGACTTGCCGCAGCCGGACTCGCCGACGACGCCCAGGGTCTCGCCCTTGCGGACCTCGAAGTCGATCCCGTCGACGGCCTTCACCGCGGCGACCTGCCGCTGGAGGATCCCCTTCTTGATCGGGAAGTGCTTGACCAGGCCCTCGACCTTGAGCAGCACCTCCCGGTCCTCGGGGGACGCCGCCTGCGCGGGAACCGTGGCCGCCGCAGTGTCCCCTGCGTCTTCCTTCTTCGTCTCACTCACAGCTTCGGCGCAATCTCTTCGGTCCAGATCCGCGTACGGTCCTCCGGCGAGAGGTGGCAGGCGGAGAAGTGGTCGCTGCCGACCTCGTGCAGCTCGGGCCGCTGGGTGCGGGTGATGCCGCCCTTGGGCAGGTCCGCGTACGGGCAGCGCGGGTGGAAGGCGCAGCCCGAGGGGACGTTGATGAGCGACGGCGGCTGGCCCTTGACGGGGATGAGCCGCTCGGTCTGCTCACGGTCGATGCGCGGCATCGATCCGAGCAGGCCCCAGGTGTACGGGTGCTGCGGCTCGGCGAAGATCTTGTCGACGGGACCGCGCTCCACGCAGCGACCGCCGTACATGACCAGGACCTGGTCGGCGATCTCGGCGACGACACCCAGGTCGTGGGTGATGAGGACGACCGCGGACTCGAACTCCTTCTGCAGATCCCTGATCAGGTCGAGGATCTGCGCCTGGACGGTGACGTCGAGGGCGGTGGTCGGCTCGTCCGCGATGAGCAGCTGCGGGTTGTTCGCCAGCGACATCGCGATCATCGCGCGCTGGCGCATACCGCCGGAGAACTCGTGCGGGTAGCTGTCGACGCGCTTGGCCGGCTCGGGGATGCCCACGCGGTCGAGCAGTTCGACGGCCCGCTTGCGCGCGACCTTCTTGTTCACGTCGTTGTGGACGCGGTACGCCTCCACGATCTGGGTGCCGACCGTGTAGTACGGGTGCATCGCGGACAGCGGATCCTGGAAGATCATCGCCATCTCGCGGCCGCGGAGCCGGCGCACGTCGTCCGGGGCGGCCTCGATCAGCTCCTTGCCGTCGAGCCAGATCTCGCCGGACATCTTCACGTTCTTGCCGCGCGCGCCGAGCCGGTGCAGGCCCATGATCGCCAGCGATGTCACGGACTTGCCGGACCCGGACTCGCCCACGATGGACAGGGTCTGGCCCTTCTCCAGCTTGAAGCTGAGCCCGTCGACGGACTTGACGAGGCCGTCGTCGGTCGGGAAGTGCACCTTGAGGTCGCGCACTTCGAGGAAGGCGGTCGGGGGCTTGGCCGGGCCCGCGGCCACCGGCTCGCCCACGGCGGCACCGGTTTTGGACAGTTCGGTCACGAGAGCCTCACCCGCGGGTCGGCGGCGGCGTAGAGAAGGTCCACCACGAGGTTGCACAGGACGACGAAGAACGCGGCGAGCAACGTCACACCGAGCACCTTCGGCAGGTCGTTGTCGGTGATTCCCTGCACCGCGTACTCGCCGATGCCGTGCAGTGAGAAGACCTGCTCGGTGATCACGGCGCCGCCGAGCAGCAGACCGAGGTCCATGCCGAAGACGGTGATGATCGGCGTGAGCGCGGCGCGCAGGCCGTGCCGGCCGACCACGGTGCGTTCGGGCAGGCCCTTGGCGCGTGCCGTGCGGATGAAGTCCTCATTCATCGTCTCCAGCATCCCGGAGCGGGTGAGCCGCGCGTAGATGGCGGAGTAGAGGAGCGCCAGTGAACACCAGGCCGGGAAGAGGGTGTTGGCCCACTGCGCCGGGTTCTCGGTGAGCGGGACGTAGGTTCTGCCGAAGATCGGCCATTGATAGGTGAAGAGCAGCAGCGCCAGCTGACCCGTGAAGAAGATGGGCAGCGAGACACCGGCGAGGGCGACTCCCATGAAGGCGCGGTCGAAGAACGAGCCCGGCTTGAGGGCCGAGATCACCCCGACCGTGACGCCGGAGAGCAGCCAGATCACCGCCGCGCCCGCGGCGAGCGACAGCGTCACCGGGAGCCGCGAGGTCAGTTCGGGCCACACCGGGACGTGGTTCTTGAAGGAGTAGCCGAAGCACGGCGCGTTGCAGTGTGCCGTGGTGGGGCCGAGGTCGTAGGTGGCGCCGGTGACGATCCCCTTGATGAAGTGCCAGTACTGGACGTAGACGGGCTGATCCAGACCGAGGTTGTGCTTGACCGCCGCGATGTCCGCGGCCGTGGGGCTCTTGCCTATGTACTGCTGCGCCAGCTGGTCAGGGGTCTGACCGGCGAGACGTGGCAGCAGGAAGAAGATGCCAAAGGTGACCGCGGTGACGACCAGCAGCAGGATCACTGCCGCGATCGTCCGGCGGAAGATGTACGAGATCACGGGGACCGGCGCTGGTGCCCGCAGACCGCTGGGCCTGCGGGCACCAATGCCTTCACCTGCCTTCCGGGGCCGCTGCTACTTCGTGGTGCCGATGTTGAGGTAGTCGTACTCGCCGCTGAAGGCCGACGTGGACACCAGGTTGGTGGCGTACGGCGAGCGGTAGAGCAGGACCTTGAAGTAGGTCAGCGGAACGAGGACCGCCTCATCCATGGTCTGCTTGTCGATCTCCGCGTAGAGCTTGTTGCGGGTGGCCTCATCGGGCGCGGCGATGGCCTGGGCCAGCTTCGCGTCGACTGCCTTGTTGGTGAACTCCGACAGGTTCGTGTTGCCGGAGGCGCCGATCGCCTTGCTGTTCAGGATCTGCTGCAGGAAGCCGTAGCCGGAGGGCCAGTCGGCACCCCACTGCATCATCATGATGCCGACGTTGTTCTTCTGGTTGAACTTCGGGACGCCCGCGTAGTCGGTGAAGTACTTGCCCGACGGGTACTGCTTCAGGGAGGCGTTGATGCCGACCTTCTTCAGCGACGCGATGATCGCCGTGGCCGCGTCGACCTCTTCCTGACGGTCGCTGCGCGCGGTGATGGTGGTCGAGATCGTCTTCTTGCCGCAGGCCTTCAGCGCGTCCTTGGCCTTGGCCGCGTCGCCCTTGTTACCGGCGGACTGGTACGTGTCGGCCTTCTCGTAGCCGGTGATGTCCGGCGGCAGGACCGTGGTGGCGATGTCACCGCGGATGTCGCCGCCCTCGGCGGTCTGCACGGAGACCTTGTCGATGGCGTACTGGACGGCCTTGCGGCAGTCGACGTTCGTGAACGGCTTCAGCTTGGAGTTGATCGCCGCGTAGACGAGACGGCCACCGTAAGCGTTGTCGGTGTTCGCCTTCTTCGCCGGGTCGGTGATCAGCTGTGCCTGGGTCTGGGTCTCGACGCCCTTGCCCTGGAGGTCGATCAGGGTGTCGCCCGACTGCAGGTCCTTGTCGATCGTCGACTGGTTGACCTTCAGGTTGACGACGATCTTGTTCGGGTACTGCTTGCGCAGCGGGTCGGTCTTGGCGTCCCAGTTCTTGTTGCGCACGAGGACGGCCTGCTTGCCCTCGGTGTAGCTCTGGAACTTGTACGAGCCCGAGGACACGATCTTCTTGACGTAGTCGACGCCGGTGTCCTTGGCCTGCGGGACCGGAGCCGTCTGCGGCGTGGCGACCAGGTAGTCGAACTCCTGGAAGGGCTCGTCGAGGTGGAAGACGATGGTGGTGTCGTCCGGCGTCTCGATGGACTTGAGGCCCTCGGCGCTCTTGTCCTTGTACGGGCCCTTGTACTTGTCGCCGCCCTTGAGGAACTGCTGGAAGTAGTTCGGGCCGAGCGAGAGTACGTCACGTGCGAAGTTGGACCGCTCGACGGCGTACTTGACGTCCTTGGACGTGATGGGCGAGCCGTCCTCGTACTTGAGGCCCGCGCGCAGCTTGTACGTCCACGTCTTGCCGCCGTCGCTCTGCTTGCCCGGCTCGGAGGCCAGGTCGGGCACGAGCGTGTTGCCCTTCTCGCCGGCGTCCGGCTTGAAGGTCATCAGCGGGCGCGCGTAGAGCCGGCTGAAGTTGTACATGTACGCGTAGTACGTGTTGCCCGGGTCGAACGAGTCGGGGACGTCCGACATCGCGTAGGTGACCGTGCCGCCCTTCTTCGTGGACGCGTTGACCATGCTCTTCGTCGCGGCGTCCGCGCCGGCCGACTTCGTTTTGCCGTCGCCGTTGCCGTCGTCGGCCTTGCTGCAGCCGGCGAGCAGCAGGCTCACGCTGCCGATGGCCGCAACAGCGGCAAGTGATGACCTTCGCATAATGGTCGGAATCCCCTCCATTGTCGGAAACTTGTGGAGCTCTCTGTGCGGCCGGATTTCAGCGACTGCGCGGGTCGAGAGCGTCGCGGAGACCGTCACCGAGCAGGTTGAACGCGAGCACGGTGACGAAGATGGCGAGGCCGGGGACGATCATGTACTGCGGATCGACCTGGAAGTAGTCCTTGGCCTGGTCGAGCATGCCGCCCCAGGAGGCCTGCGGCGGCTGGATGCCGACACCCAGGAAGCTCAGCGAAGCCTCGAAGATGATGTTGGTCGGGATGAGCAGCGTCGAGTAGACGATGATCGGGCCGACCAGGTTGGGCAGCAGTTCGCGGAAGAGGATGTACGGACCGCGGGCGCCCATGCCGCGGGATGCGTCCACGAACTCGCGCTCGCGCAGGGCAAGGGTCTGCCCGCGCACGATCCGGCCCAGATAGGGCCAGTTGAAGAATCCGATGACGAAGATCAGCACGCAGATGTGCAGCGGAAGTCCGTCGAGCCCGAACGCGCCGCCCTGCAGGGTCGCGGAGATCGCGATGGCGAACAGGAGCAGCGGGAAGGCCAGGAACGTGTCCATGAGGCGGCTGATGACCGCGTCGACCCGGCCGCCGTAGTAGCCGGCGACCACACCGAGGACCGCGCCGATGACGTTCGACAGCACGGTGGCGCCGAAGGCCACCACCAGGGAGACCCAGGAGCCCTCGAGGATTCGGGCCAGGATGTCCCGGCCGAACTTCGGCTCGACGCCCAGGGGATGATCGGCGCTCATGCCGCCCCACTCACCCTTGGGCAGTGAGGTGCTGGCGTCGATCAGGTCCTGGTGGAAGGCGTTCGGGTCAAGGCCGAGGAGGGACTGGATCGGGCGCGACAGGGCGGCCACGAGAATCAGGAGGATGACGATGACGCCGCCGGCGACGGCGACCTTGTCCCTCTTGAAACGATTCCAGGCGATGCGCCCGAGGGAGCGCCCCTCGATCTGCTGCCCCTTGGTGCCGGCGAGGACAGCCTCGGGCTGCACCTCGGCCTGGGCCCCAGTGGTCTCGATCGGTGCGGTCACGGTGTGGTTGACCCCTCTCGGCCGACGGTGGCCGGCCCACGCCCGCCGCTGTAGCGGCTTGATCCTGTTTCACACGCTGGACAGTCCGGGGGCATGGCCTCGTAGTTGACCGTTCAGCTCGTACACAGAGTCGAAACCCCGTGTCTGCAGGGAGTCTTCAATGCGTCTGTGACCAGCCGCCAGTCCTCACCGTGAAAGGTTGCGCAACCGTGATGAGGCGACAGGCGTGCAGTATGCGGACGTGGGAACCGGCTGAGCGGACAATTCGCTCCCGTCGCCGCCCGCGACGGCGGGTCCGGAATGCGACGCCGTGACCGATGTGACGAGAATGCCCCGCGCGATGCGCCAACTACCCGTGAAACAGGGCGTAATGGTGCTTTGTCCCGGAAACGGCGGGGCGGGCACCCGGACGCGGACGTCGAAGGCCGCGTCCCAGGGGCGGAAGTGGAGCCGGGCGTCCGTGAAGTCGAGCCAGCTCCCCATGAGGGGGAACCACGCCTTGAACACACTCTCCTTCGCGGAGAAGAGGAGGGTGTCCCAGTGGATCCGGGGATGCGTGCGCGCGAGACGGGCCAGCGCCGCGCGCTCGACCGGGTCGGCGACCAGATCGAGGACGCCCGCCGGCAGCGGCTCGTGCGGTTCCGCGTCGATACCGAGGGAGAGCAGGCGCGTACGGGACGCGACGGCGGCCGCGCGGTAGCCGGGGCAGTGGGTCATGCTCCCCACCACCCCGCCCGGCCAGGCCGGCGCCCGGTCCGCGCCCGGCACCAGCGGCAGCGGGCGGATCCCGAGAGCGCCGAGGGCGCGTCGGGCGCAGTGGCGCACCTCGCCGAACTCCCGGCGCCGCGACGCGGCCGCGCCCGCGACGTACGCGCGCTCCTCGGGAAACAGGACCGCGCCCGCCGCCTCCCCGAACGCGCCCGCCACCGCGACGAAGGCGGGTAGAACACCCCGGACGGGCCCGTCGTCCCAGGTCATGACCAGGGCAGTCGCGCGGCCGCCTCCTCGTCGGTGACCAGGGCGTGGATCGCGGCGAGCAGGCCCTCGACGAGCCGGCCCGGCAGCTCCTCGCCGAAGCGGTGCACGTCCGCGGTGACGTGCAGGCTCAGTCCGCCGCCCTCTGGGTCGTCGAGCGCCTCGATCCGCACGGGCAGGCTCGTGTGGTCGCGCATGTCCTCGTCGGCGGCCAGGAGGCCGGCGGCGAGGAGTTCGTCGCGCGGGTGGAAGTGGACGTAGTTGAAGGTCACTTCGAACGGGTTGCGGCCGAGCAGCCGGCGCAGCTCCGAGTGCGGGAAGCGGCGGTGCGGCAGCAGGGCGTTCTCCGCGTCGAGGGCACGGCGGGCCGCGGTGCGCCAGTCGGCGCCCCGCAGGTCGAGGCGCATGGGCAGCTGGTTGAGGAACAGACCGAGGGTGACGTCCGCGCCCGTGCGCTCGGGCCGCCCGTTGAGGAGGAGGCCGACGGCCGGGGTCTCGGTCTCCCAGGCGGCGCCCACCGCCACGCAGTTGGCGGCGAGCAGCAGGCTCTTGACCGGCAGCCCCCAGCGCGCGGACATCTCACCGAGGCGGCGGGCGTCCTCGGCGGGCACGTCGGCGCTCGCCTTGCGGTGCTCGGGCTCCGCCGACGACGCCTCCCGCTGCGGAGGCAGCTGCGCCTGGAGGTCACGGAAGTGCCGTACGGACTGCTCGTCGCGCAGCGCCTCGCGCTCCAGGCGCACGAACTCCGCGTAGGGGACGGGGTCGGCGAACTCGGGCCGGGTGCCGTCGAGGAGGGCCGCGTAGGCGACGACCAGCTCGTTGAAGAAGACCGACTCGCTCCAGCCGTCCAGGATCGCGTGGTGGAAGGAGTAGGAGAGCCGGAAGGAGCCGGACCCCGGTGCCGCTGTGGCCGCGTGGACGCGCAGCAGCGGGGCGCTCTCCGCGTCGTAGGGCTCGGCGAGCTCCGTCATCACCCGCTCGTACGCCTCCGTGGCCGCCTCCCCGGTCAGGTCCCCGTGGTCCGCGGTGACCAGCGGGATCGGCGCCTCCTTCTGCACGAGCTGCATCGGCTCGCTGAAGGTGCCCAGGTCGAAGCGGGTACGCAGGAGGGGGTGCCGGGCGGACAGCAGGTCGAGGGCCGCACGCAGGGCCGCCGGGTCGAGGGGGCGCAGGACCGTGCGGGAGATGACGTCGAGGTAGAAGGCGCCGTCACTGACCAGGCTCTCGTAGATCAGGCCGAGCTGGAGCCTGGCCGCCGGGTACGCGTCCTCGGCGTCGGCGGGCACCCGGGCCCGGTCCAGGACGGAGAGCTGGTCGAGGGCGCCGTGGGCCGGGCGGTCCGTGGCCCGGGTCAGGGACCGGCACGCGCCGCGCGGCGTCGGGTTCTTGAACAGGTCGAGGAGGGAGAGGGACAGGCCCTGCTCCTGGGCGGCGCCGATGACCTTCAGGGCCAGGAGCGAGTCCCCGCCGAGGGAGAAGAAGTCGTCGTCGGGACCGACCTCGCCGACGCCGAGGATCTCCTTCCAGATGTCCGCGAGCAGGGCCTCGGGCGCCACGGCCGTCGTGCTGTCGTTCACGGGTTTCTCCATTCGCTGTGCTGGGGCGTGGTCACAGGGCGCCCAGTTCCGCGCCGGTGACCTCGGTTGTCGTGGGGCGGGTGTCCGGGGCGTCGTCGTCGCCTTCGAACGCGAAGCGGTAGCGCAGCGTCGACTCGATGTCCTTGGCGACCACCGCGAGTTCGGCCAGGTCGCGGGCCTCCCCCATCACGATGTCGAGTTCCAGGGTCTGCACCCCGCCGGGGAAGCGGGTGCCGGGCCTGGCGTAGGGGCGGTGCAGGGTGACGCCCGGGATCCCCTTGACCTCGTCGGTGCCCTCGATGCCGAGGAGGGTGCCGGGGCGGCGTGGTGCCGGGTGGAAGAGCTGGAAGCAGGCGCGGCCGGCGTAGAGGGCCGGCAGCGGCGGGTGCTCGCCGAGGGCGGTACGGCCGGCGAGTTCGATGAGGTCGAGGCCCTGGGAGCGGACGGACAGCTCGTTGATGCCGCCCCCCAGCCGGCCGTTGACCTCGATGAGCCGGGGCCCGTCGGGGGTCAGTTTGATCTCGGTGTGGGTGAGGCCCTCACGGATCCCGAGCGCCTCGACGGAGCGCCGCGCCAGGTCCCGCGCCTGCTCCTCCTCGGCCGGTTCCAGGGGCGAGGGCCAGAAGCGGCCGGTCTCCCGGAAGGGCGGCACCATGGGGAACTTGCCGGTCACAGCGATGTCGACGACTGTGCCGTCGCGTACGACGCTCTCGACCGACACGTAGTCGCCGAACGCGCCGGTGTCCCGGCCCGGCAGGTACTCCTCGAGGACCAGAGTGCCGCCGGCGACGAGTCCGGGCCGGTCATCGGCGAGGAGGGTGCGGGCGAGCGCGAGGCCCGCCCCGGCGTCCTCCACGAAGAACGTGTTGCGGCTGCCGCCCCCGTGCGCGGGCTTGAGGACGGCGGGCAGGCCCGTCTCGGCGACCGCGTCCGCCCAGTCCTCGACGGTGTCGATCCGACGGCACCGCACCGCGTCGACCCCTGCGGCCCGCAGCGCGTCCCGCTGCTGCCACTTGTCGGTCAGCAGACCGACGGTGCGCCGGTCGTGGAACGGCAGCCCGAGCGCCTCGGCCAGCTCGCCCGTGTACGCCAGCGCCCGCTCGCTGTACGTGACGATGCCCTCGGGCTCGTACGCCCGCACGTTCGCGGCGGCCTGTGCCGGGGACCCGGCCGTCACGACGGGCCCGAACCCGGCTAGCAGGGGCTCCATGGCCCGGGTGTGGTCGTCGGGGGCGGTGACGAAGACGCAGCGGGCCCAGTCGGCGAGGCCGACGGCGATGTCGCCGGGGTGGGCCGCGCCGTCCGCGTACACCACGACGAGGGTCTTGCGCATCATGCCTCCTGTCCGTGGCGCGGGCCGGTCGCCGGTACCCGGTCGGCGGCGGGGCGCAGGCAGTCCCTGACCGTCCGGCAGAAGTCGGCGGTGCGGTCCCGGTAGTAGAAGTGGCCGCCGGGCAGCAGCCGGCCGGTGAACGCGCCGGTCGTCCACGCCTGCCAGGCGTCCAGGTAGTCGCGGGCGACCCACGGGTCGTCCGCTCCCCCGGTGGCGAGCAGCGGGCACGCCACCGGCCTGCGGGGGCCGGGCGCGTAGCGGGCGAGCAGGAGGTAGTCGGCGCGCAGGACCGGGATCATCAGGTCGACGATGTCGGCGAGCGCGCTCTCGCCGATGTCGGCGTTGCCGCCGGTGGCCAGCTCCGTCAGCCAGTCGTCCCGGGTCATCGCGAGCACGGCGGCCGGGTCGAGGCGTTGGAGGTCCGGGGGCCTGGCCGCCGAGACGGCGAGGAGTTCGAGGTCTCGGCCCGCGGCCTCCAGGCGGTGCGCGATCTCGTACGAGAGGACGGCGCCCAGGCTGTGGCCGACCAGGACGAGGGGCCCCTCCGTGTGGGCGTCGATCTCGCGGGCGGCCTGGGCGGCGAGTTCTGTGAGGCGTTCGGCGGGCGGCTCGCCGGCTCTGGGGCCGCGGCCGGGGTACTGGAGGGCGAGCGCGCTCTCGTCCTCGGCCAGGAGCCCGGGCAGCCACTCCGCGAGGGCGTAGGCGCTGCCGCCGCCGAAGGGCGCGAGGACGAACGTCCGTGCCGGGGACGGCGAGTGCTCACCGAACTGCCAGAGGAGCGGGGTGAGCCGACGGCGTTTCATGCCGCCTCGCCCGGGGTGCGGCGCGGCGGCCGGAGGCAGTGGGATCCCTCGTCGTTGACCACGACGGCGTGGGTCATGGGGCGGTCACCCTTCCTGGGGTGGTGGCGGTGGCGGTCACAGCTCGACGACGGCCGGTGCGGGCGTCGCGTCCGTCGCGCCGGTGCCGTCGAGTTCCGCGGCGAGCGCCGCGATCGTCGCGTGCGCGTAGAGCTGTGCGATGACGAGCTTCGGGTGGTGCTTGCGCAGGCGCGCGAAGACGGTCAGCGCCTTGAAGGAGTCGCCGCCGATCTCCAGGAACCGCTCGTTGCGGCCGAGCGCGTCGCGGCCGAGCGCCTGCGCCCAGATGTCCGCGATCAGTTGCTCGGTGCCGGGGCGCGGCGGCTCGGCGGGCGCGCCGCCCGCAAAGGTGCGGGCGGCTGCTTCCACGGCGGCCCGCAGCGCGGCGAAGTCGGCCTTGCCGTTGAGGTTCACGGGGATGGCGGGCACCACGTGGAGCCGGCTGGGGACGAGCGCGGCGGACAGGGTGGCGCGCAGCTCCCGGGTCAGCTCCCTCGGGTCCGCCTCGCCCACGAGATAGGCGACGAGCTCCAACGGGGCCTCGGGTGAGGGCCGTTCACCCGTGACGACGGCCTGCCGGACGCCGGGCAGCGCGAGCAGCGCGCTCTCCACCTCGCCGGGCTCGACGCGGTTGCCCCTGACCTTGAGCTGCCGGTCGGCGCGCCCCAGGTAGTCGAGGACGCCGCCGGGCTCCCTGACGACGAGGTCGTCGGTGCAGTAGAAGACTCCCCCCTCCGGCCCGTCCAGCGCCACGAACTTGGCCGCGGTGAGCTCGGGCTCGCCCAGGTACCCGGCGGCCGCGCAGGAACCGCCGAGGTACAGGACCCCCGGGGTGCCGTCGGGCACGGGGCGGCCGTCCACGCCGAGCACCCGGGCGCGGACCCCGGCGAGCGGGGTGCCCACGGGGACGCGGGCCCGCCCGCCGTCGGCGAGGTCCACGCGGTGCGTGGTGGCGAGGATGGTGGCCTCGGAGGGTCCGTAGCCGTTGTGGACCTCCAGGTCGGGCCGCACACGCAGGACCGCTTCCGCGAGCCGGGGCGGGAACGCCTCCCCCGCGACCACGAGCACCCGCTCGGGCAGCAGCGCCGCGAGGTCCCCCTCGGCGCCGAGGGCCTCGAGCTGCGACGGCGTGTAGGTGAGGCAATCCGCCGGGTGCGCCTTGAGATCGGCGGCGAGCGCGGCCGGATCGAGCGTGGTGTCGCGCGGGTACACGTCGAGGCGGGCGCCGGACAGGAGCGCCCCGTACACCGACACCTTGCCGAGGTCGGCGGCGAACGTCGTGGCGAGGCCGAAGCTGTCGAGGGCGTCGGGGGTGACCCGCTCCCAGAACGCGTCGCAGTAGTTCAGGAGGGCGCTGTGCTGGACGACGACCGCCTTCGGTGTGCCGGTCGAGCCCGAGGTGCACACCAGATAGGCGACGTCGGCGGGGTCCAGGTCCGGGCCGGTCTCGTACGGGGCGCCCTGCGCCGCGTCGGGGACGGTGCGGGAGGGACGCCCGTGCCGGTCCCGGGCGCGTGGCGCGTTGCGTTCGTCGGTGAGGACGGCGCGGGCCCCGGTCGTCGTGAGGAGCGTGGCGACGCGCGGGTCCGGGTCGGTGGCCTCCAGGTGGACGTAGGCGGCGCCGACGGCCCAGGCGCCGAGGACGGCGGCCATGCAGCGGGGCGAGCGGTCCATGAGCGTGGCCACGACGTCGCCCCGTCCGACGCCCTGTTCCCGCAGCCAGCGGGCCACGCCGCCAGCCGACCGGGCCAACTCCTCATAGGTGTACGTCACATCGCCCTGGCGGAGCGCGGGGCGCTCCCCGCAGCGGGCGGCGATGTCGAGGAACCGGTGGGCCGCCGTGCCGGACGGTGTCCGCGGTGCGGTCTCGGGCGTCATGGTGCGTTCCTCCCTGAGCATGTCTGCGGTCATGACCGGCCTCCCGTGGGGCCGGTCGCGATCATCCGGGCGAGGCCGTCCACGGTCTCGGTGGCGAGGTAGGCGCGCAGGTTCAGCCGCACCCCGAACGCGTCCTCGACGGCGGTGAGCAGGCGCAGGGCGGCGAGGCTGCTCCAGTTGTCCAGCTCGTCGAACCGGGAGGCGCCGGTGAGGGTGCCGGCGGGGGCGTCGGTGACGGCCGAGACGACCCGCACCAGTTCGTCCGTGCGAGGGGCGGTGGCCGTGGCGGGGGTGTCGGTGGCGCCGGTGGTCGGGTCGGTCATCGCGTGCGTCATCCTTCGGTGGGTACGGGGCGTTCGTCGCGTACGGAGATCCACGCGGGGGCGAGCGCCGGGGCGGGTTCGAGCGGGAGTACGTGCCGGACCGTGCCGTCGGCCGCGGGCGCGTCCCGCGGGGTGAATCCGGCGTCGGCGAGGAAGCGGGCGGCGGGTCCGTTGCGCCCGCTGTCGCGGAAGTCGGCCTCGATGCGGGTGGCTCCGGCGGCGCGGGCCGCGTCGGCGACGGCGGCCAGGACCGCGAACTCGATGCCGCGGGAGAAGACCCGGCAGCTCATCACCGCGTTCTGGACGATCCAGTGGTCAGGGTGCCGGGCGATCCAGAGCGCGCCGACGACCCCCTCGTCGCCGAACCGGTCGCGGACCGCGAAGCCGAGCACCTCGTGGTCGTCGGACCCGGCCATGCGCCGCGTCTCGGCCTCGGCGTGTGCGCTTCCCGTGAGGTTGAACTGGTTGGTGCGACCGCCCAGTTGGATGACCCGAGGCAGCAGGTAGGCGTCGGCCGCACGGACCGTGACCTCCAGGCCGAGGCCCTCCAGATAGTCGGCCGGTGAGGCCTGGCCCTGGCGTTCGGTCCACTCCCGGCGCTCCACCCTGGCGCGGTAGAGGTCGGTGCGCCGCGCGTCGGTGACGGTGGTGTCGAGGACGTCGAAGTACCCGCCGGCCAGAAGGGTGTTGACGTGCTGCGCGGGGTCCCCGGCCGCCCGGACGACCTCGACCTGGGGCAGCGTGCTGCGCACGAGGTCGCATTCGAAGGGCGAGTCGTCGAGGAAGACCATGCTGTCGAGGCCGATGTTGAGCTCGGCGGCGATGGCCCTGATGCTGCCGTCCTTGGCGTCCCAGTTCGCGTGCACGGAGACGAAGTCGTCGCGGCGCAGGACGAGTTCGGGGTGTTCTGTGAGAACGCGCGTCACGAGGCCGGGGTCGTTCTTGCTGGCGACCGCGAGCAGGACGCCCTGGCGGCGCAGGGCGAGGGCGGTGCGCTGGACCGCCGCGTAGGCGTTGCCGGGGTACATGGGTCCGATCTCGATGTTCTCCGGCCCGTCGTCGCCGAGCACCCCGCCCCACAGGGTGTTGTCGAGGTCGAGGACCAGGCACTTCTTGCCGAGCCCGGCCAGCGCGCGCCCGTATCCGGCGGCTTCCTGGGCGTACAGCCGCTCCACGGCCGGGGCCCACGCCATGCTCGCGAAGCGGAAGAGCCGCTCGTCGCGCAGGGGTGAGGGGCAGTCGGCGAGCAGGGTCTCCAGGTCGAGCGCGTCGACGGACGCGGTGCGCTCGGCGAGGTCGAGGAGGCGCAGGTTCAGCTCGCGCCACAGCCTGCCGATCCCGGCCCGGGACCGGTGGGAGGTGACCGTGCGGGGCCAGGCGGACGGGAGCGGGACGGTGTGCAGGAGGACGCTGCCGGCGGTCCGTCCGGCGAAGGCGGCGACGGCGGCGGTGTACCGCTCCGCGCGCTCGTCGACGGCGGCCGCGAGGCCCGCGAGGTCCATGGGGTCCCAGTCCCGCGGCAGGAAGACGTCCTCGTGGGCGAGGCAGAGCGTGAGGTCGGGGGCGAAGTCGTCGAGCGGCGAGCCGGGCCGCCCCAGGGCCATCAACTGCTGGTCGGGCGCCGTGAGATGGAACTCGGGGGCGATGCCGGCGGCGAGCAGGCCGACACGCAGCAGCGGCAGCACGTTGTCGGCCGTGAACGAGGGGACGACGGCGACGCGCAGGGGGCGCGGGGTGCGGCCCGGCGGCGTCACGAGCCTGGGGTCGAGCGCGGCGAGGTGCCGTCCCGCCTCTCGTACGAGGGTGATGTCCTGGCTGCGGGCCAGCTCGGCGAGGAGGGCGGGGTCAGGGGCCGCTTCGGGTCCGGCGAGGCGCCGCACCCGCTGGAGCAGGTCGTCCACAGCCAGCGTTTCCTTCCGGGTCGGTGATCTACGTCGGTGATCAACGTCGGTGGTCCAGGCCGGTGGCCCGTGTCGGTCAGACGCGCAGCAGGGTGCAGGTCCAGTGCATGCCGCTGCCCATGCTCAGGAGGGCCACCGTGTCGCCGGTGACGAGCTCTCCGGCAGCCAGCAGCCTTTCCAGGCTGATGAGTTGGTCGGCGGGGCCGAAGTGGCCGAGCTCCATGGCGACATCGGCGTTGGTGCGGTCGAGGGGGATGCCGAGTTCCTTGGCGAGTCCCTCGAAGGCCTTGCGGTTGTCGTGCAGGTAGAGGACGCGTTCGACGGACCCGACGGGCGTCCCGGTGCGCGCGCAGACCCGTTCGAGGACCTCGCGGTTGCGCGTGTTCACGAGGGTGGCGAACTCGTACGTGGCCCTGCCGTCACCCTCGAAGAAGGTGTCCATCCGGTCGACGACGCTCGCCACGGCCGGGCTCGCGGGGCTCCCGGGCGTGAAGGGACGGGCCGCTCCCCCGGTCTCCATACGCATGAAGTCGGCGTACCGGCCGTCGGTGAGGGTCTCGGTGGCGAGCCATGTGCACGCGTCGTGCCCGCGGCGCAGCACGACGGCCGCAGCGCCGTCCGAGGTCAGGGAGGTACCGCTGCCGGTGCGGTCCCAGTACGGCTCCGCCACCCGGCTCGCGGCGACGACGAGGGCCGTGCGATGGCCGGGATGGGTGGCGAACCGGCCGGCCACCGTGTCGAACGCGGTGACCCCGCCGCCGCAGGCCTGGCTCAGGAGCACGGCCTCCGCGCGGTGCGCCCCGAGCCGCCCCTGGAGGGCCGCGGCGGGGTCCCAGTACAGGTACTCGGCGATGTCGGGGATGGCGAGGACGACCAGGTCGACCTCGTCGGCGGCGACGCCGGCCCGGCGCAGCGCGGCAGCCGCGGCGCGGGCCGCCAGGTCGGTGAGGCCCACGCCGTCGTCGGCACGGTGGAAGCGGCGGTAGCCCCACGCCGCGAGCTTGCGGGCGTCGGCGCCCTCGTGGGCCACCAGCTCGTCCACGGTGACCGGGGCGCCCAGCGCGTGGCCCGAGGCCACGATCCCAAATGACATCCGTCGTTCCTCCCGGGAAGCGGACCGGGGCCTGTCCGAAGACTCCGCTCGGGCGGCCCCGGTCCGGTGTGCGCGGTGAACTGCTGCTCGTACGGCGGGTGTTACTGCTGTGACGCCGCCGCGCCGTTGATGTCCGAGGTGTCGACGGCGAACCGGCCGACGGCCCAGGCCATCGAGCGGCCGTTCTGGTCGAAGATCGTCTTGTTGACGTTGGCGAGCGCGTCGCAGGCCTGGTGGTAACAGGGGTCGAGCATCTGCCCGGCCGTGCCGCCGAACAGGTCCGCCCACTCCTGCGACTTCACGGTGTCCGCGCCGGCGTTGACGCCGCCCGCGGCTATGCCGGCCGTGATGAACGGCGAGTGGTCGGAGCGGCCGTCCAGGACGAGCGGCACGGTCGGCAGGTGACGGTCCGCGAAAAAGCCGTTGACGAGCTTGGAGATCTGCTCCGAGCCGGCCGGGGCGGGTCCGGTCGCGGTCTGGCCGTTGTAGACCTGGCGGGCGAAGTTCGGCGAACCGATCATCTCCAGATTCAGGTACAGCGCGGTCTGCCGGCGCTGCTCGGGCGTGAGCTGGTCGACGTAGAACTGCGAGCCGGACAGGCCCTTCTCCTCCGCGGACCACCAGGCGAACCGCACGCGGTTCTTGACGTGATTGCGGTGCGGGGCGAGCTTGAGCGCGGTCTCCAGGACCATCGCGGACGCGGCGCCGTTGTCGTTCGCGCCCGCCGTGGTGTCCACGGTGTCGAGGTGCGCGCCCATGACCACGGTGTTGTCGGCCCGGCCGGTCGGGGTGTCGGCCAGCAGGTTGTACGTCTTGGTCATCTTGTTGTTGCCGCGCAGGTCGAGGCGGAGCGAGACGGGACCCTTGGCGGCGTCGGCGCGCAGCGCCTCGGACTCGGCCCGCGACAGGGTGCCCGTGGGGATCCGGGCGTCGGTCGGCGGGACCATCCGGTAGCGCAGGTTGAGGTCGGGGTTGGGCGAGTTGACGTTCATGAGCATCGCCGAGGCGCCCAGCTCCGATAGGACCAGCTGCTTCTGCGTGATGAAGCAGTCGGTGCCCACGTCGACCAGGACGATCTTGCCCTTGACGTCGGTGCCCGCGTAGTCGTCGGCGCTGCAGCCGGTGCTCTTGCCGGACGGCTGCGCGAGGTCGGCGGTCAGGCCGCCGTCCGGCGTGGACACGGAGAACCGGGCGATGGTCGGGTGCAGGGTCCTGGCCTCGGGCGCCACGACGGAGCCCTGCTCGGACAGGATGTCGTAGTCGAGGAACTCGAACTCCTGCTTCTTGACCTGGTATCCGGCCTTGGTGAGCTCACGCGTGATGTAGGCGGCGCTCGCGTCGTAGCCGGGGGTACCCGAGACGCGGGTGCCGCCGTTGTCGAGGGTCGCCTTGTTGATCGCCTCGAGGTGGCGCCAGGCGCCAGGCCCGGTGACCTCGTCGGCCATCTTCCGGGCGAGGACGTCCGCGGGCATGCTGTCGGCGTCCGCCGCGTGCGCGGGGCCGTTCACTCCGAGGGGGAGCAGGGCCGCGCCGAGGGCGAGGGCGGCCAGGGGCCTGAGCCGGAAGAGTCTCTTCCGGGGTGTCGCGGTCATGGGATCGCTACTCCTAGCTGGATGGGCAAGAGTCCCTGTACGGGCCTGATCCCGTACCGGACGGATGAGGGCGGTCAGGTGCCGAGGGCCGCGCCGAACGCGTCCGCCAGGTCCTGGATCCGCGCGGCGGTGAACAACTCGCCGCTGAAGCGCCAGCGCACGGCCAGGCGGCCGTCGGCGAGGCTGGGGTAGACCTCGACGGGGCAGGGCCGTTCCATGTCGAACGGCCGGTCCCTTCCGACGAGTTCGGTGCGTACGCCGGTGAGGACGCCGTCCTCGTCGCCTGCCTGTCCGGCGTCCAGGAAGGCCGGGCGGCCCCAGAAGGAGAAGAGCACCCCGGGCACCCCGACGGCGCCGAGCGCGCGCCGCGCTCCCGGGTCCGGGTGGTGGTGGCGCAGCGCCTCGAAGCCGAAGCCGGCCCGTGGCACGGACCGCAGCTCCCGTGCGACGTACGCGGTGTGGTCGGCGGCGGCGCGGCGTCCGGGCAGGGCGAGCGCGAAGGGGTAGGTCGTGTTGAAGTAGCCCACGGTGCGGCCGAGGTCGACTCCCGCGTCCGCGCCGGCCGGGGCTCCCTCGGGGAACAGGTCCTCCCGCCCGTGCGCGACGAGCTGCACGGCGACCTCTCCGCCGCGTACGCCCAGCCAGTCCTGGAAGGCGGCGCCGAGCGCCGCGAGCAGACGTTCGTAAAGGGTGACGCCCTGACCCGCGGTGTCGGGCACGGGAAGGTCGGTGACCAGCTCCTGGGTGTTGCCCTCGACGCCCCGCGGGCCCGGTGGGACGGTCGCCCGCTGCGCGCCCTCGCCCCAGGTGCGGTCCAGCCAGTACGAGCCGTCCAGGGCGTCGAGGCGGTCGGTGACGTGGCGGGCCAGGCGGCGCGCCCAGTGGAAGTAGGAGGGACCCGCCGGGGCGAGCGCCCGGTCGTCGCCGTCACGCAGGAGCGCCGACAGTTCCTCGGTGAGGATGTTCCACGAGTAGAGGTCGACCACGACGTGGTGGACGACGAGGACGAGTTCGTCGGGCAGCCCGGCCGGGAGGCGGAACAGGCCCGCCCGGCAGACGGGTCCCTCCCGCAGGTCCAGGGACTCGTGCAGTTCGGTGGCGCGCGCGTCGACGGTCTCGGCGATGCGTCCGGCGTCCGCGCCGCGCAGGTCGAACTCGGTCACGGGCGGGGCCTCGGGCCCGGCCGACTGGCGCCACAGGCCCCCGTCCTCGCGCAGTCTGGCGCGCAGCACCGGGTGCCGCCGCGCGAGCGTCTCCAGGGCGCGCCCCACTTCGGCCGCGTCCAGGGGGCGGCGGGCGCGGTAGAGCACACCGTGGTTCCAGTAATCGGGCCTGGCGGCACCCCGCGCGAGGAACTCCAGCTGCGGCGGCGTGAGTTCGACGGGCTCGCTCTCGTCCGGGGCGTCGGCCGCGGTGTCGGCGGCCACGTGGTCCGGAAGTCCGGGAGCGGGTTCGGCGCGCGTCGTGCGGGCCGCGGCCGCCGCGACCGTACGCAGCTCCAGGACGGTCCTCGGCCGCAGGGCAAGGCCGCGGCGTCCTGCCTCCGAGGCGATCGCGATGGCGGTGATCGAGTCGCCGCCGAGGTCGAAGAAGTCGTCGGTGACCCCGACCCGGTCCCGTTTGAGGAACTGGGCCCAGAGTGCGGCGAGTTCGCGTTCGACGTGCGTGCGCGGGGCCACGTGTCCCGCGCCGCCGGCTTCGTCCGCTCCCTCTCCGGCTTCTCTTTCGCGGGCGCCGGTGACGTCGATCGCCCGCACCGGCGCGGGGCCGCCCGCCAGGTCCGCCGTCCGGGCACTCGTCCCCTGTTCGGCGACGGCCTCGAGCAGCGACCGGTAGGCGTCGAGCCAGCCCTCGATCGTCGTGGCGCGGAAGCGGTCGGGCGTGTACTGGACACCGGCCCGCGTCTCCTCGCCGTATTCGAGGACGGCGACGCTCACGGGGAAGGCCGGGGCGCCCTGGCCCACGTCGAGGAGTTCGACGGCCGGCCCGTCGGGCCCGAGGCGCCGCAGTGGCTCGACACCGCTGTTGAAGCCGAACATCGTGGCGGCGAGCGGCTCGGCCGAGCCGGGACGCGCGGTGCGGCGGATGCGGTCGGTGGGCAGGTCCTGGTGGGCGAGCGTGGCCAGCGAGGCGTCGCGCACCGCGGCGAGCAGCGCGGAGAACGGCTCGTCGGGCCGCACCCGCACGCGCAGCACCAGGGTGTTGGCGTAGTTGCCGACCACCGGTTCGTCCACCGGCGCGCGCCCCGCCGCCGGCACGGCCACCGTCACGTCCGTCTCTCCGGTGATGCGCCACAGCAAGGCCGCCCAGGCCGCGAGGAACACCATGTTGGACGTGGCGCGTTCGCGCCGGGCGAGCTCGCGCAGCCGCTCGGCGAGCCGGGGCGCGACGGGCAGTTCGCGGACGGCGGCGCCGGGGGCGGCCGCGTCCACCGGGTCCTCGGGCAGCGGCACGGGGCGGGAACCGCTGAGATAGCCGGACCAGAACGCCTCCAGGGTGCGCCCGGTCTCCTGCCCGAGGCGTTCGCGCTGTTCGGTCACGTGGTCGAGGTAGTGGCGGCCGGGCTCGGGGGCCTCCGGGGCCGTACCGGCCAGGTCCTCGAACAGGAGCCGCCACGACCAGCCGTCCACGAAGAGGTGGTGGTACGTGAGCAGCAGGACGTGCCGCTCGCCGTCGGCGAAGCGCGCGCGGATCAGCTGGTGGCGGGCCGCGGGCCGGCCGTACGGCGAGAGGGGTGCCGCGACGAGGGCGCGCAGCCGTTCGAGCAGGGCGCCCTCACCGCTGGACAGGGTGTGGTCCGAGAGGTCCGACTCGACGTGTTCCAGGACGGCTTCGGCGCCGTCGGCCGGCGCGACGCACTGCACGGGACCGTCCGGCGTGTCCCGCAGAAAGGCCCGCAGCATCGGGTGCCGGCGCACCAGCGTGGTGAGCCGGGCCGCGAGCGCCCGGGGGTCGGGCTCCCCGTCGAGGAGCAGCGCGGCCGGCACGTTGTACGCGCCCGACTCGGGGTCGAGCTGCTGCGCGGCCCAGATGGCGGTCTGCTGCCCGCACAGGGGGCCTTCGCGCACATCGCCGCCCCCCGCTCCCCGTGCCGTGCCTTCTTCCTGTCCGTCGTCCGGCCGGGGCGTCGCCGCCTGCGGGGCGGCCCCGGCCACGGCGTCCGCGAGGGAGCGCAGGTCGGGCAGGTCGAACAGGTCGAGGACCTCGAAGTCGGTGCCGAAGTGTGTGTTGATCCTGGCCACGAGCTGGGTGCCGTTCAGCGAGTTCCCGCCCGCGTCGAAGAAGTCGTCGTCCTCGCCGAGCCCCGGCTCCTTGAGGACGTCCCGGGCGAAGCCGAGCACGATGTCCGTGACACTGCCCCCGGCGGCCGTCGCCGGCTCGGCCGTCTCCGGCTCGGGTGCGTCCGGCGCGTCCGGGACCGCCGCCATGGCGGGCCAGCAGTGCTCCTCCGCCAGGGCCGCGACGGGCAGCGGGACGCGGCGCTCGGGCGGCCGCCCGAGCGCGGCCCGCCAGTCCACGGTGTGCCCGTGCGCGAAGGCCAGGGCCAGGGCCTGTACGGGGGTGGTGGCGACGGCCGTGACGGGCTGTCCGGCGAGGAGCCCGGACAGGGCGCTGCCGGGTGCCAGGTCGACGATCAGGGGGTGCTCCGTGAGCCCGGACAGGGCGCCGCGCAGGGCCTCGGGGTTGGGCGGCGCGGGCTCCGCGGGCGGGTCGCCGAGCGCGCCCATGGCCGTGGCCAGATCCGTCTCCTCCCGCAGTACGCGGGCCGCGTGGGCGCCGACGCCGTGGGCGAGTACCAGGGCGGGTGCGAGACCGGCCCGCGCGAGCATCGCGTGCCCGCCGACCTGCCGCACCAGCGTGCGCTGCGCCGCGTTCCACTCGCCCGCGGGCAGCGCCCGCCCGGCCTCCTCGTGGACGTCGGCGAACGCGGGGTGTCCGGCGGCGCAGGCACGCAGGTCCGCGACCGTGGTGGCGACCGTGTCGCCGAGTGCCACGACGAGGGGCGGCGTCGTGCCGGGCACGCGCGCCTGGGCGGGCCCGTGGAGTACGGCGTCCAGATGGCCGAGGAGTTCGGTGGTGTCGCGCGCCGTCCAGGCGTGCCGCAGCGGGAAGTGTTCGCGCGCCGCCGTGAGGACCTCGCCGGCCGCGGCCAGATCGAAGCCGGTGAGGTCGGCGGCGATCAGGTCACGCAGCCGGCGCACCTGGCGGTCGAGGCCCGACAGGTCGCGCGCGGAGAGCACGAAGGGGCGCTCGACGTTCGTGTACGGGGGTGGCGGCGGGGCGGCCGGCCCCTCCTCGACGACCAGGTGGGCGTTGGTGCCGCTGAGGCCGAAGCTGCTGATGCCCGCGCGGCGGGGGCCACGGCCGGTGGGCCACGGCTCGGCTGCGGCGGCGATCCGCAGGGTGTCCTCGGGCAGGGCGAGCAGCGGGTTCGCCTCGCGGAAGTGCGCGGTGGGGAAGATCTCGCCGGCCCTGAACTGGGCGATGACGCGCATCAGTCCGGCGAACGAGGCCATGGAGCCGAGGTGCCCGAGGTTTCCCTTGACCGAGGACACGGGCCGTACGCCGGTGGCGTCCCGCGCTGCGGCGAACGCGCCGGCGAGGCCCTGGATCTCGATGGGGTCGCCGATCTTCGTGGCCGTGCCGTGCGCCTCGACGTAGCCGATGGTCGCCGGGTCGACGCCCGCGTCCTGCCAGGCGGCGGTGATGACCTCGCTCTGCGCCGCGGGGCTGGGGGCGGTGAGGCCGGTGCTGCGTCCGGCGTCCTGGTTGACGGCGCTGCCGCGGACGACCGCGCAGATGGTGTCGCCGTCGCGCACAGCGTCCTCGTAGCGCTTGACCAGGACGAATCCGCCTCCTTCCCCGTAGGTCGTGCCGTCGGCCGCGCTGTCGAAGGGACGGCAGCGGTCGTCCGCCGACAGGACGCCGAGGCCGTCCGTGCCGGTGGTGCGGCGCGGCAGCGGGCCGAGGACGAGTTCGAAGCCGCCGACGAGGGCGAGGTCGCACTCGCCGCGCGCCAGCTTCCAGCGCGCCTCGTGCAGCGCGACGAGGAAGGACGAGCAGGACGTGTCGATGACCTCGGCGGGGCCGCGCAGGTCGAGGTGGTAGGCGACCCGGCCCGCCGCGTACGCGTGCAGACTGCCCGTCATCGCGGGCCCGGCACCCTGCTGCCCGGTGGGCAGGAGGTTGTACAGGCTCGGATGCGGGGCGCCGTAGCCGGCCACGAGGACCGCCGTGCCGCTGCCCGCCAGCTCGTCGGGCGCGTATCCGGCCTCTCCGAGTGCGCGCACGGCGAGTTGGAGCATGCGGCGCTGGCGCGGGTCGGTCAGCTCGGCGTCGGCCTTGGAGATGCCGAAGTAACGGTGGTCGAAGCCGGTGACGTCGTCGATCCAGCCGCCTTCGCGGTCGCTCGCGGTGCGCACGACGCCGGTGGACTCCGCGCGCTTCTGCGGGAGCCCGCGCATCGTGTCGCGGCCCTCGCGCAGCAGCGCGGTCAGCGTGTCCCAGTCGGCGCACTGGGGGAATTCGAAAGCCGCGCCGACGACGGCGAGCGCCGCTCCCTCTTCGATCGTGCCCATGGGTCCTGCCCCCTGTGAGTGTGGAAGGTCGAGCGGTCCGGACGGATTCAGGCGACGCGCACGTCGGGCTCGGCGCGGTTCGTGATGGCGCGGGCGTCGGGCAGCGCGAGGCACGCCAGGTTGGCCACGGCGACGAGTGCCGCGGTGACGAGGAGCGGCGCGGCGGACCCGGTGAGGGCGGCGACCGGCGCGGCGACGGCGAGCCCGAGCGGTCTGGCCGCGAAGGACAGCAGGGCGTCGTACGAGTCGGCCCTGGCCAGCGCGTGCGGCGGGAAGTGGCGCTGCATGGTGGTCTGCCACAGCGTGTTGAGGACACCGATGCCGAGCATGGCGATCCCGTAGGCGACCGCGTTCACCCACACGGCCAGCGGCACCGCGAACGTGATCATCGGGAGGGCGAACAGCGCGCCGCACACCGAGGTGACGACCAGGGGGCGCGTGGCCTTCAGGCGCGGGGCGACGAACGCGCCCGCCAGCATGCCAGCCATACCCGCCTGGTAGACGACGACCCAGGAGATCTCTCCGCCGAGCCGCTCGATGGCGATGAGTGGTCCGAGCGTCATGAGCACCCCGGCCGCGAGGTTGGAGACCCCGTGCCCGACGAGGTTGGTCCAGAACCAGGGGCGGCTGCGCACCTCCTGCCAGCCTTCGGCGAGTTCCCTGAAGAACGTCGGGGTGTGCGCCTTCGCCTCCCTGGGCTCGGTCCGCAGGCCGCCCAGGGTGACGGCGCCGACGCCGAAGACCAGCGCGGTGAACACGAAGGCCCAGCCCGCGCCGACGGCGACGACCAGGACACCCGCGATGCCGGGCCCCGCCACGAGGGCGAAGCCGCGGGCCACGCCGAGGTGGGCGTTGGCGCGCAGTCGTGCCTCCTGCGGAACGGTGGCGGCGACCAGCGGGGACATGGTCGGCGTACCGAAGGCGATGGCGGCGCCGGTGACTGCGGAGAGCGCCGCGAGGTCGCCGATCCGCACGGCACCGAGCAACAGCTCGGCGCCGATGGCGAGTTGGGCGATGCCGCGCACCAGGTCGGCGGCGAACGCCACCCGCTGGGCGGGGAAGCGGTCGGCGAGCACGCCGCCGACGGGCAGCAGCACGAGCTGGGGCACGAGTTCGGCGGCCAGCACGATCCCCAGGTCACCGGCGCTGCCCGTCGCCCTGATCACCGCGAGGGTGAGCGCCGTCGGCACGAGCGCCGTGGCCAGGAAGGACAGGGTGCGCCCGACGAGGAGGCGCCGGAAGCCGGGCACGCGGAACACGTCCACGTCATGCTGTGAACGCATCGGCCAGCCGTTCCATCAGAGCGTCGGGGGCCTTAAGGAAGTCGTAGTGCCCGCCGTCGAGTACGGGGAAGGCGACGCCGTCGGCGTACGCGTCCCAGCCCTTGAGCTCGTCGTGGGTGACCTCGGGGTCGTCGGACCAGTGCAGGACGGTGATGCCGAACGGCACCCGTACGGGCCGCTCCATTGCGTACACCCGGTTCGCGCCGAGGTCCTCGCGCAGCACGGCGAGGCCGAGCTCGATGAGCGCGGGGTGGGCGGTGCCGCCGCGGGAGACGGCGAGGAACTCCAGCTCGGCCTTCAGTTCGTCGTCCGTCATGCCGAGGAAGCGGTCGTGCGGGCAGTCGTGCGGCGCGACCTGCGCCGACACGAACACCGTTTCGGGCAGGGGCAGTTCACGCGCCGCGAGCAGCCGCGCCGTCTCGAACGCCGGCAGCGATCCCGCGCAGTGCCCGAAGAACGCGAAGGGCCGGTCGAGGTAGGGCGTCAGAGCCTCGACGAGGTGCCCGGCGAGCTCCTCGTACGTGCCGTAGTGCGGCTCGCGCATACGGTTCTCGCGGCCGGGCAGCTGGACCGCGCACACCTCGACGCCGTCGTCGGCGCCGAAGCGGGCGGGCCATGCGTTGAACATCGACGCGCCGACCCCGGAGTAGGGGAAGCAGAAGACGCGCGCCGCGGCGTCCTGCGACGGTTTCCTCAGCAGCCAGGGCGTGGTGGCCCTGACGCCGGCGGACACGGGATTCACAGACATACTCCACCTGTCTCGGTGTGCTTCGGGGGCTTGAGGCGGCCGGTTCCCGCGGGCGTCAGCGCGGCGCGGTCACGACGGGAAGGCTGGTCATCCCGGCGATGAAGACCGACTTCAGGTGCTGCGGCGGCCCGGCGGGTTCGACGGACCGGAACCCGGCGAGGAACTCCTCGAACAGGATCCGGAAGGTGACGCGGGCGAGCGTGGCGCCCAGGCAGTAGTGCGGGCCGTGCCCGAAGGCGATGTGCCGGTTGTCGGCGCGCAGCACGTCGAACCGGTACGGGTCGGTGAACACGCTCTCGTCGCGGTTGGCCGAGCCGATCCACACGGCGACGGCCTCGCCCGCGGGCACCCGCCCCCCGCTGAGTTCGGTGTCCTCGACCGCGTACCGCAGGAAGCTGCTCGCCGGGGACGTCCAGCGCAGCCCCTCCTCCACCAGGCCGGAAATCAGCGCGGCGTCGTCGGCGACCTTGCGCAGCTGGTCCTCGTGCTCGGAGAGGGCGAGCAGCGTGCCCGAGACGGTGTGCGGTGTCGTGGCGTTGGCACCCAGGAGGAGGCTGTAGCAGTTGTAGATGACCTCCGCGTCGCTCAGCTTCGCGCCGCCGGCGTCCATGGTCATCAGGTGGCCGACGAGGTTCTCGCCCGGCCCCTCGGAGCGACGTGTGCGCAGCGTCTGCGCGAAGTACTCGAAGAGCTGGTGGTGCGCGATGGCCAGCGTCGCCGCCCCGCTGGTACCGACGCGGAAGGTCTCGTCCTCCGGCGCCGCCGCCATCGCGGTCCACCGCACCAGGTCGTCCCAGTCGGACTCCGGTACGCCCATCAGCGCGCCGGCCACGGTCATCGGCAGGTCGTAGGCGCGCCGCGCCACGTCCCAGACGCCGCCGTCACGCGCGGGGGCGAGGAAGTGGGTGACGGCCTGCCGGATCCTGTCCTCCCAGTCGGCGAGCGCGCGGGCGGTGAGCTTCCCGTTGAGGGGACGGCGCAGTTCGCCGTGGCGCGGCGGGTCGGTGGAGACCAGCATCTGGCCGGCGGAGGTGTCGTCGTGGCCGAGCTGGGTGAGGATGCTGCCGCGTTCGGAGGTGAAGGCACGGTGGTCGCCGAGGACGCGACAGGCGTCCGCGTAACGGGTGACCGATGTGAACGCGCGCCCGTCGGGCAGCACTTGGCGGTGCAGCGGCGCATCGGTCCGCATGCGCGCCCACACGGCATGGAGGTCACCGTCCGCGTGGAACCCGGGGTCGAAGAGATCGGCCTTCGTGAGGTCCGCGGCCGGGACGGGAACACATCCGGCGGTGATCCTCACGCGGCGTCCCGCGCCTTCTCGACGGCCGCGGCGAGGCCCGCCGGGGTCGGGTCGAGGTAGAAGGCGACCGGGGATATCTCCACGCCGTACTCGCGCTGGAGGTCCGCGGTGATGCGGACGCCGATCAGGGAGTGGCCGCCGAGTTCGAAGAAGTCGTCGTCGGCGCCGACGCCGTCGATGCCGAGGCGGTCGCTCCACAGGCGGGCGACGGCCGTCTCGGTCCCGGGCGCCGGTTCCCGGTAAGCCGCCGCGAGTTCGGGCCTGCCGGGCGACCGCTCGGCGGTGAGCGCGGCGCGGTCGACCTTCCCGTTCGGCGTCAGGGGCAGCGCGTCGACGATCCTGACCCGGGACGGGATCGTGTACTCCGGCAGCACGTCGGCGAGGCGCCTGCGCAGGTCGAGGGTGGACAGCTCGTCGCCGGGACGGCCCGTGACGAATGCGACGAGGATCTTGCCGCCGGCCGGCTGCGTCTGGGCCACGACGGCCGCCTCGGCCACACCGGGCAGGGCCGCGAGGGCGGACTCTACCTCGCCGGGTTCGATGCGGAAGCCGCGGATCTTCACCTGCTGGTCGGCGCGTCCGTGGTACTCGAGGACGCCGTCGGGGCGCCTGCGCACCAGGTCGCCGGTGCGGTACATCCGGGCGCCCGGCCGGGTCGCGTACGGGTCTGGCAGGAAGCGCTCGGCGGTCAGCTCCGGACTGCCGAGGTAGCCGTGGGCCAGTCCCTCGCCCGTCGCGAAGAGCTCGCCGGTCTCCCCGTCGGGGACGGGACGCAGGTCCGCGTCGAGCACGTGGACGCCGGTTCCGCGGATCGGCCGGCCGATCGGCACGGCTCCCGTCACTGGCCCGGTGATGATGTGGCAGCAGGTGAAGGTGGTGTTCTCGGTGGGGCCGTAGCCGTTGACGAGTGTGGTGCCGGGCAGCGCGGCGACGGCGCGGTTCACGTGCGGCGGCGACAGGACGTCCCCTCCGGCGAGGAGGACGCGCAGCCCGCACAGGTCGTCGAGGCCGGACTCGACGACCTGCTGGAAGAGGCCGGCGGTCAGCCAGAGCACGGTCGCGCCCGAGTGCCGTACCAGCTTGGTGAGTTCACTGACGGACAGGTCGCGGTCGGGGGCGAGGTCCAGGCGCGCGCCGTTGAGGAGCGGCGCCCAGATCTCCAGGGTGGACGCGTCGAAGGCCATCGGCGCGTACTGCAGGAACACGTCGTCGGCGGTGGTGGCGAGGAAGTCGGCGCCGAGCACGAGGCGCGACACGGCGCGGTGCGGGACGCAGACGCCCTTCGGCGCGCCGGTCGATCCCGAGGTGTAGGCGAGGTACGCGGAGTCGGCGGGGGTCACGCCGGAATCGGCGGGCGCCAGCGCGGGCAGCTCCGCTTCGAGCGGCAGGGGCGTGCACCCGGGAGACAACTCCCCTGATGCGCCGGGCGCGGTGAGGACGAACCGGGCGCCCGCGTCCTCGAGGATCAGCCGGCGCCGCTCCGGCGGATAGCGGCGTTCGAGCGCGAGATAGGCGGCGCCCGCCTTGAGGATGCCGAGCAGGCCCACGACGGCGGCGACGGAGCGCCCGGCGTCCAGGGCGACGACGTCGCCGACGGCCACCCCGAGGTCCTGGAGGTGCCGGGCGAGACGGTCGGAGCGGTCGTCCAGTTCGCCGTAGGTCAGTTCGCCGTCGTCACCGCGGACCGCGGTCCTGTCGGGCGTCCGGCGGGCCTGCCGGGCGAAGGTCGCCCCGATCGGCAGGGAGTGCGAAGGGTACGGCGCGTCCACGGACCAGCCTCCATGCCCGGGGGTCGCCCGGACCTCGTCGGATGACGGCGCCTGGGTGGGCGCCGGGGAGTTCGAGGATCTGTCGGCCGACGCTGCTCCGGCCGCCGTCACGCATCATCACCATGAGCCCTACTGGTCCGCTGCTGCCGCGGACTCGGCCGGCCGTCGCCGCCGGGGCCGTTGCCGGTGGCGAAGCGATAGCTGAGTGATAGCGGGGTCACCTACGATCCACGGGCTGGGTCCGGGCAGAGGTCCGGGCCCGTTCACAAGGGAAAGCGGGAACACGTGCGTAGGACCACCACGTTCACCCTGGCAGCACTCGTCGCAGCGGCCGTCCTGCCCCTCACCCTGGGCCTGGGGGCGGCCACCGACGACACTCCGTGGCCCGGCCCACAGGCCGGCACCACCGCTGCCGCGCACAGCACCGTCACACCGTTCGACACTCCGTGGCCTGGCCCGGGCTCCAACTCGGCCGAGGGCGCCGCCTAGTACTCCGCAGGCCCTAGGGCCTGTCCGGCAGACCGTCGCCCCGGGGCCGGCCCGGGCCGGCGGTGTTCGTCGGACCGGCCGGTCCACCGGTGCGGCAGACGACACTGCCGTGGTCGCCGAGGAGCATCCGGTCCTCAATGGCGACCTCCAACTGAGCGAGTTCCAGGCGCGCTTCGGCCGCGCCGACCCGGTCCATGATCCGCTCGCGGATCGCGATGGCCTCACGCAGCCGGCCCTGGGCGACCCCGGTGCGGCCGAGCCGGGCGTTGACCAGTCCGAGACGGTGCAGGATGCGCGACTCCCCCGCCATGTCCCGGCGCTCGCGGACCTGCCGCAGGATGCCCGTGAGGATCTCCTCGGCCTCCGTGTAGCGGCCCTGGCGCTGGCGCAGCACGCTGAGCACGTAGCGGACCTGCACCTCCACCCGCTGACTGCCGGTGGCACGGCAGATCGTCAAGGCCTCGGAGAGATGGGCGCCAGCGGCGTCGAAGTTGTCGCGGTCGATCTCCATGCTCGCCATGTGCACGAGGACGCTAGCGGCGCCGACCGAGTCACCGGCCGAGCGGAACTCCTCGAGCGCGGGCCGGTACTGCGCGAGGGCCGCCTCGTTGTTGCCCCGCCGCTGGTCGAGCAGGGCGAGGTTGCGCCGGGTCATGGCCTGCCCGTGCACGTCGCCGAGTTCGGCGAAGACGTCGCGGGCCACGCCGAGCCGCTGCCCGGCCGCGGTCAGCTGCGAGCGGCTGATGTGCAGGGAGCCCAGCGAGCACATGAGGGCGCCGTACCCGCGCCGCGCCCCCGCCTCGCGCACGCAGTCGAGGGCCCACAGATGGGTCTGCTCCCAGTCCTCGAAGTAGCAGCGGGCCTCGAAGAGCGAGACGAGGCTGACTGCCAGGTCCCAGCAGGCCTCGGCCTCACCGGCGTCGGCCGCGAGCCGGATCGCCGCGCAGGCGTTGGCGCGCTCGGACTCCAGCCAGCCGAGCGGATCGGCGAGCACCCGGTCGAAGTACCCGGCGGGGAACCGCAGGCGCGGCGCCGTGCCGTGCAGGACCGTGAAGTGGCCGCCGTAGATGCGGCGATGGGCCTCCTCCACCGCGGCCAGCCAGCCGCCGACGACGCGGGCGACCGCCGCGCGCTGCCCCTCGGGCCCCTCGTTCCGGTCCAGCTCCTCGCGGGCGAACAGGCGTATGAGCCCGTTGAGTTTGTAGCGGGGCGACCCCGTCGGGTCGGTCCCCTCGACGTGCAGGATCTGCGCGTCGACGAGGAGCTCCAGCAGGTCGGCGGCGCGGGGCAGGCCCGTGTCGAGCAGGGCGGCGGCCGTCCAGGCCGGGATCGACGTGCCGTCGAGGAGGCTGAGGAGCCGCAGCAGACGGCGCGCCTCCTCGTCGAGCCCGTTGTACATCAGGGCGAGGCTGGTCCTGATCGCCAGGTCGCCGTGCGCCAGTTCGTCCAGGGTGCGGTGCTGGTCGGAGAGTCGCTCCACCATCCAGGCGAGGGACCAGTGCGGGCGGGCGGCGAGGCGGGCGGCGACGATCCGCAGTGCCAGCGGCAGCCGCCCGACCATGTGCCCGAGGGTCTCCGCCGCGGCCGCCTCGTCGCGGACGCGCTGTGCCCCGATGACCCCTTCGAGCATTTCGAGGACCTCGGCGTTCTCGAACACGTCGACGTTGAACGCGCGGGCCCCGGCGAGCCCGGTGATCCGCGGGCCTCCCGTGATCAGTACGGCGCAACTGGCGCTGCCGGGCAGCAGCATGCGCAGCTGGCGTTCGCTGCGAACGTTGTCAAGGACGACGAGGACCCGCCGGTCGGCGAGCAGATGCCGGAACATCTCCGCGCGCTCGTCCACGTCGTCCGGCAGCGCGGCGCCGGGCACCCCGAGAGCGCGCAGGAAGCGGCCGAGTACGGCGGCGGGGGTCAGCGGCTGGGCGCGGGTGCCGCCGACGTCGCAGTACAGCTGGCCGTGCGGGAAGCGGGCGGCGACACGGTGGGCGACGTGGACGGCGAGGGTGCTCTTGCCCGCGCCCGGCGGCCCGGTCAGCGTCACGATGCGGGTGGCCTGGTTGCCGTCGTCGCGCAGGGCCTGGTCGATCCCCTCGATCAGGGCGGCCCGACCGGTGAACCCGGCCGTGTCGGAAGGCAGTTGGAACGGCACGAGCGGCGAGACGGACACCGGCGCCCCGGGGTCGGCGACGCGCTCGGGTCCGGGTGCGGCCCCGGGCTCCGCCTCCCGCGGCGCGGTGACGGGCTCGGGGGCGGGGTGCAGCGCCGCCTCACCCGACAGGACGGCGAGTTCCAGCCGCTTGAGTTCGTCGCTCGGTTCGAGGCCGAGCTCCTCGATCGCGAGGAGACGTCCGGCGCGGTACGTCTCCAGTGCCTCCGCCTGCCGGCCGGAGCGGTAGAGGGCCAGCATCAGCTGGCCGCGCACGCGTTCGCGCAGCGGGTGCTCGGCGACGAGCGCGCGCAGCGAGCCCACCAGCCGGCCCGCCCGCCCCGACTCCAACTCGAGGTCCGTGTATGTCTCCAGGGCGACCAGCCGGTTTTCGTCGAGCTCGGACGCCTTCGACAGCAATTTGCTGCTGACAACTCCACTCAGGGCACGTCCGCGCCACAGGCCGAGCGCTTCGTCGAGCAATTCGGCGGCACCCGAGGCCCCTTCGGCAATCAGGGAGTTGGCCTCGGAGACTTTCTTAGCGAAAACTTGACTGTCGATCTGCTGATCGCCGACCTGGATCACATATCCGGGATCCCTGGTCACGATCGCGTCGCCTTCACCGATTTCCCCGAGAGCGCTGCGCAGCGAAGAGATGCAGGCCTGTATCTGGGTACGCGCCGTGGATGGCGGAAAATCGCCCCACACGGCCGTGATCAGGCTCTCCGCGCTCACGACACGGTTGGCCTCCAGGAGCAGCATGCCCAGGATCACCTGCTGCCTGCCACGCGCGATGCGGCATTCCCGCAGATCGCCGCCGATGACTTCGAGTGGGCCGAGAATTCGGTAACTCGCTGTTGTTTCTGCTGTCACGACGGCTCCCCCTGAGGAGTGGACCGGACACGGGCGTCCCATCCGCCCCCGCCGGCCACCGAATCGATGTGACTATACAGCGATGATCTCGAGTTGCGAGTCTCCACCAGTGCGCTCGACACCTGGTCAGGCCATTACTTGAGCACCCTCACCTGGTCCTCACGTGAACTTTGGCAGGGCGGTTCAATTACGTTCAACCAACCGTTCCGTAATGTCACTTGAAGACCGAACAGTTCAGTACGTCCCGTGCGGCGGCGGATACCCGTACCCCGCGACGGGGGCGGGCGCGGGCGGGGCCGCGTGGGCCTCGCGGTCGTAGAACGGGCGGGCGTTGGCGCGCAGCCACATGGCGACGGGGTCGTGCTCGTCGGACATCGCGACCGTGGAGACGGGCAGCCCGTCGGGCACGGCGACGACCGACTGCTGCATCATCGCGCGCACCGCGTCCACGGACACCGGCGACGTGTCGTACACATCGAGGCCGATCGCCAGATAGGGCGCGCCGAGCGTCGGCTGGACCCAGGCGCGGCGCAGCGAGCGGATCGCGGTGGTGCGGTGCGCGTTCTGCGTCAGCAGGGCGTAGAACTGGGGGATTTCGATGGCGGGGTCGCTCAGCCGCAGGGGCCCGGCGGGCTGGCGGTCGAGGCCGCCCGCGATCCGGCGCAGGTCGAGCCACGGGATGCCGACGCCGCCGCCGGGCGCGTGCGGGTTGAGCCAGAGGCCGTAGTGGTCGGGGTAGAGCGTGCGGGCCGCGTCGACCCCGCTGACGACCTCGTACGCACGGCTCCAGCCGGAGGCGGACAACTCCTGGGCCGAGGTGACGCAGGGGGCGTACGCGGTGCCGTCGACGTCCATGTTCCCGTACTGCGCGTCGGGGGATCCGGCCTGGCCGTGCCAGAGCAGCATCCACACCTGGCCGGCGCCGGGGTCCGCGAGCGCGTTGAGCAGCGCCTCGTAGGCGTCGTAACGCCCCGGCGTCACCTGGCGCAGCATGTGCTCGACCTGACCGGCCGCGGCCGTGCCCGACGCACTCACCCGTAACCGCCCCTTCGCGACGTACCCGACGATTTCGACCCGCTCCCCGCGGCGGGACCGCCCAGACAGGTCATGAAACCAGCTTAAGCGGCGATCCTGACACCGACTTGACGTACGCGCGGTCGACCGCTTTCCCGTGTCCTCCCGAACGGGGACCGGCGCCGGGCTTTCAGTGACCCTGCGTGTAGAACGGCCGCAGCGTGGCGCGCATCCAGTCACCGACCGGGTCCTGGGTGATGTCGAGCAGGACGAGGTTCACCGGCCAGGGCGCCTGGACCCGGCCCAGAGCGCGGCCCAGGGCGTCCATGGGCAGGTTGCGCGCGGGGCCCTCCCACTGCGACAGCTCGACACCGACGAAGAGGACGGGGTCGCCGCCCTCGACGCTGGCGAGGCAGCGGCGGGCGGTGAGGACGACGCCGGACGCCTCGAACTCCTCGCGCACGGCGGCCAGGAAGTCGACCGGGTCGTTCTGCCAGTCGGGCTCGTAGAGGCTGACCCGGCCGCCCGAGGCGGGCCCGTCCAGCGGCGTACGGCCGGACCTGCACAGCTCGGCGACGGCGGGCGGGGGCAGCGGGACGCCGACGGCGCCGTCGGGGTTCACCGCGATGCCGACCTGCGGGGGCAGCCCGCGCGCGAACTCGACGGCCGGCGCGACCGTGCAGCCCATCCGGTCGCCGACGACCGCGAGGAACTGCTCCTCCGAGCTGAAGACGGGCACATAGGCCTGGCCCTCGATCTCCAGCGTCGGCAGGTCGAGGTTCGGGCTGCCGGGCCCGCCGCCCTGGGGCAGCGGTATCCACACCTGACTGCGTCCGAGGACCTCGACGATCCGGCCGCCCGCCGAGTCGACCCCGAGGGAGGCGGCGAGCACCTCCTCCAGCTCGTTGGCCGGCCACCCGCCGTACGGATGTGCATGTGCCTGCGCCGGAATGTCCATGTGCCTACCACCCGCTCTGGAACCGCTCTGTCTGCGGCCGAACCCTAGCGCGTACGGGTGACACGACACCCTCCGTATCGGCACACTCACAGGCGGTCGCGGGACGTCAGCCGCCCTCGAACGCGATCCCGTTCAGCACATCCGTCGCGTCCCGGTCGAGCAGCACCGCGGACGCGCAGCCCCACGGCAGGTCACCGCGCTCGGCCGACTCCACGAGACCCGTGACCGCGCGGCGGTGCCGGGCGAACGCGTAGCGCGAGACCCCGCGACCACGGTCCCGCTGGCCCGCCAGCGCCGTGTCCGCGTCGACGTCGAGCAGCATCAGATGCAGGTCCGCGCCGCGCCGCCCGGCCTCCCTGGCCAGCCAGCGCCGCACCCAGGCCTGCGTGCCGCAGTCGTGCAGGACGACGCTGCCTCCCGAGCGCAGGGCCCGCCGCAGCCCGGCGAAGTGCGCGAGCCGCACGAGCGGGCGGTACACGCCGTACGGGAGGAGCCGGGGCAGCCGGGCCGCCCAGCGGTCACGGGCGTCCTGCGAGTCGATGCGCACGGCTCCCCCGGCGCCGACCGCGCGACGCATCAGCGTGGACTTGCCGCTGCCCGGGAGCCCCGAGACCACGATCAGGTCACCCCGCGCGAAGCCGAGGCGCCTCGGCGTGCGGCCGCCTCTGCCGCGCAGGTCCCTGACGACCGGACCGCGCCCCGTCACCGACCTCGGGCGGGGCATCGCACGCTGTCCGACCCCTGCCGCCACGTACGCGCCCGCCGCTGCCTTGTGCACCGTGATCGTCCTCCCCGTTCCGGTCACGCCACCCTTGCCCGTCAAGTGTAAAGAGACGGTAATGCCGTACAAGTGGTTTCCCCGTACGGTCGGCATGCAATGATGTGCGCGCCAAGAGCACAACCAACTGCATACCGGCCGCTTGAATCCGCGCGGGAGAGCTCCCCGGACGCCTACGTGTCCCAGGGAGCGCCGAAGGAGCAAGTTCCTCCCTTGAATCTCTCAGGCCCCGTACCGCGCGGGCGAGGCATATCTGAAAAGCGGGCGGCCCTCGGCCGCTCCACCCAAGGTGCAAGCCGCGACCACCTGTACGTGTGGCGCCGGCGAACCTCTCAGGTTCCGATGACAGATGGGGAGGAAGACCATCGCCCTCGTCTGTCATGCCTGGGATCCTGGAGCACCACTCATGAGCAACACCCCCCGTAAGACCGCCCTCGACGCCCTGCACCGCTCGCTGGGCGCGACGATGACCGACTTCGCGGGCTGGGACATGCCGCTTCGGTACGGCAGCGAGCGCGACGAGCACATCGCGGTCCGCACCAAGGCGGGCCTCTTCGACCTGTCGCACATGGGCGAGATCACCGTCACCGGGCCGCAGGCCGTCGACCTCCTCGACTACGCCCTCGTCGGCAACATGTCCACGATCGGCCCCGGCCGCGCCCGCTACACGATGATCTGCCGGGAGGACGGTGGGATCGTCGACGACCTGATCGTCTACCGCCTGGGCGAGCAGGAGGCCGGTCTTCCTCAGTACCTGGTCGTCGCCAACGCGGGCAACGCGCAGATCGTCCTCGACGCGCTCACCGAGCGCGCCGAGGGCTTCGACGCCGAGGTCCGCGACGACCGCGACGCCTACGCGCTGATCGCCGTCCAGGGCCCCGAGTCCCCCGGCATCCTGAAGTCCCTCACGGACGCCGACCTGGACGGCCTCAAGTACTACGCGGGTCTGCCCGGCACCGTCGCCGGCGTCCCGGCCCTCATCGCCCGCACCGGCTACACCGGCGAGGACGGCTTCGAGCTGTTCGTCGCCCCGGAGCACGCCGAGAAGCTGTGGCAGGCGCTGACCGACGCGGGCGCGCCGGTCGGGCTCGTCCCCGCCGGTCTCTCCTGCCGCGACACGCTCCGCCTGGAGGCCGGCATGCCGCTGTACGGGCACGAGCTGACGACGGCGCTGACGCCGTTCGACGCCGGTCTCGGCCGCGTCGTGAAGTTCGAGAAGACGGGCAACGAGGGCCGCTTCGTGGGCCGCGAGGCGCTCGAGGCCGCCGCCGAGCGCGCCGAGACCGCCCCGCCGCGCAAGCTCGTCGGCCTGATCGCCGAGGGCCGCCGCGTGCCGCGCGCCGGGATGTCCGTGGTCGTCGGCGGCCAGGTGATCGGCGAGGTCACCTCGGGCGCCCCCTCCCCCACGCTCGGCAAGCCGATCGCCATCGCCTACGTGGACGCGGCGCACGCCGCCCCCGGCACCGAGGGCGTCGGCGTGGACATCCGTGGCGCCCACGAGCCGTACGAGGTCGTGGCGCTGCCGTTCTACAAGCGCCAGAAGTAGCCCGACCAGTCCTCACGGGGGCCGCCGGAAGTAACCCAGCGCACACCCCTCTCGTTCCGCAGCACCCATTCGCGTACAGGAGAATTCAGATCATGAGCAACCCCCAGCAGCTGCGCTACAGCAAGGAGCACGAGTGGCTGTCGGGCGCCGAGGACGGCGTCTCGACGGTCGGCATCACCGAGTTCGCGGCCAACGCGCTCGGCGATGTCGTCTACGCCCAGCTCCCCGAGGTCGGTGACACGGTGACCGCGGGCGAGACCTGCGGCGAACTCGAGTCGACCAAGTCCGTCAGCGACCTGTACTCCCCGGTCACCGGCGAGGTCGTCGAGGCGAACCAGGACGTCGTGGAGGACCCGGCGCTGGTGAACTCCGCCCCGTTCGAGGGCGGCTGGCTGTTCAAGGTCCGCATCTCGGATGAGCCGAAGGACCTGCTCTCCGCGGACGAGTACGACGCGTTCTCCGGCTCCGGCAACTAGGGACACCACGACCATGTCGCTCATGAACACCCCCCTGCACGAGCTCGACCCGGACGTCGCCGCCGCGGTCGACGCCGAGCTGCACCGTCAGCAGTCCACCCTCGAGATGATCGCGTCGGAGAACTTCGCTCCGGTCGCGGTCATGGAGGCGCAGGGCTCGGTCCTGACCAACAAGTACGCCGAGGGCTACCCCGGCCGGCGCTACTACGGCGGCTGCGAGCACGTCGACGTCACCGAGCAGATCGCCATCGACCGGGTCAAGGACCTCTTCGGCGCCGAGTACGCCAACGTCCAGCCCCACTCCGGCGCCTCCGCCAACCAGGCCGCCCTCTTCGCGCTCGCCAAGCCCGGCGACACCATCCTGGGCCTGGACCTCGCCCACGGCGGCCACCTCACCCACGGCATGCGCCTGAACTTCTCCGGCAAGCAGTTCGACGTCGTGGCCTACCACGTCGACGAGGCCGGCCTGGTGGACATGGCCGAGGTCGAGCGCCTCGCCAAGGAGCACCGCCCCAAGGTCATCATCGCGGGCTGGTCCGCCTACCCGCGTCAGCTGGACTTCGCCGCGTTCCGCCGCATCGCGGACGAGACCGGCGCCTTCCTGTGGGTCGACATGGCCCACTTCGCCGGCCTCGTCGCGGCCGGGCTGCACCCCAACCCGGTCGAGTACGCCGACGTGGTCACCTCCACCACGCACAAGACCCTCGGCGGGCCGCGCGGCGGGATCATCCTCGCGAAGAAGGACTTCGCGAAGAAGCTGAACTCCTCCGTCTTCCCCGGCTTCCAGGGCGGCCCCCTGGAGCACGTGATCGCCGCCAAGGCCGTCTCCTTCAAGGTCGCCGCGAGCGAGGACTTCAAGGAGCGCCAGCAGCGCACCATCGAGGGCGCCCAGATCCTCGCCGCCCGTCTGACCTCGGACGACGCGCGCGCCGCGGGCGTGAACGTGCTGTCCGGCGGCACGGATGTGCACCTGGTCCTGGTCGACCTGCGCGAGTCCGAGCTCGACGGTCAGCAGGCCGAGGACCGTCTCCACGAGGTCGGCATCACCGTCAACCGCAATGCGGTCCCGAACGACCCGCGCCCGCCGATGGTCACCTCGGGCCTGCGGATCGGCACCCCGGCGCTGGCCACCCGCGGCTTCCAGGCCGAGGACTTCACCGAGGTCGCCGACATCATCGCCGAAGCGCTGAAGGCGCCCGCTCCCTTCGGGGGCACTGACGCGGCGTCCCTCAAGGCCCGCGTCACCGCCCTCGCCGGCAAGTACCCCCTGTACCCCGGCCTGAAGTAGTTTCGTACGCATTTGTACGTATGAAATTTCGGGGCACCGCGCACACTGGACAGTGAGAGCGGTGCCCCGCCCCATGCACCGCCCTCCGTATCAGCTTGCGCACCACCCGGCGGACAACGGCGTCCGCCGAAACCCCACCTAGGAGTTCCCCCGTGGCCATCTCGGTCTTCGACCTGTTCTCGATCGGCATCGGCCCGTCCAGCTCCCACACGGTCGGCCCGATGCGGGCGGCCCGCATGTTCGCTCGCCGCCTGAAGAACGAGGGCCTGCTCGCCCACACCGCCTCGATACGGGCGGAGCTCTACGGCTCCCTCGGCGCCACCGGACACGGCCACGGCACCCCCAAGGCGGTCCTGCTGGGTCTGGAGGGCGACTCCCCCCGCACGGTCGACGTGGAGAAGGCCGACGACCGCGTAGAGGCGATCAAGACCTCCGGGAAGATCAGCCTGCTCGGCGTCCACGAGATCCCGTTCAGCTTCGACGACGATCTGGTCCTGCACCGCCGCAAGGCACTGCCGTACCACGCCAACGGCATGACGATCTTCGCCTACGACCACGAGGGCGCGCTCGTCCTGGAGAAGACGTACTACTCGGTGGGCGGCGGCTTCGTCGTCGACGAGTCCGTGCTCGCGCAGGAGGGGGCGGCCGGCGAGAACCCGATCGTGCCCGACGACACGGTCCTCAAGTACCCCTTCCGCACCGGCGACGACCTGCTCCGCCTCGCCCAGGAGACCGGCCTGTCCATCTCCGCGCTGATGCTGGAGAACGAGAAGGCCTGGCGCACCGAGGACGAGATCCGCTCCGGCCTCCTCGACATCTGGCGCGTCATGCAGGCCTGCGTCTCGCGCGGCATGTCCCGCGAGGGCATCCTGCCCGGCGGCCTCAAGGTCCGCCGCCGCGCCGCGAACTCGGCCCGCCAGCTGCGCGCCGAGGGCGACCCGATGGCCCGCGCCATGGAGTGGATCACCCTCTACGCGATGGCCGTCAACGAGGAGAACGCCGCGGGCGGCCGCGTCGTGACCGCGCCCACCAACGGCGCCGCGGGCATCATCCCCGCGGTCCTGCACTACTACATCAACTTCGTGCCCGGCGCCGATGAGGAAGGCGTCGTCCGCTTCATGCTCTCCGCGGGCGCCATCGGCATGCTCTTCAAGGAGAACGCCTCCATCTCCGGCGCCGAGGTCGGCTGCCAGGGCGAGGTCGGCTCCGCCTGCTCGATGGCCGCGGGTGCCCTCGCCGAGGTCCTCGGCGGAACCCCCGAGCAGGTCGAGAACGCCGCCGAGATCGGCATGGAGCACAACCTCGGCCTGACCTGCGACCCCGTCGGTGGCCTCGTCCAGATCCCCTGCATCGAGCGCAACGGCATGGCCGCCGTGAAGGCCGTCACCGCGGCCCGCATGGCCATGCGCGGCGACGGCAGCCACAAGGTCTCCCTCGACAAGGTCATCAAGACCATGAAGGAGACCGGCGCCGACATGTCCGTCAAGTACAAGGAGACGGCCCGCGGCGGGCTCGCGGTGAACATCATCGAGTGCTGATGATCAGCAGGCGCTGAGGGCGGCGGCGGTCACAGGGTCGCCGTCGCGCCCTCCCCCGCCCCGCTCCCCGCGAGCCACTGGTCCCAGCTCAGGTTGAAGGCCGCGTAGCCGTTGTCGGCCGGAGCCTTGGCGCGCGGCGAGCCCGTGATCGTGACGGGGTCGCCCTGCTTGACCTGACCGTAGAACCACTTGGCGTCGGCCAGCGACAGGTGGACGCAGCCGTGCGAGCCACGGGCGGAGCCGCTGCCCGGGTTCGGGTCACCGGTCGAGTAGTGGACGTACGTGCCGGACTGGGTGAGGTGGACGTCCCAGGGCAGCGTCAGGTCGTAGTAGTTGGCGCTGCCCTTGTTGCAGCTGATGCCGACGCTGCAGGAGGTCATGTGGACCTTCTCCTGCTTGTCGATGACGGCCATCGTGCCGTTCCAGGTCGGGTACTCGGCGCTGCCCGCGTTGATCGACAGCGTGCGCACGGCCTGGCCGTTCTTGCTGACCTTCATGGTGTGACCGGTGACGGAGACGTCGGCCCGGACGTCGTCGCCCACCGTGAAGGTGTGCGTGTAACCGTGCACGCCGTAGCGGCCGTTGCCGTTGCTGACGCCCTTCATGTCGGCGTCGATCTTCACCTTCGTACCGGAGGGCCAGTACGTCTTCGGGCGCCAGTCCGCGCGCTTGTCGCCGAACCAGTGCCAGGCACCGGCCACCGGCTGCGAGGTGCTGACCTTCAGGTGCTTCTCGACGGAGGCGCGCGCCTTGGCGGCCACCGGATTGGTGAAGACCACCGAAATCGGCATCGCCACACCGACCTTGGCGTCGTTCAGCGGAGTGATCGTCTCCAGGAGCATCGGCGGACCCTTGGGCTTCGCCGGTGTGGGCGAGGCGCTCGCGCCCGGCTTCCCCGCCGCCTTCCCGTCGTCCCCGCCCGCTTTCTTGTCGCCACTGCCGCCGCCGCAGGCGCTCGCGCCCACCAGCACCGCGACCGTCACGAGCGCGATCCCTATTCCGCCCTTGCGCCGTCCCACGACCTGCCCCACTCTCCGAGTCACCCCATGCCCCCCAACGGGCCCAACTCCCTGTCAGACATCGACACGGCTCCGGCAGTTGCACGAAGCCGTGTAAAGCGTGTTCCAAGACTGCGGCCATCGAAACGTCCTGGTGCGGCGCCGCACCGTCCAGCGGATCAACGTGCGGAAAGAGGTACCCCGACGGGACCGGATCGGGGACGATGGATGTTCGACCTCGTCGCCCCACCGACCGGGAGGCCAGCATGCTGCGCGGTATCGACGTCAGCTCGTACCAGTCCACCTTCGACACGGAGGGTCAGTCGTTCGTCTTCATCAAGGCGACGGAGGGGCGTTCGTACGTCAATCCGCGGCTCACGGCGCAGACGAAACTGGCCCGCGACGGCGGCTGCGTCGTCGGCTTCTACCACTTCCTGTGGCCGGGCAACCTCACGGCCCAGGCCGAGTACTTCGTGAGCAAGGCCCCGGAGAAGGCGGGGGACTTGCTCGCCGTGGACTGGGAGACGACCGGGGAGGGCACCCGCGCGAGCAACGCGGAGAAGGACCGCTTCATCCGCGAGGTGAAGCGCCTGCGCCCCCATCACCGGGTGCTGCTCTACACGAACCGCAACTTCTGGCTGACCGTCGACACGACGTCCTACGCCGGTGACGGGCTCTGGATCGCCGACTACACGACGGCCGGCAAACCGCGCATCAAGGCGGCCTGGAAGTTCCATCAGTACACGGACAGTCCGCTCGACAAGGACGTCGCCCAGTTCACCAGCAAGGGCGCGCTGCGGGACTGGGCCACCCCGTGACGCGCCCTCGCACCGGGTGACTCAGGCGCGCCACTCCGCCGTGCGTTCCGGGGACGCCTCCGCGAGGGCCTTGCGGACGGTGTCCGCGTCCGCCGCGAGGCCGTAGACGGGGGTGCCGGGCTGCTGGCGCCAGGACTCGTCGAGGCCGCCCGTGTCCACGGAGTCGAAGCCGATCCCGTCGAGCAGGTCGCGTACGACCGTCTTGGCCGCGTCGTCGTCGCCGGCGACGGGCAGGGCGATGCGCTCGGGGTCGCCCTTGGGGCGCGGCTTGTCGAGGAGTTCGTGGGCGTAGGTGCCGTTGAAGACCTTGACGACCGGGTGGCCGAGCTGGAGCTCGGTCCAGCGACTCTCGGGCATGCCCTCCTCGATGGCGGCGATCCGGCCGTCGCGCTGCTGCGGGTAGTAGTTGCCGGTGTCGATGACGGTGACGCCTTCCGGCGCGTCGTCGAGAAGGTCACCGGGCAGACCCGGGACGGCCTTCATGGGGACGGTGACCACGACGACGTCGGCGCCGCGGGCCGCCTCGGCGACGGTCACCGGCGTGGCACCCGTCTCCCCGGCGAGGTCGCGCAGGGTCTCGGGGCCGCGCGAGTTGGCCACGGACACGTCGTGGCCGGCCGCGGTGAAACGGCGGGTGAGATTGCCGCCGATGTTGCCGGCGCCGATGATGCCGATCTTCATGTGGAGCCCTTCTGGAGGAGCGTGCGGTACGCGCGTGGTCACGTACCTCCGGGCCGGCCGGGCTATGCCGGTCTCGCGCGGGTGCCACACGAACGGGGGCGCACCTGCCGAACCGGGCGGTGGTGGCGCGCTAGGAAATAGGGGGCGCCCACCGGGACTTCCGGTGGGCGCCCCCGCGAGGACGGTCGGGCCGGGCTACTCGCAGGTGCCCGCGAACGTCTCCCGGGTCACGACATCGGTCGCCGCGGCGCTCGTGTCCAGCCACACGGCGCGCCGGCCGTCACCGAGGGACGGGGCCAGCTGGGCGCCGGAGGAGCAGGAGACCCGGCTGAAGGCGCCGGTCCCCGCGACCACGTCGGCCGTGCCGGCGGCCAGGACCTTCACCTTCTCCGGGCCGCTCCAGCCACCGAGGCCGCTCCAGGCGTCGTACGTGGAGTACGCGAAGTAGTCGTCGGTGACGGAGAACTGGGCGAAGTAGGTGCCCGTCGGCAGGCGCAGCTTCGCCGCCTTGGTCAGGTCGTCGACGGGCGCGGACTGGAAGCCGGTGCTTCCGAACAGGCTGCTGTTCTCCCGCCAGAAGATGCGGTCCGCGGTGAGCTGGACATCACCGATGGAGTTGAAGATGAAGCCGCCGATCCGCTTGCTCTGGGTGGTGCCGGTGGCGATGTCGTAGAGGCGTACGTAGGTGTGGTCGGCGCCGCCGGCCCACGCGATCTGCCCGTGCTTCATCGCCAGTCGGCCCGCCTTGGTGCCGGCCTCGGGCGTCACGTTGACCGTGGTGCCGTCGGCCTTGCGGAGCATGACGTCCTGCTCGCCGTCGGCGGTGGTGCGGATGTAGGCGAGCGCGCCGTTCTCGGTGACCGGCTCGGTCTCGTCGGCGTCGGGGGTGTCGACCAGCTTCCTGATCGCGCCCTGGCCCTTGTCACCGGACTGGTAGATGCCGATGCCGTCGGCGGAGATCCGGGTGAAGACGACGCGCTCGTCGTCGAGGGACGGGTCCATCAGGTAGGCGTCCCGCTGCGCCAGCTCGTGCTGGTGATGCTTGCCGAAGCGGCCCACCGTGATGCCGAAGTCGGCGCCGCCCTCGCCCCAGGCGATCGCGTCGCCATGGCCGATGGCGTAGACGTCGCCGCTGATCTGTGCGGCCTGCTCGTCGATGCCGGCGTAGACCTCGTAGGCGGGCAGGACGTCGGCGCCGATGGTGGTGCCGTCGTGGGTGCCGGCCTTCTGCTCCCAGCCCTGCTCGATGCCGTGGTCGTCGAAGGCCTTGGCGATGACGGCGAGGTCGCCCCTGGAGACCTTCAGGGACTTCGCAGCGAGGGTGACCGCGTTGCGCATGTCGGTGAAGCCCGAGAGCGGGGTGAGGTAGTTCTGGGCCGCCCGGTAGGTGATCCGGTCGGCGAGGTCGGCACCGAGGCTCTTGCGCATGTCCCACAGCGCGCCACCGACGATGGTGGAGTTGGAGTGCACACCGCCGTTGTCGAAGTCGAGCGTCATGGGGTCGTAGTCGCTCTGCGCGTTGCGCCCGTCGTTGAGGTCGCGCAGGGCGCACTCGTCGAGCGGCTTGGTGCCGTTGCAGAGGTACTCGCCGATGAGGCCGGACGTCGGGTCGCTCATCGCGACGCCCTTGTCGGCGGTCTCCATGGCGTTGCCGAAGTAGTCGGATATCGCCTCGTTGAGGGCACCCGACTGGTTGAGGTAGACGAGCCCGGCGGAGTGTTCGGTGACGCCGTGCGTCATCTCGTGTCCGACGACGTCGAGACCCACGGAGAGCGGCACGCCGCCCATGTGGCCGTAGACCATCTTGTCGCCGTCCCAGAACGCGTTGGCGTAGTCCTTGCCGTTGGAGGCGACGTTGACGACGGAGTAGACGCTGCCGCCCTTGCCGTCGATGCCGTCACGGCCGAGCTTGTCCTTGTAGTACTCGTAGACCTTGGCGGCGTTGAGGTGGGCGTCGACCGCGCCCGACGACGTGTTGGCACCGTCGAAGCGGTCACCGGCGGACTTCACCAGCGGGATGTCGTCCGTGACGGGGCCTCCCGCGACGTCCGTGTAGCTCTTGCGCTGCGCGTCGTAGGTGCGGATCTGCCCGCCGGTCCGCGCGTACATGGCGCGCGTCGAGTCGACGAGCGTGTACGAGCCGTCGGCCTCCTTGTTGATGTCGAGCTTCGCCTCGCTGCCGTCGACGCGTATGCCCGTCCCTTCCGCGGGCGACGCGTCGGCGGCGTCGATGTTGTTGTACGAGAGCGCGATGCCGCCCACGCGCGCGTCGACGTACACCTCCTGGCGCACGGGGCTGCCGTCGGACCGGGCGCCGGTGACGGTGAAGTGCCAGGCCAGCTTGCCGCCGGCGGCGTCGGGCAGGACCGTCAGACCGTGCTGGGCGGTCTTCGCGCCCTCGACGCGGGACAGGTCACCGTCGAGCGTGAACATCCGCCGCTCGGCGGCCGCCTGCGACACCGTCGGCGTGGTGGAGACCGTGAGGTGGGTGTAGAGCGTGCCGGTCGCGGAGGTGACGCGCCGGCCGCCGTCGGCCGCCTCGCTCTGCACCGCGTACTCGGCGCCGAACACCGGTACGCCGTCGTGCTGCTGGCGGAAGCGGACGGAGGACTGTTTGCCGGACTTGGTGGTCCCGAGCGTCTTCAGATCGGAGACCGGAACCTTGTACGTACCCCTGTGGGCCTTCAGATGGGCGCGGGCGGCCTCGGCGGGCGTGCCCCCGCGCACCGCGTCGTCCAGGCCCTGTGTCATCGCGGGGGCGACCGGCACCGGGTCCGCCGCCGTGGTGGCCGGGGGCGCGGTGGTGTCGTCGTCCGCCCACGCCGGCGCGGCCAGCAGCGCCGATCCCGTGGCGGCGACGACCACACCGGTCGCCAGCATCCGCCGGATCCTCGTTCGTCTCACAGAGCCCTCCCCATCACACACCTGTAAGTGGGGCGCCTGCGCCCCACGCGGTTGACGGGGTCGATGCTTCGGTATGGCGGGTGCCGCGAACAGGGGATGGTGCTGGCGTGAACGTGCCGTGGCGCAAATGCGCCTCAGGAGGCTTGCGGTGGGACGGAGTTGGCGTTCTCCTCGTCGAGCCAGCCCGCGCGCGCCGCGTGCCAGCCGAGCTGGAAGCGGGTCACGGCGCCGACCTCGTCCATGAGGGCGTGCAGCCGCCGCTGCACGGTGCGGTGGCCCATGCCGAGCTGGCGGGCGATGGCCGCGTCGGTGAGGCCGGTGTGCAGCAGCCCGACGATCTGCCGGTCGGTGGCGTCGAGTTCACGTCCGCCGCCGTCACCCGGCCCCTCGGCGCCGTGCGCGCCCAGCCGCCGGCCCTTGGCGAAGTGCTGTTCGAAGAGCGACTGCAGGCCGGTGAGCAGGCCGCTGCGGTGCACGACGAGAGCGACGGGTTCGACCTCGTCACGCTCGGGGTCGAGCGGCAGCAGGGCAGCCCTTCGATCCACGAGAACCATCTTGATCGGCAGGTCCTCGACGACGGAGATCTGCTGGCCGTGCGCGACGACGTCGGCCAGGGTGCGCGCGGTGTCCGGCTGTTCGAGGCAGCCCCGCTCCACGACGGCGCGCAGGGTGACGCCGCGATCCATCGCCTCGCGCTCGGCCTCTTCGAGGTTGTCCTGGAAAGTGAGCACCTGGGGTACCGGCATCGCCGGCACGAAGGAGCACACCTCGTGGCGCGCCTGGCGCTGCATGGCGAGGAGCCTGCGCCGGATCGCGACCGTGCCGGAGAGCACCTCCACCGGCACGTACGACTGGGCGGAGCGGTGCCGTTCCGCCAGGTCGCCGACGAGCGACTCGACCCGGTGCAGCGCGGCACGGCGGGATTCGAGGAGCGGCCCGAGGGCGAGGACGGGTGGGGCGGCGCGGTAGCGGACGGTGCCGTCGCGGTGTTCGGCGCTGGCGAGTCCCCGTTCCACGAGGAGACCGAGGGCGCGGACGATGTCGTCCGGCGCGGCCCCCGGGCCGGCCAGTGCGGCCGGGTCGCTGTCGGGCCGGTCCACGAGAAGCCGGTAGACGGCGTCCTCCTCGGGGCCGAGTCCGAGGAGGGTGAGCAGCGACACGTCAGCGAGGCCCGGCACCTCGGGCGCCGGGCCTCGCGGACGTGGCTGGGGTCTCAGCGCTCAGGCCTTGTTCAGGTTCGCCCAGAACTCGTCGAACGAGAGGACCTTGTCCCCGTTGGCGTCCTGCCGGGCGATGAGCGCCTCGGCGACCGACTCGGTGACGTTGAAGTCGCCCATCTGAGCCATCGCGCTCTTGTACTCGGCCGCCGTGATGAAGCCGTCGCCGTCCGCGTCGAACCGCTGGAACGCCTTGCGTGCTTCCTCGATGTCCGCCACCGGGTCCACCCCTTCTTGCTGTAACACTGACGGAGGTCAGATTAACCGGCTGTACGAGCGCGCAGTGCGGCGACCACCCACGCGAACTCCTCGTTGTGCCGGGGCAGCGTCTCCAGGCCCCGCACCAGGGACACCAGGTCACGGAAGCGGGCCACGTCGTCGTTGGCCGCGGCCTCCATGCGCTCCAGTACGGCGGCCAGGTCGGCGCCGGCGCCGAGCAGCCCCCGCAGCACCTCCTCCGCCTCGGGCGACTCGGGCGCGACGCCGCGCTCCCGTGCCTCCCCGGCGAGCTGCACCAGGCGGCTCATGAACCACAGCGAGCTGCCCGGCGGCACGTCGGGCCCCCGGTCGGCGGCGTTGAACTCGATCATGCTGCGCATGTGCGCCCGGAAGTCCGGGTCCTGCATCAGCTCGGCCAGCTCCACCCACGCATCGACCTGCTCGGTCGTCGGGTCCTCCGGCAGGTCGGGAACCATGACCCGCATCCGGGTGCGGATGTCCGGGTCGGCGGCGTCCAGGCCGCCGAAGGTCTGCTCCATGAAGTCGTCGATGATGTGCTTGCGCTCGGCGGCGCTCAGCCGCGCCAGCTTGTTCATCAGGGCCATCTCCTCTGCGCTCGAGTTCCTCTTCGCGACGGTCGAAAGGACGGCCCGGTTCAGCCGCAGCGAGCGGATCTGCGCATCCAGTGCCGCCACGTGCGCGGCGGCCACGGACGCGATGTCCGACTCCCCGTCCACCACGCTGCGTACGTCGTCCAGGCCAAGGCCCAACTCCCGCAGGGTGCGGATGAGTTCGAGCCGGGCGAGGGACCGCGCGTCGTACAGGCGGTAGCCGCCCGAGCTGCGTCCGACGGGCGGCAGGGCGCCCACGTCGGACCAGTAGCGGATGGTGCGCACCGACAGGCCGGTGCGCCGGGACAGCTGCCCGATGGTGAGCAGCCGCGAGCCGTCGTCGATCATGTTGAGGAGTCTGGGCCTTCCAGTGGGTGGAGACTCAAGCGAGCCGAGGGGAACGCCATGCCGGGCACTGTGCGGAACATTCTGGACGCCGCGGCGCGAGGGGTCTTCCCCCCGCCGGACGGGGGCACGACGGTGGTGCCGCAGGCGGATCACCGGGACGCGGGCGTGCTGTCCTTCACCGCCCACTCGGTGGTGTTCACGGACGAGGACCCGGGGTGGGTGCACGAGACGTTGCGCGGCCTGGACTGCGATCCGCTGGCCGCGACGATGAATCCGCGGTTCCTCGGCGCGCTCATGGAGCGGACCGGGCGCCGTCATGACACGACGGACCTGCTCACGGTGGCTCCGGCACTGCCGGGCGGACCGCCGGTGGCCCTGAGAGAGATCGCGGACCCGGACCATCCGCGGGTGGTGCGGGCGCGGCTGCGCCGCGACGACGTGCGGATGTGGGCGGCGGACGGCGGGGTGCTGGTCCTCGGGCGCGGCGTCGCGGGCCGCTGGGAGACGGCGATCGAGGTCGACGAGGAGGCGCGCCACCGGGGCCTCGGCCGCCTCCTCGCGGTGTCCGCCCGGCATCTGGTCCCGGACGGCGGGCCGGTGTGGTCCCAGCAGTCCCCCGGGAACGCCCGCAGTGTGCGGGCGTTCCAGGCGGCCGGTTACCGTCCCGTCGGCGCGGAGGCGCTGTTCACCGCGCCCCGGTAGCGGAGAGGCCCTAGCGGAAGATGCCGGTGTGGCCGAGCGAGTAGCGGCCGGGCTGCGGGTACACGGCCAGGCCGTGCGGGCCGTCCCCGACGGGGATGCGGGCGATCTGCTTCCCCGTACGCGTGTCGATGGCGTACACCTCGGAGTCGTAACGGCCGGACAGCCAGAGGATCTTGCCGTCGGAGGAGACGCCGCCCATGTCGGGGCTGCCGCCGCCGGGCAGCGTCCACTTCTTGGTCAGCTTGTTCTTCGCGAAGTCGAAGATGGAGATGGTGCCCTCGCCGCGGTTGGAGATGTACATCTCGCGGGAGTCCCGGCTGACGTAGAGCCCGTGGGCGCCCTTGCCGGTGGGCAGGAGCTTGGGGGTGGTGAACTTCTTGCCGTCCAGGACCCACATGCCGTTGGCCACCATGTCGGCGATGTAGAACGTCTTGCCGTCCGGGGAGATCTTGACGTCCTGCGGCATCGCACCCGCGAACGGCAGCCGCTCCTGGCCGACGACCTTCATCTTCGCGGTGTCGACCTTGAGGAGTTCGCCGCTGAACTCGCAGGAGACGATGAAGTACCGGCCGTCGGCCGAGAAGTCGGCGTGGTTGACGCCGTAGCAGCTGACGGGCACGGTCTTGACCTGCTTCATGGTGTGCGCGTCGCGGAAGACGAGTTCACGGTCGAGCGAGGCCATCACGATGGAGTACTTGCCGTCGGGCGTGAAGTAGAGGTTGTACGGGTCGTGCACGTCCACCGTCTTGCCGGCCTTGCCGGTCTTCGGGTCGATGGGCGTGAGCGTGTTGCCCTTGTCGTTGTTGACCCACAGCGTCTTCATGTCCCAGGACGGCACGACGTGCTGCGGCTGGTTGCCGACGTCGATCGTCTCGATGACCTTGTACGTCTTGGGGTCGATGACGGAGACGGTGTCGGACTCGGTGTTGGGCACGTAGACGCGGGACGGGAAGTCCTTGACGACCGGCGACAGCTTGTTCGGGCGGTCGGCGGCGTAGAGGTCCTTGGGGTCGAGGACGGGCGGCATGCCGGGCAGGCCCTGTTCGACCGGCTTCGGCTTCGGCTCGACCTTCACGCCGTGTGTACCGAGCGCCTCGGTGGCCCGGTGCGCCTTGGGCTCGCCGCTGCAGCCCGCGAGGGCCGCGAGGACGGTGGCGGCGGCGATCAGTACTGCGGTGGTGCGGGTGCGGCGCGGTGTCATGTCAACAGCTCCGTGGTGGTCACCGCGGCCAGGCCGCGGCGGTCGAGGTCTTCCAGAAGGGCGGGCAGCGCGGCGACCGTGTCCGCGTATCCGAAGTGCAGGCTCACCACCGAGCCTTCGCGGATCTCCGAGGTGACCTTGCGGGTCACCTCGGCGGCGCCCGGCGAGGTGAAGTCGAGGGAGTCGACGTCGTACGACAGGACGTGCGGGTAACCGACGGCGGCGGCCAGGCTCTCGACGAGCGGGGTCGCCCGCTGGGTGCGCGAGGGCCGGAACCAGGTGCCGATGGAGCCGGTGAGCCGGCGGATGCGGTCGGCGCAGCCGGTGATCTCCGCGCGTGCCTCGGCCTCGGACATCGCGTTGATGTCACGGTGGTTGAGGGTGTGGTTGCCCAGGTCGTGGCCGCCGTCGAGGATGCGCCGGGCCACGGCGGGGTGCTCGTCGAGCCAGGTTCCCACGGCCAGGACGGTCACCCTGGCGTGCGCACGCTCGGCCTCCTTGAGGAGCGCGTACGCGATGGCCGGGTCGCCCTGGCCGTGAAAGGTGAGGGCGACGCGGGGGCGGTTGCGGGGGCCGTGGTCGATCTGGGCGGGCTGCCCGGGGAAGCGGCGGGGGCCCGGGGCCGCCGGGGCGGCGCGCGCGGGGTGGGCCGGGCTCGCGGAGTGCCCGGCGGCCACCGGGTCGCGGGCCGTGGTGGAGCAGCCGGTGGTGAGGGCGGCGGCGGTGAGTCCGGCGCCGAAGCGGAGGGCCCCGCGGCGGTCGGTCGTGGTCACCCGTCACATTAAAGGCCAATATGGCACAAAAGGGACTTACCGACCCGAGGGTCTTAACAAATACTGGACGGGGTCATTAATAAATCTTCATTTGCCAGGCTCGTGGCCCATGTCACCGAGGATTCATTTGATCTCACGGGCCGGGGTCTGTCATAGTCGGAAGCACGACCCCCATTGACCCGGGCTCGGTCGTCGACAGCGGCCGTGGATAACACCCCCACCATCCACGGCGCTCCACGAAAGCCCCCGCGGCGCCCCACAAGGCGAAAACGGGGGCTTTCGTGTACCCCCGAGCGCCCCCGACACCTCCGCTGCCGCCGGGTCCCGCACTCAGCGGTCGGCGACCCGCATCTCGAACCAGGTGGTCTTGCCGCGCGGCAGCAGATCCACGCCCCAACGGTCGGAGAGCTTGTCGACCAGACAGAGTCCGCGCCCGCTGATGTCGAGCTCATGGACGGGCATCAGACAGGGGAGGCCGCGCGAGGGATCCCGCACCTCGACCCTGATCCAGCCACGCCTGCGGACCATCCGTAACCCGAAGATCCTGGCCCCCGTGTGCCGCACCGCGTTGCCGACGAGCTCGGAGACGAGCAGTACGACATCCTCGGTCACCTTCGGGGAGAGCCCCCAGTGCCGCAGGACGACCACCTGGGCGAGCCTGCGCGCGGTCGCCGCCGACTCGGGCCGCGACGGCAGCGGCACCTCCGCCTCGGCCGGATTCCCGAACAACTCCAGTGCTTTCAGAGCCCGTTCGTCCTCGACCGCAGGCGACCAGCGCGCCGCGGTCGCACTCCCGTGCCTCCGCGGCTGTTCGATACCCTCCAGCCCCGCCATGCCCCCATCATGGCTGCCCAGAGCATGCTCCGGGGCCGTTCCTGCCGAATAAGCCCCCCGGAACCTTCCGTTCCGGGGGGCTGGTTTGGCATATGACGCTGGCAGTTAGACCCTTGCCGCGTACCTGCTGAGCTGCGACGATCGCGCGATTCGACCCGATCACCGACCTCGGCGACCCGAACGGCCTTAAGGTTCTCTTAAGGCTGCGATAAACCGCCCCAACGAGGGACAGCGGTGAGACATCCCGTCAACTGCAAGCGGATCAGGGGAAGTTGATACGGGCTCCTCGCGCGGTCCGCAAGCTCGCGTGCCGGCGCCGGGCGCACCGGCGAACCGGCTAGAGGAACTTGGCCTTGCCCGGGCCCTCTTCGACGAAGCTCCGCATGCCGCGCTCGCGGTCCTCGGTGGCGAACAGGCCCGCGAACCAGTTCCGCTCGACCGCGAGACCGGTGTCGATGTCCGTCTCCAGGCCCACGTCGATGGACTCCTTCGCGGCGCGCAGCGCGAGCGCCGGCCCCTGCGCCAGCTTCGCGGCCCAGGCGTGCGCCTGCTCGTAGACCTCTGCGGCGGGCACGACCCGGTCCACCAGGCCGATGGCGAGGGCCTCTTCGGCCTTCACATGGCGGCCGGTGAAGATGAGGTCCTTCGCCTTGGAGGGGCCGACCAGGCGCGCGAGGCGCTGCGTGCCGCCCGCGCCGGGGATCAGGCCGAGCAGGATCTCGGGCTGGCCGAGCCGGGCGTCGTCGGCGGCGATGCGGAAGTCGGCGCACAGCGCGAGCTCGCAGCCGCCACCGAGCGCGTAGCCGGTGACCGCGGCGACGACCGGCTTGGGGATGCGCGCGACGGCCGTGAACGAGTCCTGCAGGGCGCGGGAGCGCACGATCATGGCCGCGTGGTCCATGGCCTGCATCTCTTTGATGTCCGCGCCCGCGGCGAACGCCTTGTCGCTGCCGCGGACGACCACGGCGCGCACGTCGTCGCGGCGCGAGGCCTCCTCGGCGAGCTCCTTGATGCGGTCCTGGGTGGCGATGTCCAGAGCGTTCATCGGCGGCCGGTCGAGCCGGATCGTGCCGACGCCTTCGGCGACTTCGAGGTAGGCAGTCATGGACAGCAGGTTAGTGCGCGTTAACGGGAGAGGCCCGGTGCACTTGGTCACAGTGCGCCGGGCCTCTTCGCTCAGGGACGGAAGGGGGTCAGGCCTTCCACTTCTCCCAGGACATGTTCCAGCCGTTGAAGCCGTTGTCCGGGGCCACCGTCCGGTCCTGCGAGTTCTTCACCTCGACGACGTCACCGATCATCGAGCTGTTGAAGAACCAGGCCGCGGGCACCTTGCTGTCGTAGCCGCCGCGCACGTCGCGCAGGCCCACGCAGCCGTGGCTGGCGTTGTAGTTGCCGAAGGCGCCGCCGCCCCAGTAGTTGCCGTGGATGAACGTGCCGGACGTCGTCAGGCGCATCGCGTGCGGCACGTCCTTGATGTCGTACTCGCCGCCGTAGCCCACCGTTTCGCCGTTCATACGGGTCACGGTGAGCTTCTCGCTGATGACCATCTGGCCGTTCCACGTGGAGTAGCCCGGCTTGCCCGTGGTGATCGGGACCTTCTTGATGGTCTTGCCGTCGCGCTTCACGGTCATCATGTGCGTCTTGGCGTCGACCGTGGAGACCTGGCTGCGGCCGATCGTGAACTTCACGGTCTTGGCCTGCTTGCCGTAGACGCCGGGCCGGCCCTCGACGCCGTCGAGGTTGAGCTTGACGGTCACCTTGGTGCCCGCGGCCCAGTACTTCTCGGGGCGGAAGTCGAGGCGGTCGTTGCCGAACCAGTGGCCCTCGACCGGCACGGACGGCTCCGTCTTGATCTCGATGGCCTTTTCCACGTCCTCCGGGTGCGTGATGCCCCGCGTGAAGTGGACCGAGAACGGCATGCCGACGCCGACCTTCGAGCCGTCCTCCGGCGTGAACTGGCCGACGAACGTGTTCTTCGGGACCAGCGTCGTGAACGCGACGTCCTTCGCGGACGCGCGGCCCTCGGAGTCCTTGGCGACCGCGTGCACCTTGTACTTGGTGGAGGCGGCCAGGTGGTGAGCGGGCGTCCAGCCGGCACCGCCGTCCACGATCTTTCCCTCGACCGGGTTGCCCTTGGTGTCGGCGACCTTCACCTCGGTCAACTTGCCCTTGTCGGCGGTGATCCGGAGGTCTCCGCTGGTGGCCACGCCGTCCGCGCCGTCCTTCGGGGCGATGGTGACGACGGCCTGGGACGGCTTGTTGGTGTCCGCCTTCCCCGAGTCGCCGCCCTTGCCGTCACTCCCCGCACCGGAGCCGCCGCCCCCTCCGCCGCAAGCCGTGGCCAGCAGCAGAGCGGCCCCCAGCAGAGCCCCCGATATCGGTCGTCGCCCGTTCACGATCTTGTCTCCCCTCGCGCAAGGCCGGTCAGGCCCGCACCCCAGCGCTGTCCTAGCGCGCACTGCGACAGATAACCACACGACCTGCGGTTATGGATCCCCAGGTATGTCACCGTTCAGTCCCAACTGGTCCGGCTTTGACGGGGCGTGGGGTGAGGCATGGGCCGGGCCGGCCGGCCGCGGGGGTCAGTGCTTGGCAGCGCCCGCCTTCCAGTCCTTCCAGGTCATGTTCCAGCCGCTGAGGCCGTTGTCGGGTGCGACTACCTTGTCCTTGCTGTTGACCACATCGATGACGTCGCCGACGAGGGTGCGGTCGAAGAACCAACCCGCGGGCGAATCCGAGCTGCCGCCCCTGGCATCGGCCAGCCCGATGCAGCCGTGGCTGATGTTGCGGTCTCCGAAGGCGTCCGATGTCCAGTAGTTGCCGTGCAGGAACGTTCCGGACGACGTCAGCCGGATGGCGTGCGGCACGTCGGGGACGTTGTACTCACCGCCGAACCCGACGGTGCGGCTGTCCATCCGGGTCATCTCGAGCATCTCGCTGACGACCATCTTCCCGTTGTACGTGGGGGTCTTGGCCGCCCCGGCGGTGATGGGGATGGTGTCGACGAGTTCGCCGTCGCGGCGTACCTCCATGGTGTGTTCGGCCGCGTCCACCAGGCTGACCTGGCTGCGACCGATGGTGAAGGCGATCTTCTTGTTCTGCACGCCGTACACACCGGGGGTCGACTGCACGTCGCGCAGCCCCAGGTCGACGGTGACCTCCGTGCCCGGCTTCCAGTACTCGCGCGGCCGGAAGTCGAGGCGGGTCTTGCCGAACCAGTGCGGGGCGACGTCCACGGCGGGCTTCGTCGTGATGTGGATGGCGCGTTCGACGCCGGCCCGGTTCTCGATGTTCCTGTTGAACTGGAGTGAAACGATCATTCCGGTGCCGACGGTGGACCGGTCCTCCGGCGTGACGTAGCCGACGAACCGCTTTGGGGGGACGGACGTCGTGAAGGTGGTGTGGCGGGCGGAGCGGTGACCGTCCCCGTCGCGCGCGATCACGTCCACGGTGTACTTGGCGGCGAGGGAGAGCCGCCGTTCGCCGGTCGGCCGCCATCGCGTGCCGTCGTCGTCGATCCGGCCGCGGACCGGGACCTCCTGTCCGTCCTGGAGCTTCACGACCTTGACCGATTGCAGGCGCCCGTCCGGCACCTTCACCTCGATCGGCCGGTCGGCCGGTACGTTCTTGGTCCCGTCGGCCGGGACGACCTTGATCGCTTCCTCGGGGGATCGCGGCTTGCCGAACAGATCTTCCGCGGCGGTGCATCCGGTGACTCCGGTCAGCACCACCGCCCAGGTCAGTACGGCGGCCAGCGTGGCCCCTGCGTTTCTCACAGGTGTTCTCACACCCTGATCAACGACCGTCACCCCGCCGGGGAAACGTGAGTGCGACCCAAGCTCTGGGCAGAACACTGGGGAGGACGACGCGACGGGGAGCCGCGGCCGGGACGCCGCACGCCCTTCCCCTGCCGGTGGCGCCGGCCCGACCGAGCCGCGGGAGGCATGACAGGTGGCGAGCGCACCCGAGCAGGAGGCACCACAGGATGCCCTGGTGGAACGGCCCGCGGGGCTTCCGCAGGCGCGCTCCGCGACCGGACGGAAGGGCCGCCGAACGAGAGAGAGGCCGCCGCCCGTCGAGCCGGTGTGGCCGGGCGCGCCGACCCCGCTGGGCGCGCGCTTCCGGGTCGGGCCGGACGGCACGGCGGGCACCAACTTCGCGCTCTGGGCGGGCGGCGCGGAGTCGGTCGACCTCTGCCTCTTCGACGACGCGGGCCGTGAGCGGCGCGCCCCGCTGACCGAGCTGACGCACGAGATCTGGCACGGCTTCGTACCGGATGTGCTGCCGGGGCAGCGGTACGGGTTCCGGGTGCACGGCCGCTGGGACCCGTGGACGGGCGCACGCTGGAACCCGGCGAAGCTGCTCCTCGATCCGTACGCGCGGGCCGTGGACGGGGACTTCGTGCTGCCGCCCGAGGTCTACGGCCATGTGCGCGACTGGCCCGAGCAGCATGTGGCCGACACCGTGCGCGACGACCGGGACTCGGCCCCGTACGTCCCCAAGGGGGTGGTCGTGCACGACGACGCACCCGACGACGAGTGGGCGGACGACCGGCGGCCGAAGACGCCGTGGGCGGACTCGGTGATCTACGAACTGCATGTGAAGGGGTTCACCCAGCGGCACCCGGGGATCCCCGAGGAACTGCGGGGGACGTACGCGGGGCTCGCGCATCCCGCGGCCGTGGAGCATCTGGTGAAGCTGGGCGTGACGGCGGTCGAGCTGCTTCCCGTGCACCAGTTCGCCCACGAGGACCACCTGCTCAGGCGGGGCCTGCGCAACTACTGGGGTTACAACTCCATCGGCTACTTCGCCCCGCACGCGGCGTACGCGGCGTCGGGGACGGGCGGGCACCAGGTCGGCGAGTTCAAGCGGATGGTGCGGGCGCTGCACGAGGCCGGCATCGAGGTCATCCTCGACGTGGTCTACAACCACACGGCGGAGGCGGGCGAGTTCGGCCCGACGCTGTCCCTGAAGGGCATCGACAACCGCGGCTACTACCGCCTCCAGGACGACGCGCGCCGGTACGCGGACTACACGGGCTGCGGCAACACCCTGCATGTCGTGCAGCCGCACGTGCTGCGTCTGCTCACCGACTCCCTGCGCTACTGGGTGACGGAGATGGGAGTGGACGGCTTCCGCTTCGACCTGGCGGCGGCGCTCGCCCGCTCGATGCACGACGTGGACATGCTGTCGCCGTTCCTCGCGGTGATAGCGCAGGACCCGGTCCTGCGGCGGGTGAAGCTGATCGCGGAGCCCTGGGACGTGGGCTCGGGCGGCTATCAGGTCGGCGCCTTCCCGCCCCTGTGGACCGAGTGGAACGACCGCTACCGCAATGCCGTACGGGACTTCTGGCGCGGCGCCCTGCCCGATGTACGGGACCTGGGCTACCGCCTGTCCGGGTCGAGTGACCTGTACGCGTGGGGCGGGCGCCGCCCGTACGCGTCGGTCAACTTCGTCACCGCCCACGACGGGTTCACGCTGCGCGACCTGGTGTCGTACGGCCGCAAGCACAACGAGGCCAACGGCGAGGGCAACCGCGACGGCACCGACGACAACCGGGCCTGGAACTGCGGCGCGGAGGGCGAGACGGCGGACGAGGGCGTACTCGCCCTGCGCAGGCGGCAGTTGAGAAATCTGGTGACGACGCTGCTGCTGTCCACCGGGGTGCCCATGCTCGTCGCCGGTGACGAGCTGGGGCGCACGCAGCGCGGCAACAACAACGCGTACTGCCAGGACAACGAGATCAGCTGGGTGGACTGGTCGCTCCTCGAAGAGCCGGGCTGGCGGGCCCTGTTCGACCTCACGTCGCGGCTGATCGCACTGCGGCACGCACATCCGGTGCTGCGGCGGCGCGCGTTCTTCTCGGGGCGCGCGCACTCGGCGGACGGGCTGCGGGACCTGGCGTGGTTCACGGCCGGCGGCACGGAGATGACGGAGCGGGACTGGTACGCGCCCGCGGCCACGCTCGGGATGTACCTCTCCGGGCGCGACATCCCGGGCCGCGACGCCCTGGGCGCGCCCGTGACGGACGACAGCTTCCTCGCGGTCCTGCACGCGGGGGACCGGCCGGAGAGCTGTGTCCTGCCCGGCGGACCGTGGGCACGGGCGTACGAGGTCGTGGTGGACACATCGCTGGAGGAGCAGCAGGACGCACCGGCGGTGACGCACGCGGCGGGGGCGGTCATCACCGTGCCGGGCCGGACGGTCCTGCTGCTGCGGGTGCTCCCCTCGGACAACAGGGAGGGCTGAACCTCTAGCCGAGGATCTTCCGGTCGTACGCCACGGCGACCGCCGCCGCGCGATCCTTCACGCCCAACTTGCCGTAGACATGGGTGAGATGGGTCTTCACCGTCGCCTCGCTGATGAACAGGACGCGGGCGATCTCCTTGTTCGACGTGCCCTTGGCGACCAGGGCGAGGACCTCGCGCTCCCGGGCCGAGAGGGGTTCGTCGGCGGGGGCGGCCGGGGTGCGGACCGCGGTGACCAGGCGGGAGGCGACCGCCGGGGACAGCACGGTGCGGCCGTCGGCGGCGGCGCGTACGGCCGTGAACAGCTCCTCGCGCGGGGCGTCCTTGAGGAGGTAGCCGGTGGCGCCCGCCTCGATCGCGGGCAGCGTGTCCGAGTCCGTGTCGTACGTGGTCAGGACGAGGACGCGGGAGCGGGCGCCTCGGCGGGTGAGTTCCTTGATGGCGTCGACGCCGTTCCCGCCCGGCATGCGCAGGTCCATGAGGACGACGTCCGGGTCGAGGCGGGCGGCCAGTTCGACGGCCTCGACGCCGTTCGACGCCTCGCCGAGGACCGTGAAGTCACCGGCCGACTCGAACATGCCGCGCAGGCCGTCCCGTACGACGGGGTGGTCGTCGACGATCAGCAGGGAGATGAGGGAGTCACTGGTCATGGCGGACCAACGGTACGCGAGCCGAGACGGCCGTGCCGCCGCCGGGCTCCGACTCCACCGTCAGTGCGCCCGCGATGCGTTCGGCCCTGGCCCGCATCCCGTCGAGGCCGAACCCGCCGGTGCCGGTGCGGGCGGGCAGCTCCAGAGGGTCGAAGCCGCGGCCGTCGTCGCGTACGTCGAGGGTGACCTCGCCCGCCATGTAGGAGAGCGTGACGCCGAGCCGTCCGGCGTGGGCGTGCCGGGCCGCGTTCGACAGCGCCTCCTCGGCGATGCGCAGGAGGGTCGCCTCGATCTCGTCGTGCAGCTGCTCGGTGGTGCCGGTGACGGTGAACTCGGCGCGTACGCCGGTGCGCCGGGACCACTCGGTGACGGTCTTCTTCAGCGCCTCGGACAGGGAGGCGTTCTCCAGGGCCGCCGGGGAGAGGTTGTGCACGGAGCGGCGGGCCTCGCCGAGGCTGTGCCGGGCGAGGTCGGCGGCCCGGTCGAGGTGCTGGCGGGCCTGCGCCGGGTCGGCGGTGCCCGCGACGACCTGGAGCTGGGCGATGATCCCGGTCAGGCCCTGCGCGATGGTGTCGTGGATCTCGGCGGCGAGGCGGCGGCGCTCGTCGGCGACACCGGCTTCCCTTGCCTGGAGGAGGAGTTGGGTGTGCAGGGCGGCGTTCTCGTCCATGGCGTCCTGGAGGGCCTTGTTCGTGTTCTCCAGTTCGGCGATGGTCGCGGCCTGGACGCGGGCCCGCTCGTTCTCCTTGGCGTTCAGGTGGCCCATGATCCCGGCCAGGACCACGTTGACGGCCAGGAGCCCGCCGAACACGATCCAGCCGAGCGGGCCCTTCGGCGGCAGGCCGCCTGACTGGGAACCCGCCACGACGACGACCGCCGCGAACACTCCCGGCCTGACCATGCGGCGCGGCAGGAGCCGCTCGACGTCGAAGTAGCCGCAGGCCCCGTAGAACGCGAAGAACGGATTGATCCAGGCGACGACGAAGCTGATCGCCCAGCGGACCCAGTAGTTGAAGATGCCGGCGCCGGAGGGGCCCGGCCGGGTGCGCATCGCCCGGACCCACCACAGCTGAAGGAGGAACGCGGCGAAGGACAGCGATCCGACCACGTACCAGTCGGACCGGTCCATGCCGACGACGTCGGATGTGGCGACGGACATCACGAGGCCGATACCGAGCAGGCCGAAGGGGCCGTAGCGGTGGAAGTTCGCCCAGCGCTCCTCGACCGTCAGGGCCGCCTCCGCCGCGGCGCTGCTGCGGTCCGTCTCCGTCGTCATGCACCCAGTCTGCACGGCTGCCGCCACACTCATCGCGTCACTCCCAGCGGAACCAGCGGGACGCGCCCGCCGACAGGAGCACGGTCCACAGGGCGAGGACACCCAGGTGGGACCAGGCCGGCCAGTCGCCCGCCGCGGCCTGGCCGAGCGCCTGGGCGGCGGCGCCGAAGGGCGTGTACTCGACGATGTGCGCGAGCGCGTCGGGCATCGCCTGCACCGGCAGCCAGACGCCCGCGCAGAACATCATCGGGAAGAAGACGACCGAGCCGATCGCGTTGGAGATCTTCGTCGTGCGCGACAGGGCCGACACGAGCGCGCCGAGCGCCAGCGCGACGAGGACCGCGAGCACGAGGGCCAGCAGATAGCCGGCGGCCTGCCTCGGCAGCGGTACGTCGTAGGCGATGCGGCCCACCGCGAGCGAGAGGACCGCCGAGCAGAGCGCGGCGACGCCGTGAATGCCCATCTGCGCGCCGAGCAGCGCCGCGGGGCGTACCGGCGTCGTCGACATGCGGCGCAGGATTCCGCGCTCGCGGTAGCCGGTGATGACGGGAGGCATGGACTGCAGGCCCGACATGATCATGGAGAGCAGCACGGTCACGGGGACGTACGCGTCGACGAGGCGGATGCCGCCGAGGGACTTGTCGGCCTCGCGGAAGGAGGGGATGGAGCCGAGGATGACGAGCAGGATCGTCGGGAAGACGACGATCCAGAAGAGGCCGGCGGGCTCGCGTCCGAAGAGCCGGGCCTCGGTGCGCAGGACGGCGCGGTTGGGCGACGTACGGGTCGGGGTCGCGGTGCTCATGACTGGGTGGCTCCCGTCAGGTCCAGGAACGCGTCGTCCAACGTGGCGTCGGACACGCGGAGTTGGTGGGCCGTGATGTGGTGGCGGGCGAGCAGCGTGATGACGGCGTTGACCGTCTCGTCGGTGCCGCCCAGGGTGACGCGGCCGTCCCGGTGTTCCACGGACACGAGCGCGGGCAGGCCCCGCAGCGCCTCTTCGTCGAGGGGCGCGGACGGGGTGAACGACATGACGGTGGACGCCGAGGACCTGCTGATGAGGCCCGCCGGGGTGTCGAGCGCGGCGATCCGGCCCTTGTCGATCACGGCGATCCGGTCGCAGAGGCGCTGTGCCTCCTCCATGAAGTGCGTGACGAGCAGGACGGTGACGCCACTGTCGCGGACGTCCTCGATGAGTTGCCAGGTGTCGCGGCGCGCGCGCGGGTCGAGGCCGGTGGTCAGCTCGTCGAGGACGACGACCCGCGGGTTCCCGATCAGCGCGAGCGCGATGAACAGGCGCTGCTTCTGGCCGCCGCTGAGCTTCGCGAACCGGGTGCCGAGCTTGTCCGTGAGGCGCAGGCGCTCGGCCAGGGGCCGCCAGTCGGCCGGGTTCGGGTAGAACGCCGCGTACAGTTCGAGCGCCTCGCGGACGGTGAGTTTCGGCTGGAGTTCGCTCTCCTGGAGCTGGGCGCCGAGGATTTCGGTGACGCGGTCGTGGTCGGCGACGGGGTCGAGGCCCGCGACGCGGACGCGGCCGGCGTCGGGGACGCGCAGCCCCTCGACGCATTCGACCGCGGTCGTCTTGCCTGCACCGTTCGGGCCGAGGATGCCGAAGATCTCGCCCTCCCCGACGGTGAACGAGAGGTCGTCGACGACGGCCCGCCCGGCGTAGACCTTGCGGAGCCCGGCGACCTCGATCAGGGGCCTGCCGCCCCGTGCTGCGCTGTGTGTCGTCGTCATGCTCCGAGAATCCCCGCGCGGGCCCCTTGGCGGCATCGCCCATCGCGCTCGAAAGGGCATCAGCCGATCGGTTGATACGGCGCTACGGCCCCTGCGGGGCGGGCCATGGCGCGGGGGCGGATTCGCCGGAAACCCGGTGGGCGTTGTCAGTGCCGATCCGTAGTCTCACTCCTGATGCCCACTACACATGCACCGGCCACGGACCCCGACCGACTCGTCCCGGCGGCAGACCGGTCCGCCGTGCGCACGCTGCTGCGCCTGTGGCCGTACGTAAGGCCGGTGCGGGCGCGCTGGGCCGGGGCGGCGACGGTCGCCGTGCTCGCCTCCTGTCTGTCACTCGTCTTCCCCATCGTCCTGAAGTGGCTCGTGGACGGGCCGGTCACGGACCACGACCCGGGCGGGGTGTGGCTGGGCGCGGGCATGCTGCTGGCGCTCGGGGTCACCGAGGCGCTGCTCTTCGGGCTGAGACGGTGGCTGGTGGCGCGGCCGCTGGCGAGCGTCGAGGCGGCCATGCGGGGGGATCTGTACCGGCATCTCCAGCGGCTGCCCGTCGCGTTCCACGACCGGTGGGCCTCGGGCCAGTTGCTGTCACGCGGGACGACCGACCTCATGGTCGTACGCATGTTCCTGGCCTTTCCGCTGACGTTCCTGATCGTCAACGGCGTGACGATCGTCGCCGGGTTCGTGCTGCTCATCGCGCAGGACTGGGGGCTCGGCCTTGTCCTGCTGGCGCCCGCGCTGCCGCTGATGGTGCTCTGCTACCGCTTCGAGTCGAGGTACGCGTCGGCCGCGCGCCGCGCCCAGGACCAGGTCGGGGATCTGACCACGGTGGTCGAGGAGTCCGTGCTCGGGATCCGGATCATCAAGGGGTTCGGGCGGCACCGCAGCCAGGCGCGGGCCTTCCGCGACCTGTCGGGCACGCTGCGCGGGACCGAGCTCACCAAGGCCCGGCTGCTCGCGGGGATCCTCGGCGTCATCACGTTGCTGCCGGAGATGGCGCTCGGGGCCGCGCTGGTGCTCGGGTCCGTGCAGGTCGCGGACGGGAAGCTGTCCGCGGGGACGCTGGTGGCCTTCCTGTCCACGGCCCTCGCCCTGCGCTGGCCGATCGACTCGATCGGGTTCCTGCTCGCCATGAGCCAGGAGGCGGCGACGGCGACCCGGCGGTTCTTCGAGGTCATGGACGAGCCGGAGGAGAGCGAGGGGGTCCCGGCAGCAGGCGCCCCCGCGGCGGAAGACGGTGCGGGCGGGCTGCGGTTCGAAGGGGTCCGCTTCCGGTACCCGGACGCACCCGACGCGTCCGAGCCCGTCCTGGAGCGGATCGATCTGCATGTGCGGTCCGGGGAGACCATGGCGCTCGTCGGGGCGACCGGCAGCGGCAAGACGACCCTGACCGCGCTCGTGCCCCGGCTGCACGAGCTCACCGGCGGGCGGATCACGCTCGACGGGCGGGACATCGGATCCATGGAGCGCGAGGAGTTGCGCACCCTCGTCTCCGTGGCCTTCGAGGAGCCGACGCTGTTCTCGGCCTCCGTCGCGGAGAACGTGCTGATGGGTGCGGTCGAAGCGGACGCCGCGCAGCTCGACCGGGCGCTCGGCGTCGCGCAGGCCGGGTTCGTGAAGGCGCTGCCGGACGCGGCCGGTACGCAGGTCGGCGAGCAGGGGCTCAGTCTCTCCGGCGGGCAGCGGCAGCGGCTCGCGCTCGCCCGCGCGGTCGTGGGGAGCCCGCGCTTCCTCGTGCTCGACGATCCGCTGTCCGCGCTCGACGTGCACACGGAGGCCCTGGTGGAGGCGGCCCTGCGGGAGGTGCTCGCCGCGAGCACGGCGCTCGTCGTCGCGCACCGGCCGTCGACGGTGCTGCTCGCCGACCGCGTCGCCCTCCTGTCGGGCGGGCGGATCACCGCCGTGGGCACGCACCAGGAACTGCTGCGCGCGAACGCCGAGTACCGGCATCTCATGTCCGGTGCGGACCTGGAGAAGGAAGACGACGGGCCACACGGGCCGGAGGGGAAGGGCACGCGATGACCACGACGACCAAGCCGGACCGTACGCCGCAGGATCCGGCCGCCGAGGACGGCGAGGAACTGCGGCCCCCCTCCCCCGGCGACCCCTTCGACCAGGACGACCTGCCCACCCCCAAGGGCGCGACCGGCGCGTTGCTGCGCTCCCTGCTCGCGCCGAGCCGGCGCACGGTGTGGCTGGCCGTGCTGTGTCTGCTGCTCCAGCAGGCCGCCGTGCAGGCGGGGCCGCTGCTCGTCGCGTACGCCATCGACAGCGCGGTGCCCGCCTTCCGCGCGAGTGACCACGGTCCGCTGATCGCGGTGGCGGTCGGCTATCTCCTGGCGGCGTCCTGCTCCAGCCTCTTCCAGTTCGCGTTCGTGCAGGTGTCGGCGCGGGTGAACCAGAACGTGCTGCTCGATCTGCGCGGCCGGATCTTCCGGCACGCGCAGGCACTCAGCGTCGACTTCCACGACCGTTACACGTCCGGGCGGCTCATCTCCCGCGCGACGACGGACGTCGAGTCCCTGCGCGAGCTGCTCGCCGAGGGGCTCCAGGAACTCATCAACATCATCCTGGCCTCCGTGTACATCACGGCGATGCTGCTCTGGCTCGACGTCGGCATCGGCGCCGTGGCCGCCCTGTCGTTCCTGCCGCTCGCCGTCCTCATCCAGCTGTACCGGCGGCGCGCGGCCCGGGTGTACGCGGAGCGGTCGTCGGCGATCGCGCGCGTCATCGTGAAGTTCGCCGAGACGATGAACGGGATCAGGCCGGTGCGCGCCTTCCGCCGCGAGCGCGCCAACGACGCGGACTTCGCCGGGCTGAACCACCGTCACGAGCGGGTCAACGGTGACGCGATGCTCGAGATGGCGCGCTACGTCGTCGGCTCCCGCCTCCTCGCGAACACCGCGGTGGCCGGAATGGTCCTGTGGGGCGCCTACCGTGTCGCCGACGGCACACTCGAACTGGGCGTCCTGGCGGCCGCCGTGCTGTTCATCCGCCGTCTGTACGACCCCATCGACCGGCTCGCGATGTTCCTCAACTCCTATGAGTCCGCGGCTGCTTCACTACGGAAGATCGCGGGGCTGCTGCACCAGACGCCGACCGTGCCGGAGCCGTCGTCGCCGCGCGATCTGCCCGAGCTCGCCGACGACCGTCCCGGCCGCGAGGTCGTCTTCGACCAGGTCTCCTTCGGCTACCGCACAGGCGGCGAGGTGCTCCCCCGCTTCGACCTCACGCTGCCCGCGGGACAGACGGTCGCCGTGGTCGGCTCCACGGGCGCCGGGAAGTCGACGCTGGCCAAGCTCCTGGCCCGCTTCTACGACCCCTCGGCGGGCCGGGTCCTGCTCGACGGCGTCGACCTGCGCGACCTGGGCACGGCCGAGCTGCGGCGGGGTGTGGTGATGGTGACGCAGGAGGCGTTCCTGTTCTCCGGCACGGTCGCCGAGAACATCGCGATCGGCCGGCCCGAGGCGAGCCGCGAGGAGATCGAGCGCGCGGCGAAGGCGATCGGCGCGCATGACTTCATCACGGCACTCCCCGACGGCTACGACACGGATGTGCGCAAACGCGGGGGTCGAATTTCGGCCGGGCAACGACAGCTGGTCGCGTTCGCACGCGCGCTGCTCGCCGACCCGGCGGTCCTGATCCTCGACGAGGCGACGAGCTCTCTGGACATCCCCGGCGAGCGGGCGGTGCAGCGCGCGATGCACACGGTGCTGCGCGGCCGTACCGCGGTCGTCATCGCGCACCGGCTGTCGACGGTGGAGATCGCCGACCGCGTTCTGGTCATGGAACACGGGCGGATCGCCGAGGACGGCACACCGGACCAACTGATCTGCGGTACAGGAGCGTTCGCCGATCTGCATCGTGCCTGGCGGGAGAGCGTGGTCGGCTGAGCCGCGGCCCGGACGCGACCCCTCCGCGCCCGGGCGACAGCTCCGTATATCGAACGTGAACATCCGGGCAACGAACCATTTCCGGCCAACATAATGACGCGCTCCTGACAGACAACGCTCTCTGCTGCCACTCTTCCCTCGGCCTCGCTCAGCTGTCCCACAGCCGAACTGGCGAGTCCCGTTCGTGAACTGCAGCACGACCTGTTGTGCCCAGATGTGCCCAGTTGTGCCCGGCTTCGCAGTTCCACCTCGCACCGCCCTGCACAGCGCTGCTCTGCCTTGTTCTGCCTTGTTCTGCCCGGACGGTCATTCGCCGTCCGGTCTTCCCCGGCCGTGCGATCCGCGGCCCGCAGAAGGAGTCAGCCTTGAGATCGTCCGACACCTCCCACAGATCCGCCTCCCGCAAGCGAGCGACCGCCTACGGCGCGCTCGCGGCAGCCACCGCCCTGCTCGCCGGCGCCGTCCAGGCGGGCGCCACGGCCTCGGCGGACGTCCAGCCGGCCGCGGCGGCCGCCAAGGCCGTCGCGAAGGGCGCCGACCCCGGCGCCCTCCCCGTGAAGCTCTCCCCCGCCAAGCGCGCGGAGCTGCTGCGCGAGGCCAACTCCACCAAGGCGGACACCGCCAAGGACCTCGGCCTCGGCGCCAAGGAGAAGCTCGTCGTACGGGACGTCCTCCAGGACCGTGACGGCACGACGCACACCCGCTACGAGCGCACCTACGACGGACTGCCCGTCCTCGGCGGCGACATGGTCGTCGACACCGCCAAGTCCGGGAAGACCGAGGGCGTGACGCGCGCCGCGAAGTCGGCCCTCAAGGGCGTCGCCACCACCGCGGCGGTCAAGCCGGCCACCGCGGAGCGGCAGGCGGTCAAGGCCGCGGCGGCCGACGGGTCGAAGAAGACCGGGGCGGACCGCGCGCCGCGCAAGGTCGTGTGGATGGCGCAGGGCAAGCCGACCCTCGCGTACGAGACCGTGGTCGGCGGTCTTCAGGAAGACGGCACGCCGAACCAGCTGCACGTCGTCACCGACGCTGCGACCGGCAAGAAGCTGTACGAGTGGCAGGGCATCGAGAACGGCACGGGCAACACGCAGTACAGCGGCAGCGTGACGCTCGGCACGGCCCTGTCCGGATCGTCGTACACGCTCAACGACACCGGGCGCGGCGGGCACAAGACGTACAACCTGAACCACGGCTCGTCCGGCACCGGGACGCTCTACTCGGGCGCGGACGACGTGTGGGGCAACGGCAGCGCCTCGAACACCGAGACCGCGGCCGCGGACGCGCACTACGGCGCGGCGGAGACCTGGGACTACTACAAGAACGTGCAGGGCCGCACCGGCATCAACGGCGACGGTGTCGCCGCGTACTCGCGGGTCCACTACGGCAACGCGTACGTCAACGCGTTCTGGGACGACAGCTGCTTCTGCATGACGTACGGCGACGGCAGCAGCAACCTGCACCCGCTGACGTCGATCGACGTGGCGGGCCACGAGATGACGCACGGCGTCACCGCCGCGACGGCCGGTCTCAACTACAGCGGCGAGTCGGGCGGTCTCAACGAGGCCACCTCCGACATCTTCGGTACCGCGGTCGAGTTCTACGCCAACAACTCCTCCGACGTCGGCGACTACCTCATCGGCGAGAAGATCGACATCAACGGCGACGGCACCCCGCTGCGCTACATGGACAAGCCGAGCAAGGACGGCGGGTCCGCGGACAACTGGTACTCCGGTCTCGGCGGCCTCGACGTGCACTACTCGTCAGGTCCGGCCAACCACTTCTTCTACCTGCTCAGCGAGGGCAGCGGCGCCAAGGTCATCAACGGCGTCAGCTACAACTCGCCGACGGCGGACGGTCTTCCAGTCACCGGCATAGGCCGCGCCAAGGCCGAGCTGATCTGGTTCAAGGCGCTCACCACGAAGTTCACCTCGACCACGAACTACGCGGCCGCGCGCACCGGCACGCTCGCGGTCGCCGGTGAGCTCTACGGCACCACGAGCACCGAGTACAAGGCCGTGCAGGACGCCTGGGCCGGCATAGCCGTCGGCTCGCGCTCCGGTGGCGGCGGTGGCGGTACGTCGTTCGAGAACACGACCGACGTCGCGATACCGGACGCCGGCGCTGCGGTCACCTCGTCGATCGCCGTGACCGGCCGTACGGGCAACGCGCCGAGCAACCTCTCGGTCGCCGTGGACATCGTGCACACCTGGCGCGGTGACCTGGTCGTCGACCTGGTGGCCCCGGACGGGTCCACGTACCGCCTGAAGAACTCCAGCGGCAGCGACTCGGCGGACAACGTCAACGCGACCTACACGGTCAACGCGTCCTCCGAGGTGGCCAACGGCACCTGGAAGCTGAAGGTCCAGGACGTGGCCGCGCAGGACACCGGCTACATCAACAGCTGGAAGCTCACCTTCCCGTAAACCGCACGCAGCGGTAACCCAAGGCCGATCGAGAGCTGTTCGGCCCGCACGGTCTGGGCGCGTCGCCCCGGGTGAGTGAACTCCCCGGGACGGCGCGCCCGTTCATGTTCCGTTCGCAATACGTACAAGAGACATCGCTCAACGGACGATTTCCGGCCAACCTGTGATCGCCCTCCTGACATGTACAAGCCTCAACTGGCACGCTTCCCCCACGCACCACACGCACCACACAGCTAAGCACCATTCAGTTCAGCACCACACAGCTCTCTTACCCCACACACAAGGAGCTTGCGTGACCCCCCACATATCGCGCTTCGCCAAGAAGCGTTCGACTCTGGCCATAGCCACCGCCGTTGCCGCCGGAGCCCTGCTGACCGCCGGAATGACCACCGGCGCGTCCGCGCAGCCCGTGGCCGACGCGACGCCGGGCGGCGCGCCCATGAAGCTCTCGGGCGCCGCCCGCGCCGGCCTCCTCCAGGACGCCGACGCGAAGAAGGCGGAGACGGCGAAGGAGCTGAAGCTCGGCTCCAAGGAGAAGCTCGCGGTCCGTGACGTGGTCAAGGACCGCGACGGCACGACGCACACCCGCTACGAGCGCACCTACGACGGACTCCCGGTCCTCGGCGGCGACCTGGTCGTCCACGAGTCCAAGGCCGGCAAGTCCGAGGGCGTCACCCGCGCGACCTCGAAGAGAATCGCAGTGACGACGGCCTCCGCCTCCCTCAAGGCCGCCCCCGAGGGCGCCCGCAAGGTGGTCTGGGCAGCGTCGGGCACCCCGCGCCTCGCCTACGAGAAGGTCGTCACCGGCACGCAGAAGGACGGCACGCCGCGCAAGCTGCACGTCGTCACGGACGCCGCGACCGGCAAGAAGATCTTCGAGTGGGACGCGATCCACACCGGTGCCGGCGAGAGCCAGTACAGCGGCAGCGTGACGGTCGGATCCACCAAGTCCGGCTCCTCGTACGCCCTCACGGACGCGGAGCGCGGCGGCCACAGCACGTACGACCTCAAGCACGGGTCGTCCGGCAAGGGCACGCTGTTCACCGACGCGGACGACAAGTGGGGCGACGGCACCACCAACGACGCGGCCACGGCCGGGGTCGACGCCGCCTACGGCGCGCAGGTGACGTGGGACTACTACAAGGACGTCCAAGGCCGCAGCGGCATCAACGGCGACGGCAAGGGCGCGTACTCGCGGGTCCACTACGGCAACGCGTACGTCAACGCGTTCTGGGACGACAGCTGCTTCTGCATGACGTACGGCGACGGCGAGGGCAACAAGAAGCCCCTGACGTCGATCGACGTGGCGGGCCACGAGATGTCGCACGGCGTCACCGCGGCGACCGCTGGCCTCATCTACAGCGGTGAGTCCGGCGGTCTGAACGAGGCCACGTCCGACATCTTCGGCACCGCGGTCGAGTTCCACGCGAACAACGCCAAGGACGTCGGTGACTACCTCATCGGCGAGAAGATCGACATCAACGGCGACGGCTCCCCGCTGCGCTACATGGACAAGCCGAGCAAGGACGGCGCGTCCCTGGACAACTGGAAGAGCGGCGCGGGCAACGTCGACGTGCACTACTCGTCGGGCATCGCGAACCACTTCTTCTACCTGCTGTCGGAGGGCAGCGGGAAGAAGGAGATCAACGGGGTCTCGTACGACTCCCCGACCGCGGACGGCCAGCCGGCCGCGGGCATCGGCCGCGCCAAGGCCGAGCAGATCTGGTTCAAGGCCCTGACGTCGTACTTCACGACGAACACGGACTACGCCAACGCGCGCAAGGGCACGCTGAGCGCGGCGTCCGACCTGTACGGCGCCGACTCGGCGGAGTACAAGGCGGTCGACCGGGCGTGGGCCGCGGTCAACGTCAAGTGACGCCTGAAGCACCGTAGTTGTGGGGGGGCGCCGTCGGGTGCCGCCCCCCATGTCAGTTAACGATAAGTACGCCCATAAAAGCCCCCCCGCACACCGCGGCAAGGTCCCGAAGCCGCCACAAGATGAGTGCCGTCGGCGCCGGCAT